>NZ_QTQM01000036.1:0-81152 GCF_003854225.1 Burkholderia sp. Bp8986 | reverse complement strand
TTCGAGCGCAGCGTCGACAGGTTCGTCTTCCTGTCGCCGACCGACTGGCCGTTCACGAGGATCTCGCCCTGCTGGAAAGGCTCGAGGCCGTTCACGGTCTTGATCAGCGTCGACTTGCCCGAGCCGGATGGGCCGCACACGACCACCACCTCGCCTTTCTTCACTTCGGTCGTGCACTCGGCGAGGACCTGAAACTGGCCGTACCACTTGGAAACGTTGCTGATGGAAATCATGAAAGTCCCTGCATCGTAATGAGGCGCGCGCGGCGCCGGTTCAGCGCGCCTTCGCGACGCGATAGCGGCGCTCGAGCGCACGCGCATACCACGTCAGCGGGAAGCACATCGCGAAGTACAGCAGCGCGACCATCGCATAGATCGGAAACGGCTTGAATACCGCGTTGGTGATGATGTTGCCGGTCTTGGTCAGTTCGGTCAGCCCGATGATCGACGTGAGCGCGGTGCTCTTCACCGCCTGCACGAGGAAACCGACGGTCGGGGCGAGCGCGATCTTCCACGCCTGCGGCCATACCACGTAGCGCAGCCGCTGGGTCCACGTCATGCCGAGGCTGGCCGCCGCGTGCCACTGGCCGTGCGGGACCGCGTCGACGCAGCCGCGCCAGATGTCGGCCAGACAGGCGCTGGCGTTCAGCGTCAGCACGACCGACGCCGCGACCCACGGCGTCACGTCGATGCCGACCAGCGGCAATCCGAAGAAGCCGAGGAACAGTTGCATCAGCAACGGCGTGCCCTGGAACAGTTCGATGTACAGGATCACGAAGCGGCGCAGCGCCGGCACGGGCGAGATGCGCATCGCCAGCAGCGCGCACCCGGCGAGGCCGCCGCCGGCGAACGTGATCAGCGACAGCAGCACGGTCCAGCGCGCGGCGAGCAGCAGGTTCCATGCAATGTCCTGGAAGGTGAATTCGATCATCGCGCACGTTCCGTCGGCAGGTGGGTTTCAGGGGAGCGGGCGCGCCACGTGAAGCGGGCAACCCGCGTGCGCCGCGGTGCGGCAGCCGCGCCGTGGCGCGTGCGGCCGGCGAACAGCCGCCGGCCGACGCGATTGAGCAGCATGCGCAGCGCGATCGACAGCAGCAGGTAGATCGCGGTCACGACGATGTAGATCTCGAACGCGCGGAAGTTGCGCGACTGGATGAAGTTGGCCGCGTAGGTCAGGTCGGGCACCGAGATCTGCGACACGACCGCCGAGCCGAGCATCACGATCAAGACCTGCCCGAGCAGCGCGGGGTACACGTTCGCGAGCGCCTGCGGCAGCACGACGTGGCCGAACACCTGCCGGCCGTGCAGCCCGAGCGCCCGCGCGGCCTGCACTTGCCCGTGCGGCACCGATTCGATCCCGGCGCGCAGGATCTCGACCGCATAGGCACCCAGGTTGACCGTCATCGCGAGCACGGCCGCCTGCGCTTCGTCGAGGTGTACGCCGAGCGCGGGCAGCCCGAAGAAGATGAAGAACAACTGGACCAGGAACGGCGTATTGCGGATCAGCTCGACGTAGGACGCGACGAGCGCGCGCGCCCAACGCGGGCCGGCGAGCGCGATCCACGCGCCGCCGGTGCCGAGCAGGCCACCGAGCACGGTCGCGGCCGCGGTCAGGGCGAGCGTCACGCCGACGCCGCGCGCGAGCATGCCGGCGTAGAGACCGAAATCGCTGAAGTCGAACACGTAGCTCATCGCGATGCCTTGGGTCGAGCGTGCGGGGCGAAGGCGCTGCGCATCACAGATCGGCCGGCAGGGCAGCGTGCAGCCACTTCTGCGACAGGGTGTTCAGCGTGCCGTTCTTCTTTGCGCCGGCGATCGCGTCGTTGACCTTCTGCATCAGGCGCGGCTCGTTCTTGTTCAGGCCGACGTGGTCGGGCGAGCTGAACAGCGAGAACTTCTGTTCCGGATCGATCGACGGATGACGCGCGATGATCGTGGCGCCCACGTCGTTGCCCACCACCAGCAGTTGCGCCTGTCCCGACAGGAACGCCGCGATCGCACCGTTCGGGTCGTCGAAGCGCTTGATCGTCGCGCTCGGCGGCGCGACCTTGCTGATGCTCAGGTCCTCGAGCGTGCCGCGCGCGACCGCGACCGATTTGCCGGCGAGATCGGCGTTGCCCTTCACGGCGAGCGACTTCGGGCCGAATACCGCGAGGTAGTACGGCGCATACGCGTTCGAGAAGTCGATCACCTTCGCGCGCTCCGGCGTCTGTCCGACCGACAGCAGCATGTCGGTCTTGCGGTCGGCGAGATACGCCATCCGGTTGTCGCCGGTGACCTGCACGAGTTCGACCTTCGCGTTGAGCGCCTTGCCGATCAGGTTCGCCATGTCGATGTCGTAGCCCTGCGGCTTCATGTCGGGGCCGATCGAACCGAACGGCGGGTAGTCCTCGAACACGCCGATGCGCACGACGCCCGATTTGGCGATCGTGTCGAGCGCGTCGGCGTGCGCGAGCGGGGTGACGGCGGCCACGCCGGCGGCGCAGGCGCAGAGGAGGGCGGTGCGGGCGAGCAGGCGTCGCACGAGGCGGTTGGCTTGGGTCGATGCGTTCATGGCGGGATCCTTGTTGCTGCGTTGGGGAACGAAAGGAAAATCAGACGCCGCGTGCGGCGATCAGCTTGCATGCGTGTGCCGGCAGTTCGGCGGCAACCGGCATGCCGACGTGCAGGTCGGGTGTCTCGCGCGGCGTGGTCGCGGCCGTCAGCGTGAAGCCGCGGCAATCGATGGTCGCCTCGATCGACGCGCCGACGTCGCGCACGAACGTGATCGTGCCGGCGAGCGTGTTCGGCGCGCCCGACGCCGTCGCGCCCGGCCGCACGCATACGTCCTCGGGGCGAATCAGCAGGCGCACGGCGTCGGGCGCGCGTGGCGTGTCGGGCGCGCGCCCGATCGAGAGGCGCTGTCCGCCCGGCAGGACGATCGCGTCGTCGCCGTCGCGCGCGACCGGCAGGATGTTGCCGAGGCCGATGAAGTCGGCGACGAATTCGTTGACCGGGTCGCGATAGATGTCGAGCGGCCGGCCGACCTGCTGGATGCGGCCTTTCTCCATCACGACGATCTCGTCGGCCATCGTCATCGCTTCGCGCTGGTCGTGCGTGACCATGATCGTCGTGATGCCGAGCCGTTGCTGGAGCAGCCGGATCTCGACCTGCATCGCCTCGCGCAGCTTCGCGTCGAGCGCCGACAGCGGCTCGTCGAGCAGCAGCAGGCGCGGCGACGACGCGATCGCGCGCGCGATCGCGACGCGCTGGCGCTGCCCGCCCGACAGCTGCGTGACGAGCCGGTCGGCCGTGTGCGGCAGCTGGATCAGCTCCAGCAGCTCGGCGACGCGCCGCGCCTGCGCGGCCCGGTCCGTCTTGCGCAGCCGCAGCGGGTACGCGATGTTCTGCGCGACCGTCATGTGCGGAAACAGCGCGAGCGACTGGAACACCATGCCGAAGTCGCGCCGGTTGGCGGGCACGTGCGTGAGGTCGCGGCCGGCGAACGTCACCGTGCCGGAGGTCGGCGTGTCGAGGCCGGCGATGATCCGCATCAGCGTGGTCTTGCCGCAGCCGGACGGGCCGAGAAAGCAGACGAGCTTGCCGTCCGGCACCGACAGGTCGACGTGATCGACCGCATACGCCTGATGGAAGCGCTTGGTCACGTTCTGGAGGATGAGCTGGGTCATGACGGTTCCTTGCATGGTCGAGGGCGGGGCCGTGCGCGCATCAGAGCGCGACGCCCTTGTCGCCGACGAGTTTTTCGAGCATCCAGATCAGCGCGAAGTCGATCGCGACCGTGAACACGGCGAAGCAGAACACGGTCGGGTCGAGCGACGACACGGTGCGGCTGTAGAGCCAGACCGGCAGGGTCATCGTGTCGATGCCGTACAGGAAGAACGTCACCGTGAATTCGTTGAACGACACGATGAACGCGAACAGCATCCCGGCGAGAATCCCGGGCCGCATCAGCGGCAGCACGACGTCGACGAGCGCGCGCCACGGGCTCGCGCCCATCACGCACGCGGCTTCCTCGAAGTCGGGGCCGATCGACGCAACCGAGGCCGCGCAGTTCTTCACGGTGAACGGCAGCGTCAGGATCACGTGCGCGACCACGAGCCGCACGATGCCGAGCTCTACCGGCAGCGCGTTGAACACGATCAGCAGCGCGAGGCCGAGCATCACGAGCGGATAGACGATCGGCAACGCGACGAGCTGCTCGACGAGCGCCTTGCCGCGGAAGCGGCAGCGCGACAGCGCGTAGGCCGCGGGCACCGACACGGCGGTCGCGATCAGCATCGTCGCGACCGCGACGACGAGGCTGGTCGTCAACGCGGCGCCCATCGACTGCGCGCTGCCCGCATCGGACGACACGAACGTCTGCCAGGCGGCGCGATACCAGTGCAGGCTGAACTCGCGCGGCGGGAATTCGAGCGTGCCCGATGCGCCGAACGACATCGTGATCATCGTCAGGATCGGCAGTGCGGCGAGCAACAGCACGAGCGTCGCGAGCGTGCCCGTCGCGCGACCGAGGCGGCCGGGCAGGGGCGTACGCAAGAGCAGGGTATTCATCGGCTCACCTCGCCGGCACGTTGCAGGGTGCGCACGAGGCGCTGGGACACCGCCATCACGACGAGCGTCGCGGCCATCAGCACGACGCCCGATGCCGACGCGGCGGGCCAGTTGAGCAGCGGCGCGACCTGGTCGTGCACGAGCACCGCGAGCATCGGCACGCGTCGGCCGCCGAGCAGCAGCGGCACCGCGAATGCGCTGGCGTTGTATGCGAACACGAGCAGCGCGCCGGCGACGAGGCCGGGCATCGCGAGCGGCAGCGTCACGTGCCGCAGCGTCTGCCAGCGGCTCGCGCCGAGCGTCGCGGCGGCTTCGTCGTATGCGCGGGACACCGCGCGCAGCGCGCTCGACAGTGGCAGCACGGCGAGCGGGAACGCGGTCTGGATCAGCCCGAGCAGCACGCCGTGCTCGCGGTACAGCAGTTGCAGCGGCCGGTCGACGACGCCCGAGGCCAGCAGCGCGCGATTGAGCAATCCCGCCGGGCCGAGCATCACGAGCCAGCCATAACCTTGCAGCAGCAGGTTCACGAGCAGCGGCAGCAAGACGCCGGCGAGCATCAGCCGGCGCGCGAGCCGCGATTCGGTGCGCGCCATCGCGAGCGCGACCGGGATCGCGAGCAGCACCGCGCACACCATGCTCTGGAACGCGAGGCGCAGCGTGAGCCACAGCGATTTCGTGAAGTACGGGTCCGCGAGATCGGCGTAATTCTGCAGCGTGAAGGTCCGCCATTCGTCGCCGGATACGCCGACGCTCATGCGCAACACGGTGAGCGTCGCGGCGGCGAGCACCGCGAGGAACGCGAGGATCGGCGCGAGCAGCAGCCACGGCGGCACGCCGGCCAGCGCGGGCCCGGCGTCCGAGCCGGCGCCGGCCGGTGTGCCGGCGGCCGGCGCCGCGTCGCGGGGGGAGGACAGGGAGGCCATGTCGTTACGCCGCGAAGAGGCCCGTGTAGCGCTTGATCCACGCCGGCTGGACGACGGCGAGCGCCTTGTCGTCGTGCAGCACGGCCTTCTCCGCGATCTGCTGCGGCGACGGCACGAACGCGCGGCTTTCCGCGGGAATCACGGCCTTGCCGTTCACGGGCCCGTTCAGCACGTCGGCCGCCATCCGGCCCTGCACGCCCGCGTCGAGCGAATGGTTGATGAACGCGTGGATCAGGTCGAGGTCGCCCGGATGCGCCTTCGGGATCACCGTGAACATCAGTTGCGTCGCGAAGCCTTCCTTCATTCCGTAGGTCACGCCCATCTTGTAGTCGGGCTTGCGGATCTGGTCCGGGAAGAACGCCGGCGAATAGATGCCGCCGATGTCGAGCGAGCCGGTGCGGAACAGGTCGGCGACCTGGTTCGGGTTCTCGCCGAGGGTCATCACGCGATCCTTGAGCTGCGCGAGCTTCCGGAACCCCGGATCGATGTTCTGCTGCGAGCCGCCGGCCAGCTTCGCGGCGATGATCGCGAGGTCGACCGCTTCGGCCCACTCCGGCGGCGGCAGGAACAGCCGCCCCGCATACTTCGGATCCCACAGTGCCTCGTAGCTCGACGGCGCGCTCTTCACGGTCGCCGTGTTGTAGATCAGCCCGTCCGACCACAGCAGGTAGCCGATGCCGAAGCCGTTCGCGCCCGTGCGGTATTGCGGCGCGACGTCCTTCAGGTTCGGCAGCCGGTTCAGGTCGGGCTTCGCGAGCAGGCCGGCGTCGGCGAGGCCGGCCGCGCCGACGCCCGCGAGCGTGATGACGTCGTAGGTCGGCCGCTCGCCCGCGGCCTTGACCTTCGCGACCATCCCCGACGTGCCGTCCGCGCGATCGGCGATCACGCGCGCGCCTGTCTGCTTGCTGAAGGTTTCCGCGATGTTGCGCAGCGCGGCCGCGCCGGTATCGTCGGACCAGGTGAGCAGGCGCAGCGTCTTGCCCGCGAAGCTGCCCGACTGAGCCTTCGCAGTCCTGATGAACGGCATCGGAATGGCGGATGCGGCGAGTGCCGTGCCGAGGGTTTTGATCACCTGCCTTCTGCCCGCCTTGAAGTGTTGCATGGCCGTCTCCTGATGAACGATGCCGTGTGGTTCGATGCCGGTCGCCGAAGGGCGGCGCGGGTGTGGATGAACTGTAGGGAGGTCAAATTTCCGCAACAAACGAAATATCCGCATGCGCGCCATGACATAAACGCATGGGTCGCCGGCCTCAGCGGGCCGCCGTCATGACCTGCTTGATCTCCTGGAAGGCGGCCAGCCCGAACGGGCCGAGCTCGCGCCCGACGCTGCTGCGCTTGTAGCCGCCCCATGAGGTTTGCGGATAGATCAGTTGCGGCGTGTTGATCCACACGACGCCCGCCTCGAGCGCATTGGCGACCCGCCTGCCGCGCGCCGCGTCGCGCGTGACGACGGTTGCGACGAGCCCGTATTCGGTATCGTTGGCGGCCGCGATCGCGTCGTCCTCGGCGTCGAATGCGCGCACGCACAGCACCGGCCCGAAAATTTCGTCGCGCCATAGCGCGCAGCCGGCCGGCACGTCGGCGAACAGCGCGGGGCGGATGAAGTAGCCGGGGCCGGCGAGCGCGTCGCCGCCCGTCACGAGCCGCGCGCCGTCGGCGCGGCCCTGTGCGATGTGGCGCTTCACGCGTTCGTATTGCGCGCGGTTCGTCAACGGGCCCATCTGCACGCCGGGTGCGAACGGCGGGCCGACGACGGTCGTCTCGATCCGTTGCGCGAGGCGCGCGATCAGGTCGTCGGCGAGCGGGGCGGCCACGAGCACGCGCGAGGTCGCCGAGCACATCTGCCCGGCGTTGAACAGGCCGCCGCCCGCGATCAGTTCGACCGCGTGATCGAGGTCGGCGTCGTCGAACACGACGATCGACGATTTGCCGCCGAGTTCGAGACCGACGCCCTTGATCGTGTCCGCGGCCGTCTTCATGACCTGCGCGCCGACTGCCGTGCTGCCGGTAAACGACACCTTCGCGACGAGCGGATGCGCGCACAGCCGGGCACCGACCTCGTGGCCGGTGCCCGTCACGACGTTCAGCACGCCGGGCGGCAGGCCCGCTTCGGCGACGATCGCGGCGAGTTCGAGCTCGGGCAGCGGCGTGATCTCGGACGGCTTCAGCACGACGGTGCAGCCGGCGGCGAGCGCGGGCGCGAGCTTCCACGCGGTCGTGACCATCGGGAAATTCCACGGCACGATCAGCGCGGCGACGCCGGCCGGTTCGCGCCGGATCCACGCGCGATGGTCGCCGCCGGGCAGCGCGATCTCGGTTTCGCCGTCGGTGTCGAGGGTATCCGCGAGGCCCGCGTAGTAGTCGAAGGTGGCGATCACGTCGGCGACGTCGATCTCGGCTTCGGCGAACGGCTTGCCGTTGTTGAGCGACTGCAGTGTCGCGAGCCGCGTGCGCCGTGCGTCGACGCCGCGCGCGATGGCACGCAGCAGCGCCGCGCGTGTGGCGCCGGTCGTGCGTTTCCAGTCGCGAAACGCGCGCGAGGCGGCTTGCACGGCATGCTCGACGTCTGCCTCGCCGCCCGCGCTGACGTCGGCGATGACCATTTCCGTCGACGGGTCGACGACGGGCAGCGTCGCGCCGCCGACGCTCGTGCGCCACGTGCCGTCGATGAAGTGGCGCGTGTGCAGCGGCGGATCGAACGCGAGATCCGGTGTCGTGCTCATCGCCGCACCTGTTCGAACCAGGTTGCCTCGTCGATTTCGATCACGGTCGACATCGGACGTGCCGTCGCATCGCGCAGCGCGTCGGCCAGCGCGTCGGGCGTCGCGGCCGCCTGCGCCGCGCAGCCGAAGCCGCGTGCGAGCGTCTGGAAATCGGGCGTATACGGATCGACGCCGACCGGCGTGATGTCGCGCTCGACCATGTATTTGCGGATCTCGCCGTAGCCGCGGTTGTTCCAGACGATCACGATCACCGGCACGCGAGCCTCGACCGCGCTCGCGAGCTCCGGCAGCGTGAACTGCAGGCCGCCGTCGCCGATCAGGCACACCACGGGCCGCGCA
The DNA here is from genome assembly GCF_003854225.1 of Burkholderia sp. Bp8986. NCBI lineage: Bacteria > Pseudomonadati > Pseudomonadota > Betaproteobacteria > Burkholderiales > Burkholderiaceae > Burkholderia > Burkholderia sp. Bp8986. The sequence continues at coordinate 72,617 of NZ_QTQM01000036.1, read as the reverse complement.
GGCGCGGCGAGCTTTGCGCCGATCGAGGCGGGCAGCCCGTAGCCGAGCGTGCCGTAGCCGGTCGACGAGTTGAACCAGCTGCGCGGTGCCGGCGCATCGTGCGTGAAATTGCCGACGTAGACGGGGCTCGTCGAATCGCCGGCGATGATCGCGCCGGGCAGCGCGGTGACGATGGTGTCGATCAGCCGTGCCTGGGCACGCGCGGCGCCGTCGTGGCCGGCCGCGATCGCGGCGCGCACGGCGGCCACCCGCGGCGCGCCCCAGCCGGGCTCGGGTGCCGGCGCCGGCCGTTCGTGCAGGCGGGTCGACAGCGCGCCGAGCGCCAGCCGCGCATCGCCGGCGATGGCGATTTCGGCGCGCGCATTGCGCATCAGCTGTTGCGCGTCGATGTCGATGCGGATCAGCCGGCCGTCGATCGCGAAGCCGCCGTCGAACGTGACGTCGTAATCGGTTTCGCCGAGTTCGGTGCCGACCGCGAGCACCACGTCGGCCTCGCGGATCGCCGCGCGCGTGGCCGGCAGCGACTGGGTGGAGCCGATCAGCAACGGGTGGCCGGCCGGCAGCAGGCCCTTCGCGTTGATCGTCAGCGCGACGGGCGCGTGCAGGCGTTCGGCGAGTTCGCGCAGTTCCGTCGCGGCGTGGATCGTGCCGCCGCCGGCCAGGATCAGCGGCCGCCGGGCCTGCGCGAGCAGGTCGGCGGCTGCCGCGAGCGCGTTCGCGTCCGGCGCGGGGCGCGCGGGCAGCGCGAGCGGCGTGGCGGGCAGCGCGGGCGCCGGCATCACGATCACGTCGAGCGGGATCTCGATATGCACGGGGCGCGGACGCGCGCTTTCGAACACCGCGAAGGCGCGCGCGAGGACCTGCGGCAGGTCGGCCGCGTCGAGCAGCGTGTGCGAGAACGCGGTGAGCCCCGCGAACACGTCGCGCTGCGACGGCAACTCGTGCAGGCGGCCGTCGCCGCTGCCGAGTTCGCGCCGCGCGTTGACGCTCGAGATCACCAGCATCGGAATCGAGTCCGCGTAGGCCTGTGCCATCGCGGTCGCGATATTGGTCATCCCCGGCCCGGTGATGATGAAGCAGACGCCCGGCCGGCCGGTGACGCGGGCATAGCCGTCGGCCATGAATCCGGCCCCCTGTTCGTGGCGCGGCGTCACATGACGGATCGACGATGCGGCGAGGCCGCGATAGAGCTCGACGGTATGCACGCCGGGAATGCCGAACACGCATTCGACACCCTGGCGTTCGAGGAAGTCGACGAGCGCTTCGCCGCAGGTGCGGGGGCGTGAATGGAACGGTGCCGCCGTGGCCGCGCAGGCCTCGGCAATGCAGGAGACAGGGGCGGGATGGTTCATGGATCGTGACGTGCCGATTGGGAGGGGGAGTGGCCCGTACCGCAAGCAACGGGCATGAAGCGGATTGTCGGGGTCGATCGGCGCTGCCAACAATCGATTAGTTTTCATGCAGCGCATGAGCGCCGTGCATGGCGGCGTCGAGGCTTGCCGACGGCCCGACGCTTGCCGCGGCGAGCGGTCGGCATGCGCGCGAACCGTTCGGCCCGCGCACGATTCCCGCGTCCTGCTGCTTCGATTTCCATCGGGCACGCGCGTGCCCGGATGTCCGTGTTGAGTGGGCCGGACCCGTCACCGGCATGCCCGGCCCGGCCTGCAAGCGAACCCGCGACGGTCAGTGCGGCGCGGTGAAGCGCGGATCGATATACGCGTCGACGTCCTGCGACTGTTTGTACACGGCGTTACGCACGTTGAACGCATTCGCGTTGCGCGTCGAGCCATAGATCGAGTCGAGCCCGTCGCCCTTGCGGAACGCACGCTTCGCGGCAGCCTGGTCGAGCAGGTGCGTGCCCTTCAGCAGCGGAAGGTATTGTTCCGGCGCGAGCCCGACACGCGCGGACATGATCCTGACCGCGTCGGCCTGCGTCTTCGGGTCGTTGATGTACGCGACGCAGCGGTACCAGACCTTGACCACCTTCGCCCAGTCGGCCCGGCGCGCGGCGAGGCTCGCCGGCGCGACCGTGATCGCATCGTAGATCAGACCCGGCGCATCCGCCGACGTGAAGATCGCCCGTGCGCCCGGTGCGCGCTTCAGCGCCTCGCCCGCGTTCGGCTGCCAGGCGGCCACCGCGGCGATGTCGGACGACGAGCCGAGCACCTGCGGCAGTTCGTTGGTTTTCGCATTCACGAGCGTGACGTCGCCGTCCTTGAGCCCGTGCTTCTGCAGCGCGGTTTCGAGCAGCAGGTGATCGACCAGGCCGAGCTCGACGCCGACCTTCTTGCCCTTCAGGCCTTCGACGGTGCGCAGCGGCGGCTTCGCGACGATCATGTCGTTGCCGGCCGAATAGTCGGTCAGCAGGATCATCACGTTCTTCGCGCCGGCCGCGCCGGTGACGAGCGCATCGCCGTTGGTCGCCGCGACCGCGTCGAGCTTGCCCGCGGAAAACGCGTCGAGCGACGCCGAATAATCGAACCATTCGAAGTCGACGTCGACGCCGGCTTCCTTGAACCAGCCCTTGTCGAGCGCGACCTGGAACGCGACCCAGCCGGGCCAGTCGCTGTAGCCGATCTTCAGCGGCGCGGCCGCGTGCACGGCGGGCGCCGTCAACAGCGCGGCGGCCGTGACGGCGGCCCCCAATGCATGACGGACGAAACGGAGGGACGGCAGGCGGCGGAACGCCAGGGCGGGACGGGTCATCGTTGTTCTCCAGGAGACCGGGATCGGGATCGTCGATTCGGACCGCGCCTGTGCGCGGTCCGGCCGCGTGGCCGGTTCCTGCGGATGCGGAACGAACGAAGCGGCCACGGAGAGGCGCGACGGCCGTTGCCATCGCCAATCTCCCGGGCTTTTGTCCCGCCGTGTAGCGCGGGTGCGTCCGGTCTCGCGATCGGACGCACCCGCGCCGGGCTGCTCTCGGACCAGACGTTCGATGAACCGGAACCCTAGCACCCCTAAGATGCGACGCTGCCGCACCTCTCGGCGTCATGCCGAGCGAGAAGCGTGCCAATGGCACGCGGTCACGCGATTCAACGGCGCCGCGCGGCGCGCTGAAGTTCGATGAAGCGGGCGGAGAACAGCGCGCTCAATGCGCGCCGGAGCAGGTCGAGCTTGTTCATGACGCGTGAGATATCGAGTGACGATGCATCCGTTCAGCAATGCTCATGCCATTGCCGAACGCGCGGCGCAGGTGCGCGCGATCCGCACTGCGCCGGTGCGCGATCGCATGCGCATGGTGCGCCGCACGCCCGCTGCGAGGGCAAGCCGTCGTCGCCGCCGACTCGTGCATGCCGCGGGTCGTCGCGCCGTCGTGCCGCGTCGTGCGGTCGTTGCGCGGTCGTCGTGTGGTCGTTGCACGGCGGCTGGCACGCAACTCGCTAGATTGACGTTCGAGAGGTGCGAAGCAATTTGCATCATCTTCAGGATCGCTAGGGTTCCGGTCGTGCGGCGTTCGCGCCGCGCGACGACTGGTCCGAGAGCAATCCGGTCTTGCCTTCGCCTCGATTCGAGGAAACGGCGAGGCTCCACGGAGGGATAAAAGCCCGGGAGGTCGCGATGTCGTTCGGTCGCCCTCTCACGCCTTTTGTCCAACCCTCCACGGAGCCGCCATGTCGCCGAGCCCCCAAGCCCTCCTTGCCCCGCCGCCGCACGTCGTGTGGGAAACGCTGATTCCCGCGGGAACCCACTGGTCCGGTATCCTGCGCCGCGGCCTCGCGCTGCGCCTCGTCGACGTCGACGGCGGCGCGAACCTGTCCGCCGTGTTTCATCGCCAGGAAGACCCGCTCGAACGCTACAACATGGCCGATACGCTGAAGGCGCAGCACACGGCGCATCTCACGCGCGGCCATGCGCTGTACACGGACATGGGGCGCGTGATCGCGTCGATCACGGCCGACACGCTCGGCTGGCACGACCCGCTCGGCGGCGTCGGCGATGCGCGGTTGTTCGCGCACAAGTACGGCACGAGCTCGTACCAGGCCGATCGCAACGCGATGATCCGCAACGGCCGCGACAGCCTCGTGCTCGAGCTCGCGAAATACGGACTGTCGGCGCGCGATCTCGCCGCGAACGTCAACTTCTTCAGCCGGCTCGACACGCGCGACGACGGCACGCTCGATTTCGTCGCCGGACATTCGCCGGCCGGCAGCGCGCTCGACCTGCGCTTCGAGATGAACACGCTCGCGGCGTTCTCGACCGCGCCGCATCCGCTCGATCCGCGTACCGACTATGCGCCGAAGCCCGTGAAGCTGATCGCGTACCGCGCGTATCCGGCGGACGGCGCCGCGCCCGAGGACGACCCGTGCCGGCGCGCGTGCGCCGAGAACATGCGCGGCTTCACCAACACCGACCGCCTGTTCGCGTAAGGAGCCGGACCATGCCGATCATCGAAAGCCGTCTCGACCCGCGCGACGCGATCCACGACACCACGCTGAACGCGGGCGAACCGTGGCTGCACGACCTGAAACGCGGCCAGGTTTTCCGCATCCTCGACCTGGAAGGCAACCAGGCGGTCGACACGTTGTTCTACCGCACCGACGACACCGAGGAGCGCTACAGCGCGCAGGACACGATTCGCGCGCAGCGCAACCTGTACCTGAGCGCGGGCAGCGTGCTGCTGTCCAGCCGGGGCAACCCGATGGTGACGATCGTCGCCGACACGTGCGGGCGCCACGACACGCTCGGTGGCGCGTGCGCGGCCGAGAGCAACACCGTGCGCTATGCGCTCGACAAGCGCTACATGCACAACTGCCGCGACAGCTTCCTCAACGCGATCGCGCACTGCACGTGCGGCGCGGGTGCGCGGCTCGGCAAGCGCGACCTCGTCGGCAACGTCAACTTCTTCATGAACGTGCCCGTCACGCCGCTCGGCGGGCTCACGTTCGAGGATGGCATTTCCGCGCCCGGCAAGTACGTCGAGATGCGCGCGGAGATGGACGTCACGGTGCTGATCTCGAACTGCCCGCAGCTCAACAACCCGTGCAACGGCTACAACCCGACGCCCGTGCGCCTCACGATCTGGGAGGCCGAATGAACCTCGCCCACGCTCGCCATCGTTCGCGGGAGGCCGCATGAGATTCGCCAAAGTCCTCGTCGCGAACCGCGGCGAAATCGCATGCCGCGTGATCCGCACGCTGAAGCGGCTCGGCATCGCGTCGGTCGCGATCTATTCGGACGCCGATCGCGACGCGCGTCACGTGGCGCTCGCCGACGAAGCCGTGCGGGTCGGGCCGGCGCCGGCCGCCGACAGCTACCTGAACGTCGCGGCGATCCTCGCCGCCGCGCGCGAGACCGGCGCGCAGGCCGTGCATCCCGGCTACGGCTTCCTGTCCGAGCATGCGGGCTTCGCCGATGCATGCGAAGCGGCGGGCCTGCGCTTCATCGGCCCGCGCGGCGATCACATGCGCGCGTTCGGCCTCAAGCACACCGCGCGCGCGCTCGCCGCCGCACAGGGCGTCGCGCTGTTGCCGGGCACGGGCCTGCTCGACGACGTGGCGACGGCGCTCGCCGAAGCCGGCGCGATCGGCTATCCGGTGATGCTGAAAAGCACCGCGGGCGGCGGCGGGATCGGCATGTCGCTCTGCCGCGATGCCGCGCAGCTCGAGGCAGCGTTCGAATCCGTCGTGCGGCTCGGCAACGCGAACTTCGCGCATGCGGGCGTCTATCTCGAGAAGTTCGTCGAACACGCGCGGCACATCGAAGTGCAGATCTTCGGCGACGGCCGGGGCGGCGCGATCGCGCTCGGCGAACGCGATTGCTCGGTGCAGCGCCGCAACCAGAAGGTGATCGAGGAAACGCCCGCGCCGGACCTGACCGATGCCGAGCGCGACGCGCTGCACGCGAGCGCGGTGCGGCTCGCCCGCGCGGTCGGCTACGCATCGGCCGGCACCGTCGAATTCGTGTTCGACGCGAACGCGCGCCAGTTCTATTTCCTCGAGGTGAATACGCGCCTGCAGGTCGAGCATTGCGTGACCGAAGCGGTGACGGGCGTCGATCTCGTGGAATGGATGATCCTGCAGGCCGAAGGCGACCTGCCGCCGCTCGACACGCTCGCGGTCGCGCCGCGCGGCGCGAGCATCCAGGTGCGGCTGTATGCGGAGGATCCGCACAAGCAGTTCCTGCCGAGCGCCGGCCTGCTCACGCACGTCGCGTTTCCGGACGACGTGCGCGTCGACGGCTGGATCGAGGCGGGCACCGAGATCAGCGCGCATTACGATCCGCTGCTCGCGAAGCTGATCGTGCGCGGCGATACGCGGCGCGACGCGCTGGCCGCATTGCAGGCCGCGCTCGCGCGTACCGAGCTGTACGGGATCGAGACCAACCTCGACTACCTGCGCGCGATCGCCGGCTCGGACACGTTCGCGCGCGGCGCGCCGACGACGGCATTCCTGTCGCGCTTCGCGTTCGCGCCGCACACGATCGACGTGCTCGACGGCGGCGTGCAGACCACGGTGCAGCAGGCCCCGGGGCGCGTCGGCTACTGGAGCGTCGGCGTGCCGCCGTCCGGGCCGATGGACGATCGCGCGTTCGATCTCGCGAACGCGCTGCTCGGTAACGCGCGCGACGCGGCCGGGCTGGAATTCACGATGGTCGGCGCGACGCTGCGCTTCAACACGGCGACGCTGTTCGTGCTCGGCGGCGCGCCGCTCGCGGCCACGCTCGACGGCGAGCCCGCGCCGTTCTGGCAGGTGCTGCGCGCGCGGCCCGGCGCGGTGCTCAAGCTCGGCGGCGTGACCGGCGCGGGCGTGCGCGCCTGCCTGGCCGTGAAGGGCGGGCTGCAGGTGCCCGACTATCTGGGCAGCAAGGCGACTTTCACGCTCGGCCAGTTCGGCGGCCACGCGGGGCGCGCGCTGCGCAAGGGCGACGTGCTGCATCTGCACGCGGACGCGGGGCGCGGCGACGCGGGCGCGACACTGGCCGCGACCGAGGTTCCCGCGCTGACGCACGCATGGACGCTCGGCGTGCTCGACGGTCCGCACGGCGCGCCGGACTTCTTCACGCCCGACGACATCGCGATGCTCTACGGCACGCAGTGGACGGTCCATTACAACTCCAGCCGCACCGGCGTGCGGCTGATCGGCCCGAAGCCGCAATGGGCGCGGGTGGACGGCGGCGAGGCGGGCCTGCATCCGTCGAACATCCACGACAACGCGTATGCGATCGGTGCGGTCGATTTCACCGGCGACATGCCGGTGATCCTCGGCCCCGACGGCCCGAGCCTGGGCGGCTTCGTGTGCCCGGTGACGGTCGTGCGCGACGAGTTGTGGAAGCTCGGGCAGTTGCGCCCGGGAGATACCGTGCAGTTCGTGCGCGCCCGCGTGTCGCCCGCGCCTGCCGCCGCCGCGGTCGTGCCTGCGGCTTGCGCCGGCGCGCCGGACGATTGCGTGCTGCATCGCGATCCGGCGGCCGGCGGTGGCATCGGCGTGGTGTACCGGCGCTCCGGCGATCGCAACGTGCTGGTCGAATACGGGCCGCTCGTGCTCGACCTGAACCTGCGCTTTCGCGTGCATGCGCTGATGTGCTGGCTCGACGCGCACCGGCTGCCCGGCATGCTCGACCTGACGCCGGGGATTCGTTCGCTGCAGGTGCAGTTCGACGCGCGGACGCTGCCGCTCGCCACGCTGCTCGCGCATCTGCAGGCAGCCGAGCGCGAACTGCCCGACGTGGCCGACATGCGCGTGCCGAACCGCATCGTGCATCTGCCGCTGTCGTGGGACGACCCGTCGACGCGCATCGCGATCGAGCGCTACATGCAGTCGGTGCGGCCCGATGCGCCGTGGTGCCCGAGCAATATCGAGTTCATCCGGCGCATCAACGGGCTGGCGAGCATCGACGACGTCAAGCGCATCGTGTTCGACGCGCGCTATCTGGTGATGGGGCTCGGTGACGTCTATCTCGGCGCGCCGGTCGCGACGCCGATCGATCCGCGGCACCGGCTGGTGACCACGAAGTACAACCCCGCGCGCACCTGGACGCCGGAGAACGCGGTCGGCATCGGCGGCGCGTATCTGTGCGTGTACGGGATGGAAGGGCCCGGCGGCTACCAGTTCGTCGGCCGGACCGTGCAGATGTGGAACCGCCACCGCACCACGCGCGAATTCGAAACCGGCAAGCCCTGGCTGCTGCGCTTCTTCGACGAGATCCGCTTCTACGAAGTCAGCGAAGCCGAGCTGACCGCACTGCGCGCGGATTTCATCGCGGGCCGTGCGGCGCTCGAGATCGAGGAATCCGTGTTCGATCTGGGCGCATACAACCGCTTCCTGCGCGACGAGGCGGATTCGATCGCGACGTTCAAGGCCGCGCAGCAAACCGCGTTCGAAGCCGAGCGCGAGCGATGGCGGGCGGCCGGGCAGGCGGAATACGTCGGCGAAGCGGAGCCGGGCGACGGGCAGGCGGCGCGCGCGGCGGGCGTGCTCGACGACACGCAGCGGGCGATTGCCGCGGACGTGTCGGGCAGCGTGTGGAAGGTGCTGGTCGAAGCCGGCGAGCGCGTGACCGAAGGACAGGTCGTCGCGATCGTCGAGTCGATGAAGATGGAGGTGGCGGTGACGGCAACGGAAGACGGCACGATCGAGACGATCGATTGCGCGCCGGGCGCGGCGGTGGTGGCCGGCCAGCGGCTGATGGTGATGAAGGCGGGCGCTGCCGAGGAGGTCGCATGAACACGACGGAACGCTCCCTCCTGCCCGGGCTGCGCTCGATTGCCGCGCTGCGCGCGCGCTATGAAGCGGGCGACCTGACGCCGCATGCGCTCGTCGACGCGATCGCCGCGCATTTGGACGCGGGCGACCCGCATCACGCGTGGATCCGGCCGCTGTCGCGCGCGGAGATGACGCGGTATGCCGACGCGCTCGTCGGGCGCGACATCGCGACGCTGCCGCTGTACGGCGTGCCGTTCGCGATCAAGGACAACATCGACCTCGCGGGCATCCCGACGACGGCGGCCTGTCCGGCTTATGCGTACACGCCCGCACGCAGCGCGCCCGTCGTCGAGCGGCTGATCGCGGCCGGCGCGATCCCCGTCGGCAAGACCAATCTCGACCAGTTCGCGACCGGGCTCTCGGGGCAGCGCTCGCCTTACGGCGCATGCCGCAATGCGCTCGATCCGCGCTATGCGTCGGGCGGGTCGAGTTCCGGGTCGGCGGTGGCGGTCGCGCTCGGCGTCGCGACCTTCTCGCTCGGCACCGACACGGCCGGCTCCGGGCGCGTGCCGGCCGCGTTCCACGGCCTCGTCGGGCTCAAGCCGACCCGCGGCGTGGTGAGTACGCTCGGTGTCGTGCCGGCCTGCCGCTCGCTCGATTGCGTGTCGGTGTTCGCGCACTCGCCGGCCGATGCGCGGGCCGTGTTCGACGTCGCGCGTGGCGTGACCGAAGGCGATCCGTACGGGCGCGCGTGGCAGCCGCTGCCGGGCGCCAACGGACTGCGCGCGCACCCGGGGCGGCCGCTCGCGCAGCTGCGCTTCGGCGTGCCGCGTGCCGATCAGCTCGAGTTCTTCGGCGACGAATCGTATCGCGCGGCGTGGGGCGTGGCGCTCGAACGCCTGCGCGCGACCGGCGCGCGGGTCGTCGACATCGACTTCGGCCCATTCCTGGCCGCTGCGCGGCTGCTGTACGAAGGCCCGTGGGTGGCCGAGCGGCTCGCCGCGATCGGCGCATTCGCCGCGCGGGAACCCGATGCGCTGCATCCGGTGATCCGCGAGATCGTCGGCGGTGCGTCGCGTTTCAGCGCGGCCGATGCGTTCGCGGCATTCGACCGGCTCGCGATGCTGCGCGTCGAGGCCGATCGCGCATGGGGCGGGCTCGATGCGATCGTGATGCCGACCTCGGCGACGACCGCGACCGTCGACGCGCTCGAAGCCGACCCGATCGGCGTCAACTCGCGCTTCGGCTACTACACGAATTTCGTCAACCTGCTCGACCTGTCGGCGATCGCGGTGCCGGCCGGCACGTGCGAAAGCGGACGGCATGCGGGCTTGCCGTTCGGGATCACGTTCGTCGGCCGCGCGCACGACGATGCGCGGCTGCTGGATCTCGCGCAGGCGTGGGTCGGTGGCGCCGTCGCGGGCGGCGATGCGGGCGTCGGCGATGCGGTTGTCGGCGATGCCGGGGCGTCAGCGCCGGCGGCGCCTGCGTCCGGCGCATCGTCCGGTGTGTCGTCCGATGTGTCGTCCGATGTGTCGTCCGATGTGTCGTTTGGCGCATCGTCTGGCGTGTCGTCCGGCGTGTCGTCCGGCGTGTCGTCCGGCGTGTCGTCCAACGCGTCGTTCAACGTGTCGTCCAACGCGTCGTCCGGTGTCGTGCGCGTGGCCGTCGTCGGCGCGCATCTGCGTGGCGAGCCGCTGAACGGGCAGCTCACGGATCGGGGCGCGCGTTTCGTCGCCGCGACGACGACGGCCGCCGCCTATCGCCTCTACGCGCTGTCCGCGGCGGCCAGCGGCGGCGTCGCCAAGCCGGGCCTCGTGCGCGTGCCGGACGGCGGCGCGCCGATCGCGGTCGAGATCTGGGAGATGCCGGTCGATGCCTACGGCAGCTTCGTCGCCGGGATTGCGGCGCCGCTCGGCATCGGCACGCTGACGCTCGCGGACGGCTCGCGGGTGCAGGGTTTCCTGTGCGAAAGCGCGGCGCTCGACGATGCGCAGGACATCACGCGCTTCGGCGGCTGGCGGGCCTACCGCGCCCAGGCCGCCGGCGGCGCATTGCAATGAACGCCCGGCCGCGCGTGGCCCTTGGGCGGCGCGCGACCGGCACCCGCAACGATACGGAGATTCCCATGTCAATGACCCGCAACACGACCGGCTGGCTGGCCGTGCGCCGCGAACTGACGACGCGCGGCAAATGGACGCTCGGCCTCGCGTCGTTCCTGCTGCCGTGCGCCGTCTGGTGCCTGATCAGCTATGTGCCGTTCGTCTGGCATCCGCAGATGCGCATCACGAATCCCGGGAGCGTCGACTATTTCCAGGCCGGCATGCAGATCGACCGCGACGTGTTCGACGACGAGCTCGCGCATGCGCGTGCGACGCACGCGGCCGTGCCCGAAGGCGTGCGCGCGAACCCGGTCTACCTGCCCGCGCCGCACCAGGTGCTGCGCGCGTTCTACACGGCGTTCACGACGCCGCCCGCATCGCGCGACGGCGTGTGGCTGCACGAGAGCCTGTGGCACAGCATCCGGATCATCTTCTGGGGCTTCGTGATCTCGTCCGCGATCGGCGTGCCGCTCGGCATCGTCTGCGGCACCTTCAGTGCGCTCGCGCGGCTGCAGGAGCCGTTCCTGGAGTTCTTCCGCTACCTGCCGGCGCCGGCGTTCGGCGCGCTGATGGTCGCGATTCTCGGCATCTACGACGCGCCGAAGATCGCGATCATCGTGATCGGCACGCTGTTCCAGCAGGTGCTGATCATCGCGAACACGACGCGCAAGCTCGAATACGGGTTGTTCGAGGCCGCGATGACGCTCGGCACGAAGAAGCTGAAGCTGCTCACGCACGTCGTGATTCCGGGCGTGCTGCCGGACCTGTATCGCGACCAGCGGATCCTGCTCGGCTGGGCGTGGACCTACCTGATCGTCGCCGAACTCGTCGGCACGAGTTCGGGCATCACGTGGTACATCAGCCAGCAGGCCCGCTACCAGCATTTCGACAACGTATACGCGGCGATCCTGATGATCGGGATCATCGGCCTCGGCACCGACATCGTGCTCGGGCTGCTCGGCCGCAAGCTGTTTCCGTGGGATCGCACGCTGAAGGCGTGACACCCGTCGACGCGCATCCATCGACCGATTTTCGCAGAGGGCATCATGCAGAATCCGCAGACCGTTCCCGATTACCTGATTCAATCCGACGCGGTGCGCGAGCGCTTCGCGCGGCTGAAAACCCGCGACGTGATTCTCGACGTGCGCCATGTCGGCAAGCGTTTCGCGACGCCGCAGGGCGAGTGCGTCGCGCTCGACGACATCAGCTTCCGTACGCACCGGCGCGAGTTCGTGTGCGTGATCGGCCCGTCCGGCTGCGGCAAGTCGACGTTGATCCGCATCCTCGCGGGGCTCGACGCGCAGACGAGCGGCGAGGTGCTGCTGGATGGCAAGCCCGTGCAGGGGCCGGGCGCCGACCGCGGGATGGTGTTCCAGGGCTATACGCTGTTTCCGTGGCTCACCGTGAAGAAGAACGTGATGTTCGGCCTGCGCATGAACGGCAGCAGCAGCGGCGAGGCCGAGCGCGAGGCGCTGCAGTGGCTCGATCTCGTCGGGCTGACGCGTTTCGCCGACGTGTATCCGCACCAGTTGTCGGGCGGGATGAAGCAGCGCGTGGCGATTGCCCGCGCGCTCGCGAACCGACCGCGGATCCTGCTGATGGACGAGCCGTTCGGCGCGCTCGACGCGCAGACGCGTGCGCGGATGCAGACCCACCTGCTCGACATCTGGCGCAATATCGACGTGACGATCCTGTTCATCACGCACGACCTCGACGAGGCGATCTTCCTGGCGGACCGGATTCTGGTGCTGAAGGCGAACCCGGGCGGCGTGCAGGAACTGATCGAGGTGCCGGTGCCACGGCCGCGCGATTATGCACAGGTCAATACGCCCGAGTTCATTGCAACGAAGGCGCGGCTCGAAGCGCTGATCCATCCGAAGGAAGCGGTGGCCGCGGACGACGAAGGCGTCAAGCCGCACATGATCCGGATGACGGACGTCGCGGACAATGTCGAGTAGCGGGGGAGCCGGGCGCGTGCGCGCTCGGGATCTCGTACCGGGCGTGATCCGTGCGGCTGCATGACGGGATCCCGGCCACGCACGAGTGCGAACATTTGTCGTCAATCGTTTTGCTGCGGATTTTTTCTTGATCTCTCGCGGTGGAATGCGAGATGAAATAATGCCGTTACACGTGTGGTTCGGTAATGGCGAAGTTGGGCGCGATTCGCGCAAGTCTTTTTGTTTCTGTTTTTGCATGAAATGCGAGATTCAATTCACATATATGCGCATCAAGGTCGCGCGTTCGTCCCGGAAAGTGGCGGCGTTAATAAAAATATTATTGAAACGCTGAAATACTCCTTGTTGGGTCTGCGCCCCGCCTGACGCGTGCTTGCCGCATTTGAACCGCGCTCCCGCGGATCCGGCGAAGGCTTCGCCCCGGGTGCGCCGATTTTGCAGTATTGAAAATCGTGTGAAATATCGATTCAATCCGGAATATTGTTTTCGCAAATTGACGTCCTTATAAAAAATAATCGAGAACTGTCAGCATTTACAGGTTCATTGGATTAACCGCTCGATGTAAATTCGAGTCGCGGGACAAATCGATGTTTTCAAGGTTTCGTGCGAATCGATCACCCGATCGGTGATCGAAGGTCGCATGGAACGGTGTCCACGCACCGGCAACCCATCTACCTGAACGGGAGCTTCTATGTCACGCGTTACCGATGTGCTCGTCTCGATCGATACCGAAACCATTCTCCAGAAATATCCGAATCCCAGCCGGGATCCGAAAAACCCGACGCTGATCGACTGGAAGCACGTCTACATGGTCACGAACCAGGACAACGTCGTGTCCGGGCAGGCGGGCGGCGAACTCGACCTGAAAGCCCAGGTGGGCGACCTGATCCGATGGCGTGAAACGAGCCTGTCGCTGGGCTTCGAGAAGCAGGTCGTGTTCTACGGCTTCATCGCCAACCAGGGCCGCGACCTGATTTCGACGCCGACGCCGCGCAAGGCCACCGCATCGATCCCGATTCCGAATCCGAGCTCGCCGTCGACGCCGACCTGCCAGAAGGTGGACAACTACTACTGGTCGTCGGAAACGCTGTCGGAAGGCCGCGTCACCTACCACTTCTACTTCCAGATCATCGACCGCAATTGCCAGTCGCTGGGTTGCTATCAGTGGGACCCGTTCATCTCGATCCACAACTGATCTCGGCAGGCGGGCGACCATGCGACGGTCGCCCGCGTCATTGTCCCGTTCCGGAGGAAGCGCCATGCCTGGTCTTCGTTGCGACGTGCTTGCGATCGTCGATGCCGTCACGCTGCTGTCGGCCTGTCCCGATGCGAGCCGGAACGCGGATGCGCCGACCGTGATCGACGGCCGGCACATCTATGTGGTGAGCCCCGGCGACACCGGGCCGCTCGGCCGCAACGACAGCCGGCTCTTTGCCGGCCTGTCGCCGGGCGACCAACTCCGCCTGCGCGAAACGGCGCTGGCGCTGCGTGCCGAAGTGAGCGTCCTGTTCATCCGGTTCGCCTTGCGGGACGCCGGCATCGTCGCGCCGATCGAAGCGCAGGTGCGCGACGCCGCGACGCCGGTGCCGTCCGACGACGACCTGCTCCATCCGCAGTGCCGGCCGATGCCGGACCATTACTGGCGCAGCGACGTGCTGGCTGCGGGCGCCACCACCTGCACGGCCGATTTCGCCGTGCTCGACCGTGGCGGTGCGGTGTCCGGCTACTTCCGCTGGGAGACGTCGATCGAGATCGCCGGCGGCCGCGCGGATTCGTAGCAGCCCGATTGCAAGCCGTCGCCGGACCGCGACGGCAACGTCGACCTTGCGTCCGATACCGGCTTCGGGCGATCTTCTGCGCGAATGCCGATTTCAGGCAGGACGCCGAACCGTTTGACTCACGGGCCGCTCGTGTTTCATCGGCAGCCGGCCCGCCCGAATCAGTTTCGTTCCCGTTCGAGCCAGCGTCGTTGCGAGGCGTGACCACCCGAGCGCGCCGCGTCCGTCGCGGGCCGGGTTCCCCGCATTGCCGTCCTCTGATCCAATCCGGAATTTGTCTAGTCATCCTTGCGAATGGATCGTACGAGATGCACCAAACGCGTGCCTGAATTCCCCACGACGAGGCACGTCAGAGCCCCGAAATTAGGGGATTTCCCGCGTTTCACCGGTTTTTTTTGATCGCTGCTTGTCGCGCTGTTTTTCTTCTTGCATGCTTGTATAGACAAATTCCTGAGGCGGCTTGCTGCAGCACCGAAGGGATGACGAACCTCAACGCAAGGAGAAATCTCGTGAACGGCAAGCGGATCAAGTGGGCAATCAGGACGATCGGTGTCATCGCTGCCGCGGCGGCAACGCTCGCGGCGCCGGCGCAGGCGAAGGAATGGAAGACGGTGACGGTCGCGCTCGAAGGCGGCTACGCACCGTGGAACCTCACGCTGCCGGGCGGCAAGCTGGGCGGTTTCGAACCGGAGCTGCTCGCCAACGTGTGCGAGCGGATCAAGGTGCAGTGCAACATGGTCGCGCAGGACTGGGACGGGATGATTCCCGGCCTGCAGGCCGGCAAGTTCGATATCCTGATGGATGCGATCTCCATCACGCCGGAGCGCGAAAAGATCCTGCTGTTCTCGCGTCCGTATGCGGCGACGCCCGCGACGTTCGCCGTCACCGACACCAAGATCCTGCCGAAGGCCGCGCCCGGCGCGCCGATGGTCAAGCTGACGGGTGACGCGAACGCGGACAAGCCCACCGTCGACGCGCTGCGCAAGCAGCTGAAGGGCAAGACGATCGGCATCCAGTCGGGCACCGTCTATACGAAATTCATCAACGACAGCTTCAAGGACATCGCGTCGATTCGCGTGTACAAGACCTCGCCCGAACGCGACCTCGACCTCGTCGCCGGGCGCATCGATGCGTCGTTCGACGACGTCACGTACTACGCGGCGAACAACACGAAGAAGGACACCGCGTCGATCGTGCTCGCGGGGCCGAAGCTCGGCGGGCCGATCTGGGGGCCGGGCGAAGGGCTCGCGTTCCGCAAGCAGGATGCCGACCTGAAGACGAAGTTCGATACGGCGATCGGCGCGGCACTCGCGGACGGCACGGTGAAGAAGCTGGCCGACAAGTGGTTCAAGACCGACGTCACGCCGTAAGCACGCCGCCGCCGCGCGAGCGACCCGAACGACGCGCGGCGGCAGGCATCCTGCCGATTCACTCAACGCTTGCCGGGAGGCACGCATGGCGATTCTCGAAATGCTCGGCTTCGGAACCGAAGGCTGGGGCGGTGTGCTGCTGCTCGCCGCACTGATGACGGTCGCGCTGACGCTCGCCGCGCTCGCGGTCGGCGCGGTGATCGGCGCGGCGATCGCGGCGGCGAAGCTGTCGCGCTACCGCAGCGCCCGCCTGCTCGGCGACTTGTACACGACGGTATTTCGCGGCGTGCCCGAACTGCTCGTCATCTACCTGTTTTACTTCGGCGGCTCGACGCTCGTCACGGCCGTCGGCCAGTGGTTCGGCGCGGAAGGCTTCATCGGCGTGCCGCCGTTCGTGATCGGTGCGCTCGCGGTCGGCATGATCTCGGGCGCCTACCAGGCGGAGGTGTATCGCGCGGCGGTGCTCGCGGTGTCGAAGGGCGAACTCGAAGCCGCGCGCGCGATCGGCATGCCGCGCAGCATGGTGCTGCGGCGCATCCTGGTTCCGCAGGTGCTGCGCGTCGCGCTACCCGGGATCGGCAACGTGTGGCAGC
Organism: Burkholderia sp. Bp8986; assembly: GCF_003854225.1. Classification (NCBI taxonomy): domain Bacteria; kingdom Pseudomonadati; phylum Pseudomonadota; class Betaproteobacteria; order Burkholderiales; family Burkholderiaceae; genus Burkholderia; species Burkholderia sp. Bp8986. The sequence continues at coordinate 56,174 of NZ_QTQM01000036.1, read as the reverse complement.
TGAGCCTCAAGGACTCGGCACTGATCTCGGTCACCGGGCTCGCCGAGCTGTTGCGCACGAGCCAGATCGCCGCCAATTCGACCCACCAGTACTTCGTGTTCTTCGTCGCGGGCGGGGCGTTGTATCTGCTGATGACGGGCGTGTCGAACCGCGTGTTCAACCGGGCGGAAGCGATCGTCGGCCGGTCGTTCCGCCGCAATTTCGCGCGCAACTGACGGAGAACGTGCATGTCCTTCGATTTCGCTTTTCTCTTCGATACGCTGCGCCAGCTGCTCGCGGCCGTACCGACCACGCTCGGCCTGTTCTTCGCCTCGCTCGTGCTCGGCGGCCTGCTGTCGCTCGTGATCGTCACGATGCGCGTGTCGCCGCGCTGGCTGCCGAACCGCTTCGCGCGTGCCTACATCCTCGTGTTTCGCGGCTCGCCGCTGCTGATCCAGATGTTCCTCGTGTATTACGGGCTCGGCCAGTTCGGCGTGATCCGCGAAAGCTTCATGTGGCCGCTGCTGCGCGAGCCGTACGTCTGCGCGGTGCTGTCGCTCGCGCTGTGCACGGCGGGCTACACGGCCGAGATCCTGCGCGGCGGGCTGATGGCCGTGCCGGTCGGGCAGATCGAGGCCGGCTATTCGATCGGCCTGTCGGGCTTCGCGCTGCTGCGGCGCGTGATCGGCCCGATCGCGTTGCGCCAGTGTCTGCCCGCGTATTCGACCGAAGCGGTGCTGCTCGTCAAGTCGACCGCGCTGGCGAGCCTCGTCACGGTATGGGAGGTGACGGGCGTCGCGCAGCAGATCATCCAGCAAACCTATCGGACGACCGAGGTGTTCGTCTGCGCCGCCGTGATCTATCTGGGCCTGAACTTCATCGTCGTGCGCCTGCTCGGCGCGCTCGAATGGCGGCTTTCCGGGCACCTGCGTGCGCCGAAGCCCACCGGTGCGCCCGCCGCGGCGACGCGCAATCCTCAACGCGTCGCGCCCTGAGCGTCCCCGTCCTTTCCAGGAGAATCCGATGAACACCGCTGCTCCCGTTGCGCTGTCGGTCAAGAACATCCACAAGTCGTTCGGCGACCATCATGTGCTGAAGGGCATTTCGCTCGACGCGCATGAGGGCGACGTCATCTCGATCCTCGGCGCGAGCGGCTCGGGCAAGAGCACGTTCCTGCGCTGCCTGAACCTGCTCGAGACACCCGACGACGGCTCCGTCGCGCTCGCCGGGGAAACGCTCGCGATGAAGCGCGCGCGCGACGGCAAGCTGCATCCGAGCGACCGGCGCCAGGTCGACCGGATCCGCTCCCAGCTCGGCATGGTCTTTCAGAACTTCAACCTGTGGTCCCACATGACAGTGCTCGACAACCTCGTCGAGGGGCCGCTGCGCGTGCAAAAGCGCAGCCGCGCCGAAGCGGTCGAGGAGGCCGAGGCGCTGCTGGCGCGCGTCGGTCTCGCCGACAAGCGCGGCTACTATCCGGCGCACCTGTCGGGCGGCCAGCAGCAGCGCGTCGCGATCGCCCGCGCGCTCGCGATGCATCCGAAAGTGATGCTGTTCGACGAACCGACGTCGGCGCTCGATCCGGAGCTGGTCGGCGAAGTGCTGCGCGTGATGCGCTCGCTGGCGGAAGAGGGGCGCACGATGCTGGTCGTCACGCATGAAATGGGCTTCGCGCGGCACGTGTCGAATCGCGTGCTGTTCCTGCATCAGGGCGAGGTCGACTCGGACGGGCCGCCCGACGCGCTGTTCGGCGGCCAGTGCTCGGAGCGCTTCCGGCAATTCGTGTCGAGCCACCACGACCGCACCACCAACTGAGGCTGCCATGACCGTATTCCGTGCGGCCCGGCCGCTCGACTGGCGACAGGTTGCTGCGGTGGCGGCCGGCGAGCCGCTGGCGCTGGCCGACGAGGCACGCGCGCGTGTCGTTGCCGCGCGCGAACTCGTCGACGAGATCGTCGCGCGCGGGATTCGCGCTTACGGCGTCAATACCGGCGTGGGCGCGCTGTGCGACGTGATCGTGTCGCCGGCACAGCAGAGCACGCTGTCGCGCAACATCCTGATGAGTCACGCGGTCGGCGTCGGCATGCCGCTCGGCGCGGCCGAAACGCGCGCGATCATCGCGGCCGCGATCAACAATTTCGCGCACGGGCATTCGGGCGTCCATGCCGACGTCGTCGACCAGCTCGTCGCGCTGCTCGAGCACGATTGCCTGCCGGAGGTGCCGGCGCACGGCTCGGTCGGCTATCTGACCCACATGGCGCACGTCGCGCTCGTCTGCATCGGACACGGCCATGCGCGCCATCGCGGCGAACGCATCGGCGGCGCCGAGGCGCTGCGCCGCATCGGCCGCGAACCGCTCGTGCTCGGTGCGAAGGAAGGGTTGAGCCTGGTCAACGGCACGCCGTGCGTCACGGGGCTCGCCGCGCTCGCGCTGGCCCGGGCGGAACGGCTGCTCGATTGGGCCGACTGGATCGCGGCGGCGAGCTTCGAGAATCTCGGCGGGCAGCTCGCCGCGTTCGACCCGGCCTCGCTCGCGTTGCGGATCTCGCCCGGCATCGGGCACGTCGGCGCGCGCTTGCGGACGATGCTGGCCGACAGCCCGATGCTCGCCGCGGCGAGCGGGCGGCATACGCAGGATCCGTTGAGCCTGCGCACGATTCCGCACGTGCACGGCGCGGCGCGCGACGTGTTCGCGGTCACGGCGGACGTCGTCGATCGCGAGCTCGCGTCCGTCACCGACAATCCGATCGTCGCCGGTACGCGCGATGCGCCGGCCGTTCATTCGCAGGCGCATGCGGTCGGCGCGGGCATCGCGCTGGCGATGGACAGCCTCGCGGCCGCGATGGCGCAGGTGGCGGCCATCGCCGAGCGGCGGCTGGACCGTCTCGTCAATCCGCTCGTGAGCGGCCTGCCGGCGTTTCTCGCGGCGCCGGGCGGCACGTGTTCGGGCTTCATGATCGCGCAGTACACGGCGGTCGCGCTGGTCGCGCAGAATCAGCGGCTCGCGGCGCCGGCGAGCCTCGACGGCGGCATTACGTCGGGGCTGCAGGAAGATCACCTGTGTCATGCGACGCCGGCCGCGCTGAAGGCGCTCGACATCATCGAGAACGCGACGCGCGTGCTCGCGATCGAGCTGCTCGCCGCCGCGCAGGCATACGACTTGCAAGCGAACGAAACCGGGCGGGCCGCGTCGACCGACGCGCTGTGGCGACATGTGCGCGAACGCGTACCGGCGTATCGCGACGACCGGCCGCTCGCGGACGACATCGCGATCGCGGCCGGCATCGTCGCGGGGGCGCCGCCGCCGTTGCAGTGACGACCGGCGACGACGGGCGGATCATCCATTATTCATTCGGTCGAGGGTGCATGAACGAGACGGAGCGACAACTTTCCGCACGACCGGCGAGGGCATCGGGCGAGGCCGTGCCGGCGCGCGCACTGCCGGCCTATCAACAGATCAAGCGCTACGTCGTCGAGCGGATCGCGAAGGGCGACTGGAAACCCGGCGGCGCGATCCCGACCGAGGCCGAGCTGGTCAAGGAATTCGGCGTGGCCCGGATGACGGTGTCGCGCGCGCTGCGCGAACTGACGAACGAACGCGTGCTGACCCGCATCCAGGGTGCCGGCACGTTCGTCGAGCGCCGGCATTACGAATCGACGGTCCTGGAGATCCGCAACATCGCGGACGAGATTGCGGAACGCGGTCATCGGCACAGCGCGCGCGTCGTGCTGATCGAACGCAGCATCGACCCGGACGCGATCGATGCGCTCGGGCTTCGCTCGGGGCCGGTGTTTCATTCGCGCATCGTGCATTTCGAGGAAGACGAGCCGATCCAGTTCGAGGATCGCTACGTCAATCCGGCGTTGTTTCCCGACTACCTGGAGCAGGATTTCACGATCGAGACGCCGAACCACTACATGGTGCGGCTCGCGCCGATCCAGCGCGCCGAGTTCCGGATCTATGCGGAGAAACCCAATGCGCAGGTGCGCCGGCATCTCGTGATGGAAATCGGTGAGCCGTGCCTGGTGTTGAAGCGCCGCACCTGGGTCGGCGAGCACGTCGCGACGTCGGTCAGGCTGTGGCATCCGGCGTCGCGGTTTCACCTGGCGGGGAAGATGTAGGGACGCGGCGAGCGGCGCGGATCGAGCCGAGGCAATCGGCGTGGATGTCCTGCGCGTCGGCGAATGATGCGGCCGCTGACTCGACCCGGCGCGTGACAATCGCGAAGAGCGCCCATCGAACCGTTCGTTCCTTCGCCCGTCGGCATGCGTACGCGCATTCACCGACCTGAATACCGGCAGAGAGTGGCGCATAATGTTTCGAGGTCGACCCTTGGCTGGAAGAGGGTTTTATGCGCTGCACAATTTGCGGATCGGAGAATCCTCCCGGTGCGGGGTTCTGCCAGGAATGTGGCGCCGTGCTGTCCCGCACCTGCCCGCAGTGCGGGCATGACGCAGCGCCGGCAGCCCGCTTCTGCAGCCATTGCGGTGCGCCGCTGGCGACACCTGCCGCCGCGGCGCCATCGTCCCGACCGCCGGCTCAAGCGCCGTCGCCCACCCCGATTCATTACACGCCCGATCATCTGGCCGAGCGCATCCGTGCCGAACACGCGGCGATGGAAGCGCGCGGCGAGCCCGCCGGCGAGCGCAAGACCGTTACCGCGCTGTTTGCCGACATGGCCGGGTCGACCGCGCTGATCCACGACCTCGATCCCGAAGTGGCGCATCGCCTGATCGTGCCGGTGGTCGAGCTGATGATGGAGGCGGTCCACTACTACGAAGGGTACGTCGCCAAATCGCTCGGCGACGGTATCCTCGCGCTGTTCGGCGCACCGATCGCCCACGAGGACCACGCGCAGCGCGCGCTCTTCGCCGCATTGCGCATGCAGCAGGCGATGCGCCAGCACGGCGACCGGATTCGGCTGCAGGAAGGCATTCCTCTGCAGATTCGCGTCGGCGTGCATACGGGCGAGGTCGTCGTCCGTTCGATCCGCACCGACGACTTGCACACCGAATACGACCCGCTCGGGCATACGATCCACATCGCGTCGCGGATCGAGGGCATCGCCGCGCCCACGTCGATTCTCGTCAGCGAATCCACCCACAAGCTGGCCGAAGGCTATTTCGAGTTCAAGGCGCTCGGGGCCACGCAACTCAAGGGCATTCCCGCGCCGCTATGCGTCTACGAAGTGCTGGGGCTGGGTGCGTTGCGCACGCGCCTGCAGCTGGCGGCGCACCGTGGTCTCGCGCGGTTCGTCGGGCGCGAAACGGAACTGGAACACCTGAACCGGGCCCTGGAGACCATGCGGGCCGGGCACGGGCGCGTGGTCGGCGTGGTGGGCGAGGCCGGCGTCGGCAAGTCTCGCCTGTTCCACGAGTTCAAGGAGCGTTCACGGCGCGGCGCGCTGGTGCTGGAGACGTTTTCGGTATCGCACGGCAAGGCGTTTTCCAATTTGCCGCTGATCGAACTCCTGAAGAACTATTTCCAGATCACGCCGCAGGACGACGAGCGGCGTTGCCGGGAAAAGGTGATCGGCAAGGCGCTCGCGCTGGAGCGCGGTTTCGAGGACCTCGTGCCGTACGTCCTCTATCTGCTCGGCATCGGCGAGGGCGGCTCGGTGCTGGTCGAGATGGACCCGCAGATCCGGCGCGAGCGCACCTTCGACGCGATCAGGCAGCTGCTCGTGCGCGAGAGCCAGAATCAGCCGGTTCATTTGCTGTTCGAGGATCTGCAATGGCTGGACCGTGAAACGGAAGCATTCCTAAGCTACCTGATCGACCATGTGCCGGACGCACGCATCCTGCTGTTGGTGAACTACCGGCCCGAGTATCGGCCGGCGTGGGCCGGCGCGGTTCATTGCAGCAGGATCCGGCTCGAGCCGCTCGGCCCGTCCGATGCGCAGGGGCTGCTCACGGCGCTGCTCGGCGAGGATCGCACGCTCGTGCCGCTGAAGCAGCTCATTCTGGAGAAGACGGAGGGCAATCCGTTCTTCATGGAGGAAGTGGTCCAGACGCTCGTCGAAGAGAAGTCGCTGCTCGGCGAGGCCGGGCGTTATCGCATCGTGGAGACGCCGGCGACCCTGCATATCCCGACCACCGTGCAGGGCGTGCTGGCGGCCCGGATCGATCGACTTCCCGTCGAGGAAAAGGAACTGCTGCAGGCGCTTGCCGTGATCGGCCACGAGTTTCCGTTCAGCCTGATCCGGCGCATCTGCGGCGAGGTGGCGGCGCGGGACGACGAACTGCGTCGCCTGCTCGCGCATCTGGAAGCCGCGGAGTTCATCTACGAACGGCCCGCCTTTCCCGAGGTCAATTATTCGTTCAAGCACGCGCTGACCCAGGAAGTGGCCGGGCGCTCGTTGCTCACGGAGCGGCGCACCGCGCTGCACGAGCGCACCGCGCAGGCGATCGAGGTGCTGTTCCCGACGCGCATCGCCGATTACTGCAGCGAACTCGCGCATCACTACGGTCAGAGCGGCAACATTCCGAAGGCGGTCGAATACCTGCATCGTGCGGCCCAGCAGGCGCTGCGCCATGCGGCTCATCACGATGCGATGAATCACCTCGGCGCGGCGCTTGCGCTGCTGAAGGGCTTGCCGGACACACCGATGCGCGCGCATTGGGAACTGACGCTGCTGCTGTCCCTCGGGCCGGTCCTGATGGATGTGCGCGGGTATGGCGCGACGGAGGTGGGCGCCACCTATACGCGCGCGCTCGAGTTGTGCGAGCGCACGGGCGAGGTATCGCAACGCTTCGCGACGCAGCTGGGATTGCGGATGCACCACGTGGTGCGCGGCGAATATGCGCTCGCGACCGACCTGGGCCGGCAGATGCTCGGTACGGCCCGCGATGCGAACGACCCCGGCTTTCTCATCGAGGCCCATAGCGCGCTGGGTTCGTGCTTCTTCCTGCAGGGCGATTTCACGGCCGCCCGCACCCACCTGGAACAGGCGATCGCGATCTACGATCCGGAGCAGCATCAGGCCCACGTGTTCGCGCACGGGGTCGATCCGGGCATCCGGGCGCTCAGTTTCCTGGTGTTGACCCTGTGGATCCAGGGGTATCCCGACCAGGCGCTCAGGCGCAGCGTCGAAGCACTGGCGCTCGCACGGCACCTTTCCTATGGGCCGTCCCTGGCGTTCAGCCTGACCTACACGGCACACCTGCATCAGCTGCGGCGCGAGCCGACGCTTGCCGCCGAGCGCGCGGAAGCGGTCATTGCCGTATCGACCGAGCACGGCTTGCCGTACTGGCTCGCATGGGGGACGCTCCTGCGGGGCTGGGCGATGAGCGCGCAAGGCAACATCCGGGACGGCATCGCGCAGATGCGGCTGGGCCTCGATGCGCAGCGGGCCGCCGGCGGCGAAGACCAGCGGCCCTATTCCCTCGCGCTGCTCGCCGACAGTTACTGGCGCGCGGGCGACCGGCGGGCAGCGCTGGACCTGCTGGAAGAGGCGACGACGCTCGTCGAGCAAACCGGTGAGCACTGCTTCGAGGCCGAGCTGTACCGGCTCACGGGCGTCTATCTGGCCGGCGGGGCGAGCGAGCAGGGGGCCGTCGCGGCGCGCGACGACAAGATCGCCGGCTGCTTTCACCGGGCGATCGAGCGCGCGCGCCGCCAGGGTGCCCGAGCGCTGGAATTGCGGGCGGCGTCGGACCTTGCGCGGCTGTTGCAGCGGCAGGGGAAAACCGTGGAGGCGAGGCGAGCGCTGTCCGAGGTGCTCGCCTGCTTCACGGAAGGTTTCGATACAAGCGACCTGCGCGACGCGAAAGCGCTGCTGGATGCATTGGACGCGCGCGCAGGATGAATGGAACAACGGCGCACGGCGACGGATCGCGTGACGACGTGCGCTCGATGACCTGCCGCTGCTCCGCCTGCGCGGAGCGCCGAGGAGACGGGCATGGCAACCACGCACGCAAGACGCGGCAACGATGGCCCGCGCAAACCGATTGCGCTCGCGTTGCAGGGCGGCGGAATGCACGGCGCCTTCACCTGGGGCGTGCTCGACCGCATGCTCGAAGACGGCCGGCTCGACATCGAAGGCGTCAGTGCAACCAGCGCCGGCGCGATGAACGCCGTGGTACTCGCCTACGGGCTGCACAAGGGCGGCGCAGACGGCGCGCGTCAGGCACTGCACGACTTCTGGCACGCGGTCGCGCAATCGGCGGAGCGCTACAACCCGCTGCGCTGGATGCCCTGGCTGAAGGGCACGCACAGCTTCGGGCTCGATCATTCGCCGCTGTATGCGTTCGCCGACATGATGCTGCGGGTCTTTTCACCCTATCAGTTCAATCCGAACAACCTGAATCCGCTGCGCGAGGTGCTCGAAAGCCAGGTCGATTTCGACGCGCTGCGCAAGCACTGTCCGATCCGGCTGTACGTGTGCGCGACCAACGTCGAGACGGGGAAGATCCGCCTGTTCACCGGAGCGGACCTCAGTGCCGACGCGGTGCTGGCATCGGCATGCGTGCCGACCCTGTTCCAGGCGGTCTCGATCGACGGCGAGTACTACTGGGATGGCGGGTACATGGGCAATCCGGCCATCTATCCGCTCATCTACAACTGCGCGACGCGCGACGTCGTGATCGTGCACATCAATCCGCTCGTGCGTCGCGGCGTGCCGATCACCGCCGCGGAAATCCTCAACCGGATCAGCGAGATCAGTTTCAATTCGTCGCTGATGCGCGAGATGCGGGCGATCGCGTTCGTCACCGACCTGATCCAGCAAGGCACGATACAACGCGGCGAGATGAAGGAAATGCTGATTCATTCCATTCGCGCCGACGATGCGCTGTCCGCGCTGAGCGTATCGAGCAAGTACAACGCGGATTGGACATTTCTGAGCGAACTGCATGACCACGGGCGACGCGAGGCGGATGTGTGGCTCGCGCATCACTACGGAAACATCGGGCAGCGCTCGAGCATCGACATCCGCAGGGAGTTTCTCTGAGCGCATCGCAGTCATGTCGGCATGGGGCGATTCCGCGCGGACGCCCCGGTCCAAGGAGCGAACGTGAACCGGATGCAGGCGCGGTTCGTCGCGTTGTGGTCGTGCAGCGGCGGGACCCATGCCGAGGAGGTCTATCGCAGGCTCGCGCAATGCTACGCGGAGCCGGTGCGCCATTACCATACGCTCGTGCATGTACGGCGATGCCTGCGTCATCTCGACCTGGCGCGCGACGCGATTCCCGCGCCGGACGCCGTCGAACTCGCGCTCTGGTTCCATGACGTGATCTTCGTGCCCGGCGCGAAGGACAACGAGCAGCGTAGCGCGGACTGGTTCCGGCACCAGGCCGGGGGGCGAATCCGCGCGTGCGACCCCGTCTGCGCGATGATCCTCGCGACGACCCACGCGGGCATTGCCGCGCAACCGGATACCCGCTTCACGTGCGACATCGACCTGGCCGCGCTCGGCGCTTCCCGCAGCCGGTTTCGCGAAGACGGCCGGCGTTTGCGGGCAGAGCGTCCCGATCTCGACGACCGGGCCTACGATTTTCATGAGCGGACCATTCTGCGCGGGCTGCTCGTGCGTCCGCGCATCTATCTGACGGAATTCTTCTACGTGCGCTGCGAGAGGCAGGCGCGCAGGAACCTGAGCTGGCGGCTGGGGTTGCCGGTTCCTGAACCGGAATGACGACCCGCCGCGCCGGCGCAAGGATCGATCGAAGCGGTGCCCGGGCGCCAGGGCAATCTGACCCGACAGGGCCGCCGCGCGTGCGTCGCGCGCCAAGGGAACCGGTGCGCGCCCGCCGGTCGGGACCGCGTTGCGGCGAACGGCGGCCCTCGGGCACTCTAGAATTGGCATGTAACGTATTGCAGTGGCCTGGCCCGGACGATTGTCCAGGTGTCGTTTCGATATCGCTTTGCCAGGCGATCTGCTCATTCCAACGGATACCAACATGCGCATCCCGCCGCTCAAGGCAATCATCGCGTTCGAAAGTGTCGCCCGGACCAAAAGCGTCAATCGTGCCGCGGAAGAACTGGGCCTGACCGCGTCCGCCGTGAGTCACCAGCTCAGCAACCTCGAATCGCAGATCGGCCAGCCGCTGTTCCAGCGATCAGGGCGCGGGCTCGTCCTCACGCCGACCGGCGAGCGCTATCTGGCGGACGTCACCGGCTCGCTGGCCGACCTGAGCCGCGCCACCGAGCGCGCATCGAGCCGCGCCGAGGTCGATATCCTGCGCGTGCATTCGAGCCCGAGCTTCGGGCTGATGTGGCTGTTGCCGCGGCTGTCGTCGTTTCAGGAAGCGAACGGCGATATCCAGCTGAACCTGGCGTGTTCTTACGAAAACGTGTCGTTCTCGAACGGCTTCTACGATATCGACGTCCGCCACGGCTACGGCAACTGGGACAACCTCGAGGTGAAGACGATGCGCGGCGAGTTCATCGCGCCGCTCGCGTCGCCGCAGTACCTCGAACGGCATCCGGTGAACGCGCCGGAAGACCTCCTCGCGCATCGGCTGATCTATTCCGAAACGCCGCTCGTGCAGTGGAAACAGTGGTTCGGCCGGGCCGGCGTATCGCTCGCGGCCCGCAAGACCTTCGACTTTTCATTCGACCGGTCGTACATGTCGCTCGAAACCGCCGCGCTCGGCCTCGGCATCGCGCTCGAAAGCCTGATGCTCGCGTCGGTGAAGATTCGCGAAGGCGCGCTGGTGCCCGTGTTCGACGAGACGCATGCGGTGGAAGTCGGTGCGCATCATCTCGTTTACCCGCGGCAGAACGCGGAACTGCCTCGCGTGAAACGCTTCCTTGCGTGGATCGAGCGGGAAGTCGCGGCGCAGCGCCGCGCGAACTGAGCGTCGCGCGTCCGGGCCGCGTGCAATATTGCGTTGCAGCACGCCGTGACGGCCCGCGCGGCGTCATCTGAAATTTTCTCAACCATGCCTGAGCGTTTCCGCGTTGATGCGGGTGTCCGGCGAGCCGACACTCTGCACACACATCAACACAGGAGACGAACGATGTTGCTCGACAACAGGACCATCATCGTGACCGGCGCGGCATCGCCGCGCGGTATCGGCAAGGCCACGGCCCGCACGCTGGCCGCCCAGGGCGCGCGCGTGGCGATTCTCGACCTGCGTCGCGAGGACGCCGAAGCGGCCGCCGCCGAGCTCGGGCCCGACCACCTCGGCCTGGCCTGCGACGTGACCGATCGCGACGCGTGCGTGGCCGCGGCCCGCGCGACGCTGGCGCGTTATGGCCGTATCGACGGCCTCGTGAACAACGCCGGCATCACGCAGCCGGTGCGCACGCTGGACATTTCCGGGCGCGACTTCGATGCGATCGTCGACGTGAACCTGCGCGGCACGCTGTACATGTCGCAGGCGGTGCTGCCGGCGATGAAGGAGCAGCGCGGCGGCAGCATCGTGTGCATGTCGTCGGTGTCCGCGCAGCGCGGCGGCGGCATCTTCGGCGGCCCGCACTACAGCGCCGCGAAGGCCGGCGTGCTCGGCCTCGCGAAGGCGATGGCGCGCGAGTTCGGCGCCGACCGTATCCGCATCAATTCGATCACGCCGGGCCTGATCCAGACCGACATCACCGGCGACAAGCTGACGCCCGACATGCGCGAGGAGATCGTCAAGGGCATTCCGCTCGGCCGCCTCGGCGATGCCGCCGATGTCGCCAATGCGTGCCTGTTCCTGCTGAGCGACCTGTCGAGCTACCTGACGGGCATCACGCTGGACGTCAACGGCGGGATGCTGATTCACTGAGAACGGCGCCGCGACACGCGCGGCGCCGACCATCATGCACCCGGGACAACCCGGGGCCATGGCAGGAGACAAAGATGAGAGCAAAGTACCCCGCCTCGCCGGTTCAGGGCGGGCTGCTGCAACGGGACGACGCGCAGACGTTCGAAGCGGCGACCTATGCGAAGGTCGCGCGACGGCTGATCCCGTTCCTGATGTTGTGCTATCTCGGTGCGTATCTCGACCGCGTCAACGTCGGCTTCGCGAAACTGCAGATGCTCAACGACCTGCGTTTCAGCGAGACCGTGTACGGGATGGGCGCAGGCATTTTCTTTCTCGGCTACTTTCTGTTCGAAGTACCGAGCAACCTGATCCTGCATCGCGTCGGCGCGCGCCGCTGGCTCGCGCGCATCATGCTGACGTGGGCCGTGATTTCCGCGAGCTTCGTGTTCGTGAAGTCGCCCGCCGCGTTCTACGTGCTGCGGTTCCTGCTCGGCGTCGCCGAAGCGGGCTTCGCGCCGGGCGTGATCCTGTACCTCACCTACTGGTTCCCGTCGGCGCGTCGTGCCAAGGCACTGTCGTTGTTCTTCATGGCGATTCCGCTGGCGGGGATCATCGGCGGCCCGCTGTCGGGCGCGATCATGCATTCGCTGCACGGCGCGATGTCGATGGCGGGCTGGAAGTGGTTGTTCCTGCTCGAAGCGTTGCCTTCGTTCGTGCTGGGCTTCGCGATCCTGCTGTATCTCGATGACGGCATTGCCGGCGCGAAATGGCTGACCGATGCCGAAAAAGCCTTGCTGGCGCGCAACGTGTCGGCCGACGCCGAGCACACGACCGCCCACCTGTCGATTCGGGCGTTCGTCGCCGACCGCCGCCTGTGGTTGATGGCCGCGATCTACTTCTGCGTCGTGCTCGGGCAGTACGGGCTCACGTTCTGGCTGCCCACGATCATTCGCAAGGCCGGCGTCGCTGATCCGCTGTGGGTCGGCCTGTTCACCGCGATTCCGTATGCGTGCGCGATCGTCGCGCTGCCGCTGATCGGCATGAGCGCGGATCGCCGCCGCGAGCGCCGCTTCCATCTCGCGGTGCCGATGCTGATCGCGGCGGCGGGCTTCGCGACGTTGCCGATGCTCGGCAGTGTCGGCGCGTCGATCGTGTGCCTGAGCATTGCGTCCGCCGGCATTCTCGCGTCGTCGTCGCAATTCTGGTCGCTGCCCACGGCGCTGCTCGGCGGGATGTCGGCGGCGGCGGGCATCGCCGCGGTCAACTGCTTTGCGAACCTCGCGGGCTTCTTCTCGCCGGCGATCGTCGGCTGGCTGAACGACCTGACCGGCAAGTCCACCGCCGGACTCCTCTTCATCTCCGTCGCGATTACGTTCGGCGCGCTGCTGGTGTTCCTCGTGCCGCGCTCCGTCAATCGCTGATCACCGCCGATTCGACCTGCATGCTTTCCGATCCAATACTGGAGCCAACGATGGATACCGAAACCATTCATGAAGCGGTCACGCTCGCCGAGCGCGCGTACCGCATCCGCAGAAACGCCGTGCTGATGGGCGAAGTCCAGGGGCAGGGTTATGTCGGCCAGGCGCTCGACATCGCCGACGTGCTGGCCGTCGCGTATTTCGGCGCGATGCGCTATCGCCCCGACGATCCCGAGTGGGAAGGGCGCGACCGCTTCCTGCTGTCGAACGGCCACTATGCGATCGCGCTGTACGCGGCGCTGTTCGAAGCCGGCATCCTGCCGGCCGAGGAGCTCGAAACCTACGGCAGCGACGACAGCCGTTTGCCGATGTCGGGGATGGCGAGCTACACGCCCGGCATGGAGATGTCCGGCGGTTCGCTCGGCCAGGGCCTGACGATCGCGGTCGGCCGTTGTCTCGGGCTCAAGCGCAACGGCTCGGACGCGTTCGTCTATACGCTCTTTTCGGATGGCGAGCTCGACGAAGGCGCGATCTGGGAAGGGCTGATGTCGGCCGCGCACTGGAAGCTCGACAACCTGATCGCGATCGTCGACGTGAACAACCAGCAGGCCGATGGCCCGTCGACGCAAGTCATGGCGTTCGAGCCTCTGGTCGACAAGCTCGAAGCATTCGGCTGGTATACGCAGCGAGTCGACGGCAACGATATCGACGCGGTAAAGCGCGCGTTCGACAACGCGCGCCGACATGACAGGCCGCAGCCGCGGATCATCGTCTGCGACACGAAGATGGGGTGCGGCGTGCCGTTCCTCGAAGCACGCGAGAAGAGCCATTTCATCCGCGTCGATGCGCACGAGTGGAAGCTCGCGCTCGACGCACTCGAAGCAGGGAGAAACGCATGAGCACCGTCGACAACAAGCCGCGCCTGAAGACTTCCGCGATGATCGCGTCCATCGCGGCCGAGGGGCAGGCGACCCGCGCCGCGCCGTTCGGCCATGCGCTCGCGAAGCTCGCGCGCACGAACGGCAACGTGATCGGCATGACGGCCGATCTCGGCAAGTACACCGACCTGCACATTTTCGCGAAGGAATTTCCCGAGCGTTACTACCAGATGGGCATGGCCGAGCAGCTGCTGATGGGCGCCGCCGCCGGCTTCGCGCACGAAGGCGCGCAGCCGTTCGTCACGACCTATGCGGTATTCGCGACGCGCCGCGCGTACGACTTCATCCATCAGGCGATCGCCGAGGACAATCTCGACGTGAAGCTGGTGTGTGCATTGCCGGGCCTCACGACCGGTTACGGGCCGAGCCATCAGGCGGCCGAGGATCTGGCGCTGATGCGCGCGATGCCGAACATGACCGTGATCGATCCGTGCGACGCGCTGGACATCGAGCAGATGGTGCCAGCGATTGCCGCGCACAAGGGCCCGGTGTACGCGCGCCTGCTGCGCGGCAACGTGCCGGCCGTGCTCGACGAATACGATTACCGTTTCGAATTCGGCAAGGCGAAGCTGCTGCGCGACGGCAACGACGTGCTGCTGATCTCGTCCGGGATCATGACGATGCGTTCGCTCGAGGTCGCGAAGGCGCTTGAAGCCGACCGCATCGATGCAGCCGTGCTGCACGTCCCGACGATCAAGCCGCTCGATACGGCGACCATCGTTCGGGAGGCGTCGCGCAAGGGGCGCATGGTGATCGTCGCCGAGAACCATACGGTGATCGGCGGACTCGGCGAAGCGGTGGCGACTGCCCTGCTTGCGGCCGGCGTTGCCGTGCCGTTCCGGCAGATCGCGCTGCCCGATGCGTACCTCGCCGCGGGCGCGTTGCCGACGCTGCACGACCGTTACGGGATCTCGGCCGGCGCGATGCGGACCAATATCAGGACCTGGCTCGGTTGATCGTTTCAAAGCACCGCGGCCCGCTCGGCGGGGGGAGGCATTCCCTCCGCAAGCCGGGCGGGCCGGCTTCAGGGCAGCGTACCTGGCGCCCGGCCATGCGCGGCCGAGGGCCGACCCGTCGGCAACGCCGCCGGCCCGGCGCCCGGATCGCGCATGCGCGTCACTCGAACGTGACGAACTGGGCAGACGACCACACCTTGCTGTCGTTGCGCTGCCGCCCGAAGAAATAGACGGGGCGGAATCCGAACGACGCATTTTCCGCCGCGACTTCGATGCTGCCCGCGAGATCGACGGGAAGCGTCTGGTCCGTCAACCGTTCGACCGCGACGAACAACTCGGTGCCGCCGAGCGCATGCTTGGCCGTTCCTTGCGCGAGCAGGTCCGCGCCGCTGATCTCGAAGCGGAACGTCGGCGCGTGCACGAACGGATTGCGCTGCAGCGGATCGCCGACCTTCGCGAAGCTGTCGATCGTGCCTTCGACCACGATCGTCGCGTCGGCAAGATTGCCGATGTCGAGCTCGATGCTGTCCGCATCGCCATAGGTGTCGCTGCGGAACTCGACGTCGGTCGCGCCGGTACGCCATGCCGACTCCTCGACATGCTCGAAGCCGTTCGATCCGAAGCGGTGGATCGTGCCGTTGACGACGCGGATCCGGCCGCGCCACGCGGCCCAGCGATAGCGGTCCCGGATGCGGGCGCCGCCCCAGCGCACGCGGATCAGGCGATCCGCGTAGCCGAGTTCCGCATGCAGGTTGCGTTCCCACACCCGTCCTTCGTGATCGTACGCGGCCACGTATTCCCACCCGGACTGGCCGAGCAGCCGGTAGTCGAGCCGCGCCGGCCCGCGATGCGCGAACGCATCGCCTTGCCAGTGATCGCCGCAACGCACGAGCAGCGCACTGTGCTCGCCGGTGGTCGCCCATGTGCGGCGCGCGCGCAGCGCCTCGCCGACGTGCGTGCGATCGAGCACGTCGGCGAGCACACCCGTCAGCCCGCCGTGCACACCGAACACCTGCACGCCGGGCGCGCCGCCACCCGGCCGGCCGCGATGTTCGTCGCCGCTGGCCGCGACGCCGAGCCGGTAGCCGCGTGCGATCACGTCCTGGTACAGCCAGCCGAAGTGCCCCCACGACGACGCGATCTCGACCAGCCGTTCGAGCTCGGGATGGTGCCAGTCGGGAATGTAGCGGCGGCCGCCCACGTGCGGCATCACCAGATGCTGCGCGGCAGCGTCGGCATACGCATCCCACAGTTCCTCGACGGGCCAGCGGCCGAGCTCGACCGCATGACCCCTCATGTCCTCGTTCCAGACCAGCGTACGGTTGTGTTCGCCGCGCGCGTTGTACGGAAAATCCGGCCGCGCATCGCCGAGGAACACCACGTTATGGTCGCCGCCCGCGGTCGAGCTGCCGCACCATTCCTGCACCGGGTACACGACGAAGCGGCCCGGCTCGTTGAAGCGTTCGACCGCGTCGACGCCGAGCTGCCAGTTCTCGTCGGTGATCTGGAAATCGTTCGCGGTATAGCCGAGCACGTCGATGCCGCCGATGTCGCGTGCGTAGCGTGCGTTGTACTCGGGGCTGTTGGTGCCTACCGTGTCGTGCGCATGCACATGGAGATCCGCATACAGCGCGCGCGATACCGGCAACGACGCGTCGAGCGTCAGCCACGCTTCGGCCGCACGCACGTCCGGCCGCGCGGGCACGTCGGCCACGATGCGCAGCGTGCCGGCGTCGACCGGCAGGTCGTCGACCGCGCAACTCGCGAATCCCGCCTCGGGCAGCGCATGTTCGCGCCGGTAGACGGCTTCGCCTTGCGCGTCATATGCAACGACGCGCGCGGTGCCGCCGACGTCGCGACACGCATTGCCCCAGCGATCCTGCAGCGACAGCCGGAATGGCGCGCGGGTGCCCGGCCGCACGAAGCGCGGGCCGTTCAGCAGCACGTCGGACGGCGCGCCGGCGCGGATGTCGATCGAGACGTCGCCGGGCACCGCGACGAAACGCGACGTGCCCAACGGATCGACGTAGAGCCGGAACCGGAAGTTGTCCTCGGCGAAGGTCTGCACGCGCGTGCCGGGGCCGCGACGGCGATCGCCGAGACGGATCACGATCCGGTCGCCGGCGTTCACGTAGCCGTCGACGACGTCGACGATCACCGCCTTCTGGAACGGCCGCTCGTGCCCCTTCTGGTCGAAGCGCACGTTCAGCGCCTGCACGGTGGCCGGGCTCTGCCCCGGCACGAGCGGCGCCGCATGGTATTCGGCGCTGATGTAGTTCGCCGCGGCCGGGTCGCTCGTCTGGAACAGCGCCCAGTCGGAATAGAACTTGAAGGTGGCCTTCAGCCAGCCGCCGTCGGCGATGCCGGACGAGCCGACCTCGTAGTCGAGCACGATCTCGCTCCACTCGCCGGCTTCGAGGCGCGTGACGTTGCAATGCACGCGCCCGGCGAACGGCAGGCGCTTGTGGCGTTCGTACAGGCCCGCGGGTGCGACGTGCGGGCCCAGGCGGTCGCGCAGCGCGGCGGCGCGGGCTGCGACGGAATCGGGGACGTCCGTGGATTCGTTCATGAGGGATGCAAAATGATGTCGTTGGAAAGCGGCGCGCTTCAATGCGCGAACGGCCAGGGCGCGCTCGCGTCCCAGACGGGGATGCCCATGTACGCGTACCACGGCGCGATCACGCAGAGGCCATAGACGATCGCGATCAGCACCGATACCGCGCCGACCTTCGCGTAGTCGGCCGTCGAGAACGCGCCGCTGCTGTACGCGATGACGCCGGCGGTGATCTGCGTGGGCAGCAGATAGGCGAAGCTGTCGGTATCGCTGACGAGCATCGTGAACGCGACCGGATGCAGCCCGAGGCGCGGCGCCAGCGCGAGCGCGATCGGCGCGATCATCGTGACGGCCGCGACGTTGGACAGCATGCCGATGCGGATCACGTGCGTGCCGAGCATCACGATCGCGATCGCGAGCCACCAGCCGTGCCCGCGCGCGGCGACGTAGATGTGATCGGCGGCCCAGTTCGCGAGCCCGGACGCACTGATCGCCGACGACAGCGACAGCGCGCCGGCCAGCAGGAACAGCGTGCCCCAGATCGTCCGCTGCTCGACCTCGGCCCAGCCGAAGCGCAGCACGCCGGGTGCGAACAACAGCGCCAGCGCGATCAGCGCGACGATTTCCGACGGCAGGTGATGGAGCGGCTCGGTCGCCCACAGCACGGCGACGGCCGCGAACAGCGCAAGGACGGCCCAGTCGTTGCGGGCGGCGGGCGGTTGCGTACGGCGCATCGCCGCGATCGCGCCGGGGCCGCCGGGAAGCGCGACGGCGCGCGAGCGGAAATGGAACTGCACCCAGCCCTGCGTGATCGCGAACATCCCGAGATACGGCCACTGCAGTTTCAGCCACGTCAGGTAGGAGATGCGGATGCCGAGCTGCTTCTCGAGCAGGCCGGACACGACCATGTTCGGCAGATGCGCGGTGAGGATGCACATGCCGCTGATCATCGCGCCGTACACGAGCGTCTGGATCACGATCGCCTTGCGCGCGGCGCGTTCGCGCGGCGATTCGCCGAACAGCCGGACGATGCCGTTGGTGACCGGCAGCAGCGTGGCGGCGCGTGCGTTCGCGGCCGGCACGACGAGCGCCATCACGCAGTTCACGGCGAACATCGCCCAGATCACGCCGTTGGCCGTGCGCACCTTCAGGCGATCGAGCAGCAGCAGGGCGATGCGCCGGTCGAGCCCGCTCGCCTGCATGATCGCGGAGAACAGGAACGCGGCGAGGCACAGGAACACGACGGGCGCGGCGAAGCCGCTGGCCGCCTTCGGAAACGACGGGCTCGCATGCGACAGCACGAGCAGCATCGGCAGCAGGATGCCGCTCACGCCGACGGGAATCGCCTCGGTGATCCAGACGATCGCGACCCACGCGACGACCGCGAGCGTCGCCCGGCCCTCGGCGGAAAGATGCGCGGGCGCGGGCAACCACCAGGCGATCGCGAAGAATGCCAGCCACGCGGCGGCAAAACCGATCGCGGCACGCCGCTGCGCGCCGCGCGATCGTCCCGCCGCGTGCGGATCGGTGCGTGGCGCCGTGGCTGGTTCGGCCCGTGTCGGCCGGCTGCCCTGCACGCCATCGAGCGGCGGCGTGCCGATTGCGTTTTCAGTCACTGGTATGCTCCCCGGGGCATCGGGACCCCGAATCGCGGCCCCGACCGTCTGTCGAGATGTAATAATACGTATTAATACAAGTTGAGCATTCCAATTGCTTTTCATATCGATATCGGGAAACGCGCATAGCGCGAACCCAGCACGACGAGGAAGGATCGATGACGCTGGTGCGTGACGACACGACATCGCTTTACGAGCAGCTTGCGACGACGCTGCGCGACGAGATCGAGCGCGGTGTGTACGAGCCGACCGGCAAGCTGCCGTCCGAGGCGCAGTTGAGCGAGCGTTTTCAGGTGAGCCGCGTGACCGTCAGGCTAGCGCTCGATCGGCTGAGCGACGCGCGCATCGTCGAGCGCAAGCAGGGCAAAGGGACGTTCGCCGCGAAGCAGCGGCTGCGGCATCGACTCGATGTGCTGCGCGGGCTGCACGATTCGATCGCCGCGCAGGGCGCGCGGGCGCGGATGGAATTGCTGCGCATGGAAGCGTGCGATGTGCCGCCGGGCTTGCGGCACGCATTTGCCGCCGACGTCACGCGCTGCATCTATCTCGAACGCCTGCACTGGGTCGACGACGAACCCGTCGCGCTCGCGCAGACCTGCCTGCTGCCCGACGCCGGCGCCGTCACGTTCGAGCAGGTCGAGCGCATGTCGACCTACGAGGTGCTGGAGAGCCTGCTCGGCTGGCGCATCACGGATGCCGACATGTCGGTGACGGCCATGGCCGCGCCGGACGATATCGCGGCCCGGCTCAAGGCCGACAAACACGCGCCGCTGCTCGTGCTGCGGCGCACGTCGCGCCTCGCGGACGGCCGCACGTGCGAATCCACGGTGTTTCACATTCGGCCCGAGCGCTTCGATCTGGTGGTCCGAAGCGGTGTCGAGGCACGGTTCGTCGGTTGACGCGTGCCGTCGGTCACGGCTTGCGACGCCGCTCCGGCGCGCAGTCGACCGAACCGGACAAGGTGCCCATACGGCTTTTATAAATTACCTTTCGATCTAGATTTCAAATTTTTTATTCTTTCTGGGAATTTCACGGCTCTGTCATATTTCTGTGCACCGAATTCATCGGATCAGAAAAATGTCGAAGACCATCATCATCGCGACGCTCGGAACGCTGTGGAATCCCGCTGAAAGGCTTCTTGGATCGCATCGTTCGGGCATGACCGTCGCGCGCCACCTGTTGTTCACGCGAGCCCGCGCGCCGCTGGATGGACGCGCAATGACCGCGTTCGTCGGCGTCCGTGGCGCGCGCGTGCATGCGAAGACGCCGGTCTTCGCGTGACGGGAGCGCAGCCGATGCAGAACGTCCTGGGCGCGCTGGCGCCGATCTTCGTGCTGATCCTGGCGGGATTCGTGCTGCGGCAGCGTCGCCTGCTGCCGGACGAATTCTGGCTGCCGTGCGAAACGCTGAACTACTACTACATGTTTCCCGCGCTGATGTTCAGCCAGGTCGCGAAAGCCAATCTGACGCAGTTTCCGGTGCGGCCGATCGCGACCGCGATCCTCGGTGCGGTGGGCGCGAGCGCGATGCTGCTGTATGCGTGGCGAGCGTGGAGCCGGCAGCCGGGGGCCGTGTTCTCGTCGGTGATCCAGGGGGCGTTACGGCCGAATACGTATGTGGGTGTTGCCGCGGCCGCGGCGTTGTACGGGAGCGTCGGACTGACGCTCACGTCGATCAGCATCGCGGTCGCGATACCGCTGCTGAACGTCGCGTCGATCATTGTCCTGATGCGCCACGGTCGTGGCGGCGCGCCGTCGGCATGGCAGATCGGCGGCGCGCTGCTGAGGAATCCGGTCATCATGTCGGTCGTCCTCGGCGCCGCGTTCAATCTCGGCGGGCTGGGTCTGCCGGCGGTGATAT
The DNA here is from genome assembly GCF_003854225.1 of Burkholderia sp. Bp8986. Taxonomy (NCBI): domain Bacteria; kingdom Pseudomonadati; phylum Pseudomonadota; class Betaproteobacteria; order Burkholderiales; family Burkholderiaceae; genus Burkholderia; species Burkholderia sp. Bp8986. Next base: position 35,162 of record NZ_QTQM01000036.1, on the reverse strand, counting down.
CGAGCGTGCTGTCGATTCTCGGCGCCGCGTCGCTGCCGCTCGGGTTGCTCGCAGTGGGAGCGGGCCTTGACGTGAAGGCCGCGAAGGCGGCGCGTGGCCCCGTGTTCCAGTCGTCGGTGATCAAGTTGCTGCTCGTGCCGCTGCTGACTTTCTGGATCGGTTTCAGCCTGGGCATCCGCGGCCCGGCACTCACGACGATCGTGCTGTTCAATTCACTGCCGTGCACGCCGTCTGCGTACATCATGGCGAAGCTGCTCGGCGGCGATCACCGGTTGTCCGCCGGCATCATTACGGTACAGACGGCGCTAGCAGCCGTCACGATGCCGTTGGTGCTGCTCGTGTTTCACGGTTGAGCCGGATTCGCGCGCGGTGGCGGGGTGAAATGCAGAAGGCCGGACAGCTCAACCTGACCGGCCTTCTGCATTTCCGGTGAGCCTACTTGCTGCGGCCCGGACGCGCGGGCCGCTCGAACAGCACTTCAGTGCAGCGTTGCCGGAGCGCCTCCGAATCGGCGGGCGTTGCGCGCGTCGGAAGGCCGCACGCGCGAATCGGCCTTGCTCCGTGTTCGGCCTCGCCGTGCGAAGCGGCGTGGAGGCGGGTTCGTCGGCACAAGGGACGCGGGGCTGCCGGTCGGCGACGTCCTGACGCATCGGACAGCACGCTGCGCGCCCCGCACGGGATTCGTTATCTGCGCGCGGCAGCGAAGCATCACAGCAATCGGTATTTTGCGCGCGCCCGAGGTTGACTAAGATCAAACCCTCAGGCGGACGCCAGTATCGTCAACCGGTCCGCCCGTGCCCGGATCATGAACAACCCTACAGATTCTCCACCGCTCATCTCGCTGCCGGAAAGCGAGCATCGCCCCCTCTCGGTGCGCGCGAAGGCGCTCGTGTTCGCGGATCCCGCCTCGCGCGCGGTCCTGCGCTTCGTCGAGCAGATCGGACCCAGCGCCGCGCCGGCGCTGATCCTCGGCGAGACGGGCACCGGCAAGGAGTTGGTCGCGCGCCATATCCACCATGTCAGCGGCCGCACCGGCGCGTTCATCGCGGTCAACTGCGGCGCGATCAGCCAGCAGCTCGCGGAGAGCGAACTGTTCGGCCACGAGGCCGGCGCGTTCACGGGGGCGCAGGGGCGCCGCGTCGGCTATTTCGAGGAAGCGAACGGCGGCACGATCTTTCTCGACGAAATCGGCGATCTCGCGCCGCCGCTGCAGGCGAAGCTGCTGCGCGTGCTGCAGGAGGGCGAGGTGACGCGCGTGGGCGCGACCCGTGCGCGGCCGGTCGACGTCCGCGTCGTCGCGGCGACCAACGTCGACCTCGAGCAGGCCGTGCTGGCCGGCAATTTCCGGATGGACCTGTTCTACCGGATCAATCTCGCCCGGGTGCGGCTGCCGCCGTTGCGCGAGCGGCCGCAGGACATCCTGCCGCTCGCCGAGCATTTCCGCGGGCGCTATTGCGCGCAGCTGAAGCGGCCGCAGCCGATGCTGTCCGAGGCCACGGTGCAGGCGCTGCACGCGTATCCGTGGCCCGGCAATATCCGCGAGCTGGAAAACGTCATGCATCTGGCGTTGCTCGTGTCGAACGGCAACCTGATCCGCCCGGAGCACCTGAAGTTCTCCGAGGCACTCGCAGGCTATGCGCAAGCCGACGCCGGCGCGGCGACGTTGCCGCAGGACGACATCCGCGCGGGCGTGCGCCGCCTGTTCCGCGCGCCCGGCGAAAGCCTGCTGCGCGACATCGAGGAACTGGTCGTCGGCGAGGCGTTCGAGCATTGCCGGTTCAGCCAGGTGCGCACGGCCGCGCTGCTCGGTGTCACGCGCAACACGATGCGCACGCTGCTCGCGCGCCACGGGCTGCTCAGCGAGCCGCGCCCGGAATCCGCATTCGACGACTGACGCGTCGCGGCGGTCGGCGGTGTCGCCGGCTCGCCGTCCGGCGCGTCAAGAGAGGCTGGCGCGTGCCAGCCGCGTGCGCACGCGCGGCAATACGTGCTCGCCCACGCGCGCCGCTTCCTCCAGGTTCGGATAGGACGACAGCAGGAAGGTATCGATGCCGAGTTGCCGGTATTCGTGGACGCGCGCGGCAACCTGGTCGTAGCTGCCGACGATCGCGGTGCCCGCGCCGCCGCGAATCAGGCCGACGCCGGCCCACAGGTTCGGAGATACCTCCAGCTCGCGCAGCGAGCGCAGCGCGCCGCGGCTCAGCGCGGTCTGGCGTTGCTGGCCGACCGATTCGTAGGCGGCGAGCTTGCGCTGCGCGTCGACATAGGTCTGGTCGGAAATCTCGCTCAGCAACTCGTCGGCGCGCGCCCATGCGGCGCGTTCGGTCGGGCGCGCGATCACGTGCACGCGCAGCCCGAAGCGCAGCCGGCGGCCGTGCATCGCGGCCAGTGCACGCAGCCGCGCGATGCGTTCGCGCACGGCGTCGGGCGGCTCGCCCCACAGCAGGTACGTATCGGCCTGGCTCGCGGCCACCTGTTCGGCAAGCGTCGACGCCCCGCCGAGGTAGAGCGCCGGCGGGGTCGCGAGCGGCACGCCGGCATGCGCGGGGTTCAGCATGTAGTAACGCCCGGCGACGGAGTGGCCGGCGCCCTGCCACAGACGCCGCAGGATCCGCAGGCATTCGGACGTGCGCTGGTAGCGCGCGTCGTGATCGAGAAAGTCGCCGAGCGCACGCTGGTCGTAAGCGCTCGAGCCGTTGACCGCGAACAGGCGCAGGCGGGCGCCGCTCATGCGCTGCAGGGTGGCCGCCTTGCGCGCGATCTGCTCGGGCTGCTCGAGGCCCGGGCGGAATGTCACGATCAACGCGATGCGGTGCGTTGCACGCGCGAGCTGCGCACTGACGAGCCACGGATCCTCGAAGCCCGCGGCCATCGGCAGCAGCAGGCTGTCGAAGCCGGCGGCCTCCGCCGCGCAGGCGACGCCGCGCAGGTATTCGGGCGTGGCCGGCCGATAGTCCTGCATGTAGTTCGGCGGGCGCGGCAGGCCGCTGTTGGCGAGATGCGGACCGTCGCCGTTGGTCGGCAGGAACCACGCGAAATCGACGCTCATGCGTCGCCTCGCCGGCGGCTTGCCCGACGCGCGACGCGCGCGCGTCGCACGTCGTCGAACCCGACCGTGCGCCGGAGCAGCGCATCGGCCGGCGGTGGCGCGAGGCCGCGCGCGCGATACGCGCGTTCGACGGCCGCCGCCACCGGCGGCGCGCTGGCGGGTACGAGCAGCCCGTCGCACCACGACGCGGCGAACGCGATTTCGCGCCGCTCGGCGACCGACCAGTAGACGGCAGGCCGCTGCGCCGCGAGATCGGGCAAACGGGCATGCTCGACGCGATAGTAGACCCCGCGATACTGCAGCGGGGAATCGGTTGCCCACAGTGCGCGCAGGAGCGACAGGAATTCGGCGCTGCGCGCGAGCCGCTGGTCGCGGTTCAGATGCATGGCGCGGTCGGTCGCGTCGACGTCCTGCGCGTCGGCTTCGCATGCGAGCAGCGCGCGGCCGCGGCTCAGCGACTGCAGGCTTTGCGCGAGATGGGCAGCGGCGACGGGCAGCATCGCACCGGCCTGCAGCGTGACCATCACGCGCAGCGCCGGCAGCGCATCGACGAGCGCCGCGGCCGCCATCCACGGGTCGGGTCCGCCGGCCCGCGCGGGCAGCAGCACGGCGTCGCAGCCGGCCGCGACGCCGGCCTCGGCAAGCGCGATCCAGTCGGCGGCCGGGTCGGCGCGTGTATCGTCGCAGCCGATGTCGAGCCGCAGCAGCAGACGCGGCGCGCTCATGCGGGTGCGTGCGCCGGCCGCCAGCCGAGCGCCGGCGCAATCGTTTCCGCGAGCGCGCGCAGCCGCGCCAGCGCGTCGTCGAGCGACGAGCTTTCCGATTGCACGACCGGCAGGAAATAGTCGGCGAACGGGAACAGCGCCGGGTCGCCGCGCAGGCTTTCGATCACGTCGTCCGGGTGCCCGTAGTGGACGTTCAGCAGCCGCACGATCTGCTCGGGATCGGTCACGTCGGGATGGCCGCTCGCGGCGAGCCACGGGATATGGCGCACGACGTCGGGCGCCAGCGCGGCGAGCGCGGTGCGCCGGTCGCGTGCGGGAAACACCGCGCGCACCACGCCGATGCGCGGTGCCGGCGCGCCGGCGTGTGCGTGTTCGCGCCAGGCGTCGAGATACGCGTGCGCGAGCGGCAGCTGGACGGTGCGCGGATCGTGCACGGCGGTGCCGAGCAGCAGGCCGTTGCCGTGCCGTGCGGCGAACCGCGCGCCGTCGGGCGACGCGTGCGAATGCCACAGGCGCGCGCGCACGCCGGGCGCCGCGGGCTGCAGCACGAGCGGCGGCGCGTCGGCGGCGGCCGGGTGCGCGAGCGGGCGGCCCGCGAGCGCATCCTGCAGACGTTCGAGCGCGGTCGCGAAGCGCGCCTGCCGCGTGTCGACGTCGAGCCCGAACGCGGCGAACGCGTCGAGATTCGCGCCGCCGCTGCCCAGACCGAGTTGCAGCCGGCCGCCCGCCAGCGCGTCGAGCACCGCCGCGTCTTCGGCGAGCCGCAGCGGATCCTCGAGCGACAGCGTGACGATTCCCGTGCCGAGTTCGATGCGGCGCGTGCGTTGCGCGACGGCGGCCAGCAGCACGAGCGGCGACGGCAGCCGGCCGTATTCCGCGCGGAAATGATGCTGCGCGACGAATCCGCCGTCGAAGCCGAGCTGTTCGGCCGCGACGAACAGCGTTTCGAGATCCGCGTAGACGCGGCGCGCGTCGCCGCTGCCGTGGACGTGCGTGAGGAAACCGAGCTTGAACGGCCGGCGCTCGGCCGGTGCGGGTGTGGACGATCGAGTCATGTCGGGATCGGATCGGAAGTGAGCGAAGCGGCTTCGGGGCCTGCCGAGGCCGGCCTCCAGCCGAGCGCCGGCGCGATCGCGCCGGCGACGGTCTCGAGCCGGCGCAGCGCGTCGCGCTGCGAGGTGCCGGCCGTCTGCACCTGCACGACCAGCTCGGTTGCGCCGGCCAGCGCGGGATCGATCTGAAGCGCGGCCGCGATGTCGGCAGGCGCACCGCGTAGTACACCGAAGCGATCGAGCAGCGCGGGGAGGTCGGCGGGCCCGGGCGCCGGTGCGCCGCCGGCCGCGGCGAGCCGCGCGGCGTACCGCAGGATGTCGGGGCCGATCGCCGCTTCGACGCCGGCCGCATCCGCGCCCGGCACGACCGCCCGCACGAGTGCGACACGGGGCGCGCCCGGATGGGACCACGCGCGGCGATAGCGCGCCACGAGCACTGCTTCGCCGTCCTGTTCCGGACGCGTGCGCGCGACGATCAGCCCGTGACCGTTGCGCGCGACCGCTTCGGCATCGCCGGTCGCCTGCCAGACACGCGCGGCCAACGTGGGCGCGGGCGGTTGCAGCGTCGCCCCGGCCGGGGTGAGCGGCGCGCCATCCAGCGCCCGGCGCAACGCCGCGAGCGCGTCGGCCTGCAGCGCCGCGCGCGCACCGAAATCGCGGCCGAACGCGGCGAACACGTCCGCCTCGAAGCCGGCGCCGACACCGAGCTGAAGGCGGCCGTCGGCCAACGCGTCGAGCACGGCCGCATCTTCCGCGACGCGCAGCGCCGCTTCAAGCGGCAGCACGATCACGCCGGTGCCGAGCGCGATGCGCCGCGTGCGGCGCGCGGCGGCCGCCAGCAGCACGAGCGGCGACGGCAGCCGGCCCGTTTCGCTGCCGAAATGGTGCTGGGCCACCCACGCGCTGTCGAAGCCGAGCGCTTCCGCCGCTTCGATCAGCGCGAGCGTGTCGTGCAGCACGCGCGGCGACGAATCGGGCGCGTAGACGCGCGTCAGCACGCCGAGTCGGAACGGGCGCGTCATGCGGCACCACCGCGGACCGGTTCGACCGTATCGCCGCGCAGCGACGACGGGCGCCGAAAGAAGGGCGGGCGCGGCAGGCCGAGCTGATCGCGCAGCGTCGGGCCTTCGTACTCGGTGCGGAACAGCCGGCGCCGCTGCAGTTCGGGCACGACGAGATCGACGAAATCGTCGAGGCCGCCGGGCACCCACGCGAACGCGACGTTGAACCCGTCGGCGCCGTACGACAGGAACCATTCCTCGAAGCGATCGGCGATGGTCTTCGGCGTGCCGGTGACGGCACCGGCGCTGGCAAAGCGCTCGTAGAGCTGGCGGATCGTCAGGTTCTCGCGGCGCGCGAGATCGACGATCAACTGCTGCCGGCTCTTGCTGCGATTGCTCGGCGGCAGCTCGGGCAACGGTCCGTCGAGCGGATAACCGGACAGGTCGAAATCGCCCGCGTTGTCGGCGAGCAGCCGCAGCCCGAGCACCGGATCGATCAGGTCCTGCAACGCGCGCAGCTTGTCGCGTGCTTCGGCCTCGGTCGCGCCGACGATCGGCATCACGCCGGGCAGGATCTTCAGGTGCTCCGGCCGGCGGCCGTGACGCGCGAGGCGGCCCTTGACGTCCGCATAGAAAGCCTGGGCGTCGTCGAGCCGGTGCTGCGCGGTGAAGATCACTTCCGCGCAGCGTGCCGCGAGTTCGCGGCCCGCCTCCGACGAACCGGCCTGCACGAGCACCGGATGGCCCTGCGGCGCGCGCGCGACGTTCAGCGGGCCGCGCACGCTGAAGTGCGGCCCGTGATGATCCAGCACATGCAGCTTGCGGTGATCGAAATGCAGGCCGGCGGCCTTGTCCTCGATGAACGCGTCGTCTTCCCAGCTGTCCCACAGCCCCGCCACGACGCGCTGGAATTCGTCGGCGCGCGCGTAGCGATCGGCGTGCGCGAGGTGCGGCGTCGCGCCGAAGTTCGCCGCTTCGTCGGGCACGACCGACGTGACGAGATTCCACCCCGCGCGGCCGCCGCTCAGGTGGTCGAGCGACGCGAACTTGCGGGCGATGTGGTACGGCGCGTTGTAGGTCGTCGTCGCGGTCGCGATCAGGCCGATACGTTGCGTGACGGCCGCCAGCGCGGCGAGCAGCGTGAGCGGCTCGAAGGTGTCGGCGCGCGCGCTGCGGCGCAGGGAATCGATGTGGCTGCCCTGCGTCGCGACCACGTCCGCGACGAACAGCGCATCGAGCTTGCCGCGCTCGGCCGTCTGCGCCATCCGGCGGAAATGCGCGAAGTCGCGGTTGCCGTTCGGCTGCGCGAGCGGATGGCGCCAGCCGACCACATGGCTGCCGCCGCCGTTCAGCATCGCGTTGAGTTTCAGGGTGTCGGTGCGGCGCGTCATCCGGATGGACTCCTCAATACGTGTAGGTCACGCGTACGCCGACGGTGCGCGGCTGCCCCGCGGCGGCGACGTTCGTGCCGGGCAGGAAGAAGTTCTTCGTCAGGTCGTACTGGCGGTTGAACAGGTTGCGCGCCCACAGCGCGACGTCCCAGTGCCGGTCGGGCGAGGTGACGGTCAGGCTCGCGTTGACGAGCCAGTAACTGTCGACCGTGTAGTTCGGGCCGAGCAGCAGCAATTGCGAATAGGCGTCGCGGTAGCTGTAATTCGTCTCCGCGCGCAGCCGGTAGCCGCCCGCGAGCCAGCTGTACGCGACCTGTCCGCCGTAGCTCAGGCGCGGGAAGCTGAGCGCGCTGCCGTTGTAGTCGGTGAACACGTTGTGGCCGCTCGCCGCCGACGCTTGCGTGTTGTACGTGACGAACGGCGACGTGTACTTGCCGCTCTTGTAGCCGACGTACTGCGAGATTTCCAGCCCGCGCACCGGCTGCCATTTCAGGTCGGTCTCGAAGCCGTCGATGCGCGATTTCGGCGCGTTGACGAACGTGCCGATCAGCGATTGCGAGTTCGGGTCGAAGGTGGCCGACAGCACCTGCTGGTCGCGATAGTCGTAATGGAACGCCGACGCGTTCCAGCGCAGCGAGCGCGTGAGGTCGCTCTTGAAGCCCACCTCGTACGCGGTCAGCGATTCGGGCTTGAACGGCGCGAGCGCGTTCGAATTGCCGGTGTTGTGCGCGGTGAAGCCGCCCGACTTGTAGCCGCGGCTGACGGTCGCGTAAAGCATCGTCGCCGGTGCGAGGTCGAATTCGAGGCCGACCTTGCCCGACGTGCCGTTCGACGTCAGCGACTGGTTCGCGTCGCCACCCCGGAAGCCCGCGAACGGCACGAACGACGGCGTCAGCATGCCCGACGCGAAGCCGCGCAGTTCGCGCTTCTCGTGTTCCTGCCGCAAGCCGACGATGCCGCGCAGGCGTTTCGTGATGTCGTAGGTCGCCTGGCCGTAGACGCCGAGCGTGTCGACCGACTGCCGGTAGCGCGTGAGCGCGATGAAGCCGAGCCGGTCGCTGAAGTCGGAATAGAACTTCTCGTCGAGATCGTCGTGCGAGTAGAACAGGCCGGAGACCCAGCGCAGCCGCGTGTCGCCGCGCGACGACGCGCGCAGTTCCTGCGTGACTTCGTTGACGGTGTCGTCGAAGTATTCGTCGGAATCGTGGTATCGCGTCGCGTCCCAGTCCGAATACTCGCGACGGTGCAGGTAGTTGTACGCGGTGATGCTCTTCAGCTCGACCGGGCCGAGGTTCCACGTCGCGGTCAGGTCGATGCCGCCGTTCACGTTGTCGCGCCCCGGCTTCGCGTCGGTCGACAGGCCCGTCACGCGCGAAAACGCGGGGCTCACGCCCCAGCCCGTCTTCGTGTGGTCGGCGTCGGCCGGGATCACTTCGCCGGTCTTGGTCGACGTGTAAGGCGAGAACAGGTAGAGCCCCGTGTTGTCGGACTTGTCGAATCCGCCGTGCGCGCCGAAGTGCAGCTTGAAATCGCGCGCGACGTCCCAGTCGAGTTGCGCGCGTGCGGCGGCGCTGTCGTGGTTGCCGAGCGTCTGGTTGGTCGCGCGGTTGTTCTGCCATGCGCCGAAGTCCTGCGTCGTGAACGCGAAGCGGCCGCGCACGCGGTCGCTCAGCGGTCCGGACACGTAGCCTTCGGTCGTCAGCAGGTTGTGCGTGCCGTATTCGACGCTCGCGCCCGCCTGGAAGTCGCGGGTCGGCTGGTTCGTGATGAAGTTCACCGTGCCGCCCGTCGTGTTGCGGCCGTACAGCGTGCCCTGCGGGCCGCGTAGCACCTCGACGCGCGCGATGTCGAACAGTTGCCCCTGGGTCTGGATCGGCAGCGCGTACGCGACGTCGTCGACGTTGATGCCGACCGTCGACGCGTTGTTCGACGTGTAGTCGTTGAAGCCGACGCCGCGAATCCGGAACTGCGGCTGGCCGCCGCCGAACGCGGGCTCGACTTCGACGCTCGCGGTCGCATGCTGCAGGTCGTTGACGGTCTCGACGTTCAGCGTCTTGAGGTCGTTGCCCGATATGACCGACATCGACGTGCCGACGCGCTGCGCCGATTGCCGCCGCCGCTGGGCCGTGACGATCACGTCCTTCAGCTGGGCCTCCGCGACCGGCGCGCTGCCGCTCGCGTGCGTCGCGCCGGATGCAGCCGGTGCAGCCGATGCCGCCGGTGCAAGCGGGGCCGCCGCGGCCGCCGAAGCGGCGATCGGCGCCGCGGTGGCCGCCGGCTGCTGCTGCGCATGCAGCGCCGGCGCGGCGGCCAGCAGCGCCGACGCGCCGAGGGAGGCGCTCAACATCGTGTATTTCATCCGTCTATCCCCAAATCGAAGCGTTGTTGTGCGTGTGGTCCGGCGCGGTGCCGCGTATCGAGTCGATGGCGCCGCGGCTCGGCAGTGCGTGAGCGGGGCTTTGCAACAGGCGTGCCAATGGGCGCTCGGGCACGCCCCGCAACGGATGGGGGCCGAAAGCAGCGGCCGGACGACGCAGCGCGCGCGCATGCGTTCCAGTCGTTTTGCTGGAATTCCAGCAGCGCCGTCGCGCATCGCGCGGCGTGCTGCATTTGCGGCATCTCGCTGGAAATCCAGCGCGCCGCGCGCGGCGCGATGGCCGCACAGGCCGACGGGACCGCATTGGCATGGTGCTTGCTGTCGACGGAGACCATGCACCCGTCCACGAGGATCTTCATGAACGCATTCACGTCCGCCGACACGCCGGCCAGCGCGCCGTCCCCGCTGTCCTCCCGTCCACCCGCGAGCCGCATCGTCGACGACGCGCACGCGCTCGAAACCGCGCGCCGGCTCGCCGACGAACTGTCGCGCGACGCGGCGCTGCGCGACCGCGAGCGGCGCCTGCCGTTCGCGGAGCTCGACCTGTTCTCGGGCAGCGGGCTGTGGGGCATCACGGTGCCGCGCGCGTTCGGCGGCGCGGACGTGTCGCTCGCGACGCTCGGCGAGGTCGTGCGAACCATCGCGCAGGCGGACCCGTCGATCGGCCAGCTGCCGAAGAATCACTTCCACGCGCTCGACGTGATCCGGCTGACGGGCGACGACGCGCAGCGCCGCAAGTTCTTCGGCCTCGTGCTCGACGGTGCGCGGATCGGTCATGCGGCGTCCGAGCGCGGGACGAAGAACGCGCTCGAGATCGGCACGCGGCTCTCGCGGCGCGGCGGGCGGCTCGTGCTCGACGGCCAGAAGTTCTATTCGACGGGCGCGCTGTTCGCCGACTGGATCGCGGTGCTCGCGCTCGACGACGACGGCCGCTACGTGCAGGCGCTGGTCGAGCGCGACCGGCCGGGGCTCGAGATCGTCGACGACTGGAGCGGCTTCGGGCAGCGCACGACGGCGAGCGGCACGCTGACGCTGGCGGGCGTGGAGGTCGACGAGCAGGACGTGGTGTCGATCCAGGCCGCGTTCGAGCGGCCGACGCTCGCGGGCCCCGTGTCGCAGTACCTGCACGCGAACATCGACGTCGGCATCGCGCGCGCGGCGCTGGCCGACACGCTCGAGTTCGTGCGCACGCGCAGCCGGCCGTGGGCCGACAGCGGGATCGCGCGCGCGTCGGACGATCCGTACGTGATCCGCGACGTCGCCGACGTGCAGATCCGCCTGCTCGCGACCGAAGCGCTGCTCGACCGTGCGGCCGCGGCGCTCGACGCGCTGCCGGCCGAACTCGACGACGCGCAGGTCGCGCACGCATCGGTGCAGGTTGCAGCCGCGAAGGTGCTGAGCACCGAGCTCGCGATCCTCGCCACCAACAAGCTGTTCGAACTGTCGGGCACGCGCTCGGTGCTGAGCGAATACAACCTCGACCGTCATTGGCGCAATGCGCGCACCCATACGCTGCACGATCCGGTGCGCTGGAAATACCACGCGATCGGCAACTACGTGCTCAACCACGTCAACCCGCCGCGCCACGGTTACCTGTGATGACCGACACGCTCTCGACTCCATCGCCGTGGGTGCCGAAGGACCCGGCGCGGCGCCGCTATGCGCTCGCCGCCGCGTGGGCCGCGGCCGGGCTCGGCGGCGCGGCGCGCGTGTTCGCGGCCGACGCCGCGGCGGCGCCGGTGCGCGGCGGCACGCTGTCGCTGTTCGCGCAGCCGGAGCCGCCGTCGCTCGTCAACGCGCTGACGCCGCACGTCGCGTCGCAATACGTCGGCGGCAAGATCTTCCAGGGGTTGCTCGGCTTCGACCCGCAACTGCGCGCGGTGCCGGTGCTCGCGCGCAGCTGGCGCGCGGCGGCCGACGCGCTGACCTGGACGTTCGACCTGCAGCCGGGCGTGCGCTGGCACGACGGGCAGCCGTTCGGCGCGCAGGACGTGGTGGTCACGCTGAAGGAAATCGCGCCGCAGGCGCTGCCGCGCACGAAGGTGACGTTCGACAAGTACGTCGCGTCGATCGACGCGAGCGGCCCGCTGCAGGTGACGATCCGCCTGAAGAAGCCGTACGCGGGGCTGATCAACCTGCTCGGCAGCGGGCTGCTGCCGATCCTGCCGGCCCATCTGTACCAGGGCAAGGACCCGCGCAGCAATCCCGCGAACCAGCATCCGGTCGGCACCGGCCCGTTCGTGTTCCGCGAATGGAAGCGCGGCGCGTACATCCGCGTCGCGCGCAATCCGGATTACTGGAAGAAGGGGCTGCCGTATCTCGACGGGATCGTATTCAACGTCGTGCCCGACGCGGCCGCGCGCTCGATCGCGTTCGAGCGCGGGCAGATCCACGCGCTGCGCGCGGGCGACGTCGACTACGCGGACATCGCGCGACTCGCGAAGCTGCCGGGCGTCGCGATCACGACGCAGGGCTGGGAGCTGTTCACCGGGATGGCCTTTCTCGAACTGAACCAGCGCAAGCCGCCGTTCGACAACGTGCTCGTGCGTCAGGCCGTGCTGCACGCGCTCGATCGCCAGTTCATCGTCGACCGGATCTTCTTCGGCTACGGGAAGGTCGCGAACGGGCCGTTCGTGTCGTCGTCGCCGTTCTACGATCCGAACGTGCCGCGCTTCGCGTACGACCCGGAGCGGGCGCGCGCGCTGATCCGGCAGTCGGGCGTCGACGTCGGCAAGTTCCCGCTCGTGCTGATCAACGGCGAGAAGGGCGGCGCGTGGGAGCGCGTGGCCGAATACACGCAGCAGGCGCTCGGCCAGGCCGGCTTCCGGCTGCGCGTGCAGACGACCGATGCGGCCGGCTGGTATGCGCGCGTCGCGAACTGGGATTTCGACCTGAGCTACAACTTCCTGTTCCAGAACGCGGATCCGGATTTCGGCGTCGCGCCGCTGTACCGGATCGACGGCATCTCGAAGGGCTCGCCGTTCGGCAACGTCGAGGGCTACCGCAATCCGCAGGCCGACGCGCTGTGGGACGCGGCCGCGCTGGACACCGATCCGGCCGCGCGCCGCGCGCGCTACGCGCAGCTCCAGACCACGCTCGCGAACGACGCGGCGATCGCGAACATCTTCGAGATGGTCAACCCGACGCTGTACCGGCGCAACGTCCACAACCTGCTGCGCACGGCCACCAGCGTGAACGACAGCCTCGAGGACACGTGGATCGGATGACGCGATGAACACGGCGCTGCGTTTGACGTCGACGGTGCTCCGGGGCCTGGCGGTCGTGCTGGGCGTGCTCGTCGTGAACTTCTTCCTGGTCCGGCTCGCGCCGGGCGACCCCGCGCTGATGCTCGCCGGCGACGCGGGCTCGGGCGATGCCGCGTACGTCGAGCGGCTGCGCGCGCAGCTCGGCTTGAGCCGGCCGCTCGTCGAGCAGTTCGCGCTGTATCTGCGCGATCTTGCGCACGTCGATTTCGGCTTCTCGTACCGCAACCAGCTGCCGGTGCTGCAACTCGTCGCCGAGCGCCTGCCCGCGACGCTGCTGCTGATGGCGGCCGCGTTCGCCGTGTCGGTCGTCGCGGGCGTGACGGCGGGTGCGGTGGCCGCGTACGGCGAGTCGCGCGGCGGCCCATGGGCGCGCCGCATCGCGCGCGCGATCGGCGCGCTCGCGGTGATCGTCTATGCGACGCCGCTGTTCTGGCTGTCGCTGATGAGCGTGATCGCGTTCTCGGTGGTGCTCGGCTGGCTGCCGTCGTTCGGGATGGAAAGCGTCGGCGCCGGCTACACGGGGTGGCGCCACGCGCTCGACGTGGCCGCGCACCTGGTGTTGCCGGCCACGACGCTCGGGCTCGTGTACGGCGCGATCTACGTGCAGCTCACGCGCGCCGCGATGCTCGAGGTGATTGAACGCGAGTTCGTGCGGACCGCGCGCGCGAAGGGCGCGTCCGAGCCGCGCGTGATGATCCGCCACGTGCTGCGCAACGCGCTGTTGCCGGTCGTCACGCTCGGCGGACTGCAGCTCGGGCAGCTCGCGGGGGGCGCGCTCGTGACCGAAATCGTGTTCGCGTGGCCCGGCCTCGGCGGGCTGATGTACGACGCGCTGCTGCAGCGCGACTATCCGGTGCTGCTCGGGCTGCTCGCCGTGGTCGCGGCGCTCGTGGTGCTGTTCAATGCGCTGACCGACCTGCTGTACGGGATCGTCGATCCGCGCATCGGCTGGCGGGACGCGCGATGACGGGCCGCTTCGTGCATCGTTTCGTGCGCGCGCGCGGCGCGGCGGCCGGCACGCTGTTTCTGGCCGTCGTCGCGCTCGTCGCGCTGAGCGCGCCGCTGTGGCTGCCGTCGCCGTGGCGCATGGCCGGCGAGCCGTTGCTGCGGCCGCTGCAGGCCGGCCATCCGCTCGGCACCGACATGCTCGGGCGCGACGTGCTGGTCGCGCTGCTGTGGAGTGCGCGCGTGTCGCTGTTCGTCGGGCTCGCGGCGACCGTCGCGACCTTTGTACTCGGCGCATCGATCGGCGCGCTGGCGGGCTGGTGCGGCGGCTGGGTCGACCGGGCGCTGATGGCGCTCACGACGCTGTTCCAGACCGTGCCGCAATTCGCGGTCGCGGTCACGATCGCGGCGGTGCTCGGCGCGTCGCTCGAATCGACGATCGTCGCGATCGCCGCCGTGTCGTGGCCGGCGATCGCGCGGCTCGTGCGCGGCGAATTCATCGGGCTCGCGCAACGGGAGTTCGTGCTCGCGGCGCGGCTGGCCGGCGAGTCGCCGGCCGCGCTCGTGCGGCGCCAGATCCTGCCGCACGTCTGGCCGCCGCTCGCGGTGCTGGCCGCGCTGATGGTCGCGACCGCGATCCTCACCGAGTCGGCGCTGTCGTTTCTCGGGCTCGGCGATCCGTCGCAGATGAGCTGGGGCTTCATGATCGGCGCGGCGCGCAACGTGGTGCGCGACGCGTGGTGGCTGAGCATCTGGCCGGGGCTCGCGATCGTCGCGACCGCGCTCGCGATCAACCGGGTCGGCGAAGGGTTGCGCCACGCGTCGGCGCCTGCGGAGCCGGGGCGATGAGCGGCGCGCCGCTGTTGTCGGTCGAGCGGCTCACGCTCGCGTTGCCGCCCCGCGCGGAGCGCCGCGACGCGGTGCGCGACGTGTCGCTGACGGTCGCGCCCGGCGAGGTGCTGTGCGTGGTCGGCGCGTCCGGGTCGGGCAAGTCGCTGCTCGCGGCCGCGATCGCCGGCCTGCTGCCGCGCGGCGTGCGGCACGCGGCCGGGCGGATCGCGCTGCGCGGGCGGGACCTCACGCACTTCAGCGACGCGCAATGGCGCGCGGTGCGCGGCCGCGACGTGTCGATGATCTTCCAGGAACCGCTCGCCGCGCTGAATCCGCTGATGACGGTCGGCGCGCAGGTCGACGAGGTGCTGCGCGTCCATCGCGTGCTGAGCGGCCGTGGCGACGGTACGGCGCGCGCGGCACGCGTGACGGCGCTGTTGCGCGACGTCGGCCTGCCGGAGCCCGAGCGGCTGCGGCATGCGTATCCCGACGCGCTGTCCGGCGGCCAGCGCCAGCGCGTGCTGATCGCGATGGCGCTCGCGCTCGAGCCGGCCCTGCTGATCGCGGACGAACCGACCACCGCGCTCGACGTCACCACGCAGGCGCGCATTCTGGCGCTGATCGAGCAGGCAGCCCGTACGAAACGGACCGGCGTGCTGCTGATCACGCACGACTTCGGCGTGGTCGCGCGCGTCGCCGATCGCGTCGTGGTGTTGCGCGATGGCGAGCAGGTCGAGAGCGGTCGCGCGGCCGACGTGCTGCGCGCGCCGCGCCATCCGTATACGCGCGCGCTGCTCGATGCCGTGCCGCACGGTCGCGTCGCAGCGCGTGCCGTCGCCCGTGGCGGCGTGCCGCTGCTGGACGTGCAGGGCCTGCGCAAGCACTACGCGTCGCGCCGCGCGTTGCCGTTCCTGCCGGCGCGCGGCCGGCGCCGCGTCGATGCGCTGGTCGACGTCGGCTTCGCGCTGCATGCCGGCGAGACGCTCGGCATCGTCGGCGAATCGGGTTCCGGGAAGTCGACGCTCGCGCGCGCGCTGGTGCGGCTCGCGCGGGTGGATGCGGGGCGCATCGTGCTGCGCGGCGAGCACGATCTCGCGCGCCTGGCCGACCACGCGTTGCGGCCGCTGCGTCGCGACGTCCAGATGGTGTTTCAGGACCCGTACGCAACGCTGAACACGCGTCAGACGATCGCGCAGATCGTCGCGACCGGCCTGCTCGCGCACGGTGTCGGCCGCGCTGCGGCATATCGGCGGGCGGCCGAGCTGCTCGCGCAGGTCGGCTTGCCGCCGGATGCGCTCGACCGGTATCCGCACGAATTCTCCGGCGGGCAGCGCCAGCGCATCAGCCTGGCACGTGCGCTGGCGCTCGATCCGTCGATCCTCGTGGCCGACGAAATGGTGTCGGGGCTCGACGTGTCGGTGCAGGCGCAGGTGCTCGAACTGCTCGCGTCGGTGCAGAAACGCCGCGCGATGGCGATCGTGTTCGTCACGCACGACTTGCGCGTGGCCGCGCAGATCTGCGACCGCATCGCGGTGATGCAGGCCGGGCGCATCGTCGAACTGGCCGATACCGCGCAGGTTTTCGGCGCGGCGCGCCATCCGTACACGCGTGCGTTGCTCGACGCGATGCCGGTGCTGCCGGCGCGCGTGAGCGCGACCGGCACGCAGGACGGCAGCGCGCACGCCCATCGAACCAACGAGGAGCACTCATGACGTCCGATTCGAACTTCGCGGTCGCGGCTTCCGCCGTCGTGGCCGGCGTGCCGGTCGAGGTGCGCGCGGGGCGCACGCTGAGCGTCGCGCATCGCGCCGCGCCGCGCGGCTCGCCGCATGCGGGGACGGTGCTGTTCTTCGCGCACGGCGGCGGCGGCAACAAAAACCAGTGGCGAGCGCAGTGGCGCACGTTCGCCGATGCGGGCTACGAACTCGTCGCATGGGATTTCCTCGGTCACGGCGACAGTCCGCGGCCGCCCGCGCGAAGCGGCGCCTATCACGGCGACGAAACGCTGCGCGACTATCTCGCGCTGTTCGACCGCTACAAGGGTGCGCACAACGTGCTGGTCGCCCATTCGCTGGGCACGGGAAGCACGCTCGCCTTGCTCGAGCGGCTGGCGGCGCTCGGGCGGCTGCACGAAGCGAGCGGTGCGCTGCTGCTCGGCACGCAGCTCGCGCGCCCGGTGACGCGGCCGCCGGCGTTGCCGGGCTGGCTGCTCGAATGGATCAAGCCGGTGTTCGCGCGGCGCTTCCGGCGGCTCGCATGGCATCCGCAGGCCGACCCGGCGCTCGTCGCTTACGAGTCGCGCGTCGCGCGCCGCAACCGGATGACGACGTTCCAGGCCGTGCTGCGCGACGCGCCGTGGCCCGATGCGGCGCGGCTGGCCGCGCTCGACTTGCCGGTCGCCGTGCTCGCCGGCGACAGCGACGGCCTGACACCGCCCGCCGGCGGACGCGCGCTGGCCGACGCGTTGCCGAATGCGTCGTTCGGCGTGCTGCCCGCCTGCGGCCATCAACTGATGCTCGAGCGGCCGGATGCGGTCGGCGCCGCATTGCGTGCGCTGCTCGAGCGCACCGTGCAAGCGGCGCCCGTGCGATGAGCGGCCGCCGAAGAACCATGAAACAGCAGCCGGCCCGTTATCCGGGCAACGGCTCGTGAGGAGGCAGTCGATGTCTGAAACCGGATCTTCGCTGGATCGGGATGATCGTTTTGTCTACGTGTCCGCCACGGACCCGCTCACCCGGCCGCTCTTCGACGAGCTGGCGCACGAGTACAGCAGCCGCTACGCGGCCTATATTCCCGAAGAGGAACTCGGCAAGGAGCTGGTGCGTTATCCGGGCGAAGCGTTCGCGCCGCCGCAGGGCGCATTCCTGCTGCTGCTGAGGGACGGGCAGGCCATCGCCGGCGGCGCCTTCATGCGCCATCACACCCCTGCGACGGCGGAGTTCAAGCGCATCTGGGTCAGCCGCGCGCATCGCCGCCAGGGGCTCGCGCGCCGCGTGCTGGCCGAGCTCGAGGCGCAGGCTGCCCGGCAAGGCTACACGCGCGTGCATCTGGGCACCGGGCCGCGGCAACCCGAAGCGGTGGGCCTTTACCGGTCCTCCGGCTATACGCTGCTGTCGTCGCACGATTTCGGCGAGGACGCGCCGCCCGGCGTATTGTTCGAGAAATATCTGCTGCCGGCCCGGCACCGGGCCAGCCCCGACTGAATCGATGATTCACGACGAGCCGCACGCGTCCGTGCGCGATGATCCGGCGCAACCCGTCACCCTGGGCCGGCCCTCCGGCGCGACCGGGTGGGCGGTGCGACGGCGCGCTGCCGGAAGCGGTTCGAACGGCGCGGGCGCCCGTGCGAACATCGTGCTGGGCATCTGTGTCGCGATGGGCTTCACCACGCTTCTCGATCAGGCGATCTTCACGCTGGCCGTGCCGACGCTCAGGCGTGAACTGCATGCGTCGACAGCCGAAATACAGCTGATCACGTCGGTCTATTCCATTGCGTTCGGCATCGCGCTCGTCCCGGCAGGCCGGCTCGGCGACGTGATCGGGCGCCGCCTGCTGTTTCTGGTCGGGCTCGCGATGTTTTCGGGTTTCAGCGTGCTGGGCGGACTGGCGGACGACGCGCGCACGGTGATCGTCGCGCGCGTGCTGCAAGGGCTCGGCGCGGGGATGATCAATACGCAGATATTCGGTTTGATCCAGGACTTGTTCAAAGGCGCGGCGCAGGCCAGGGCACTCGGGCGATACGCGTCGGCGGGCGGTTTGTCGGGGCTCGCCGGCCCGATGCTCGGCGGGCTGATTCTTGCGTCGGTTCCGCCGGATCTCGGCTGGCGGCTGCTGTTTCTCGTCAATGCGCCGTTCGGAATGGCCGTGTTCTATCTGGCGCTTCGGCATCTGCCGCGCCACCGGTTGTCGGACGCCCGGTTTTCGATCGATCCGGTCGGCCTGGCCCTGCTGTCCGCGGTCACGCTCGCGCTGATGCTCGCCACGCTGGTCGGCGGCACCGGCATACCGCCGCGACGCGTTTGTCTCGTGGTCGCGATGGCCGGGTTGCCGCTGTTTCTGGCGTGGGAGGCGGCGTATCAGCGGCGCGGCGGCACGCCGATTCTGTCGCGCGGTCTGCTCGGGTCTGGCGGGTACGTCCTCGGCACGCTCGTGGCGATGTGCCAGTTCGCGGCGGGCGTGACCCTCGGGATGGTCAGTGCCTTGTTCTTTCTCGACGGCTTGCATCTCGATCCGCTGCTGTTTGCCGCGCTGTCGATTCCTGCCGCGCTGGCCTCGATCGCCGCGACCATGTGGAGCTGGCGATTCGTCGGGCGCTTCGGCCGTGCCGGGACGGTGTGCGCAATCGCGTGTTATGCGCTCGCCGTCGCCGCGCAAGGTCTGGCGACCGAGTACTTCGCGGTTCGCTGGATCGTGTTCGCGTATCCCGCGATCGTCCTGCTGCAGGGGTTCGCCAGCGGCCTGATCCATGCGCCGAACCAGGCCATGACGCTCGCGGAGATCGGCCAGGATCAGGGGCGGGGGCTTGCTGCCGGGTTTCTGCAGTTGTCGCAGCGACTCGCCTGCTCGATCGGCATGTCGTGGGGAACCGGCGTATTCCTGGTGCAGGCGTCGTCTTCGGCAGGTCTGGCCGCATACCGGGATGCGTTCGTCGAAGTGTCGGTGCCGATATTGCTGCTGGTGGCCGGCGCATTTGCGGCAGCGTGTGCGGACTGGATGATCAGGCACGCGCGTGACGCGGCCGGGTGAATTGCATTGCGCGGCGAATCGCATTTTCCATGCGGTTTCGAATTTACGATACGGAATCCTGATTAAGTGTATCTGTGTGAATAACGTTTTCGAAAATGCTTGGTTTGAGCGCGCACGGTTCGCGCGCACTATTGCAGGATGCGATGCGCGGCATGAAGCGTGTCGAACGAATCCGCCGATCCCGGCAAATCAGAGGCAGATGACTCGAAGCATCTGGCGTATCAGTGACTGACGAAGTAATCGACACATCCCCACTCGACCTGCTCGCGTTGCCCATGTTCGACGAGTTGTCGGTCGAATATTCCACGCGCTACCAGGACTTTCGCGCGGTGCCCGCGGAAGTCGTGCGTGACGAACTCCTGACCTACCCGGCGGCGCTGTTCGCGCCACCCGATGGCGCTTTCATCCTGATTCGACGCGGTGACGAAGTCGTGGGCGGCGGTGCATTTCAGCGCTACGACGACACGACGGCGGAACTCAAGCGCATCTGGGCGCATTCCGGCGTTCGTCGCCAGGGCGTCGCACGCCGCGTGGTGGCCGAGCTCGAAGCACGTGCGTTGAAGCAGGGATACCGGCGGGTTTATCTCACGACCGGATTTCGTCAACCGGAGGCCTCGGCGCTCTATCTCGGCACCGGCTACGAACCGCTATACGATCCGGCGATCGCACCGGAAGTGCATTGGCGACTGCCTTTCGCAAAGGATCTGCTCGAACCCGGTCGTATCGAACATTTGCAGGATCTGAAGCCGGACAGGCCGTTGGGTCGGCCGTTCGGTGCATGACGCATGAACACTTCCACGGGATACCGAAAAATGAATCGTCGTCGCGGAATCGGCCTGGCCTTGTCCGGTGCGTTTGCGGTGGTGGTAATGGGGGTTGCCGGCATCGCGCAATCGGCGACGTCGTTCAACCTGAGCCCCGATCAGCATGATCGCCCGCGCGTCACGCCGGATGCGGAGGCGATCAAGTTGATCCCGGAGAACTTCCGTTTTGCCGAGAAGGGCGTGCTGACCGTCGGCATCGCGGTGGCATTTCCCCCGATCAGTGCATACGCAACGGACGCGAAAACGATCGTCGGCGCCGATCCGGATCTCGCCCAACTGGTTGCGGACGAACTCGGACTGAAGCTCAAGCTCGTGCCGCTCGCTTGGGCGGACTGGCCGCTTGCCGTCGCGTCCGGCAAGGTGGACGCGGTGCTGTCGAACGTGACCGTGACGGAAGCGCGCAAACAGAAATTCGACTTCTCGACCTATCGCCGCGACGTGCTCGGTTTCTACGTCGAGCAGAACAGTCCCATCAAGCAGATTCGCGAGCCCAGGGATATCGCCGGATTGCGCGTCATCGGCGACTCCGGAACCAACCAGGAAAAGATCCTGCTGGCCTGGGACAAGGAAAACGTCGCACACGGGCTGAAGCCGATTCACGTGCTGTATTACGAGGATCCGTCGGTGCGGACGCTGGCGCTGGTATCGGGGCGCGCCGACGCGATTTTCAGCGTCAATGCCGCGCTGGTCTATCAAGCGAGCCAGGGTGTGAAGATCCGGCAGGTCGGCACGGTCAGCGGCGGGTGGCCCCGCACGGCGGAAGTTGCCGTCACCACCCGCAAGGGCGGCGGACTGGCCGTGCCCATTACCTACGCCATCAACGACCTGATCCGGAACGGCAAGTACCAGCAGGTGCTGGGCCGCTGGAATCTCGACAGCGAGGCGATCACGAAGGCCGCGACGAATCCTCCGGGGCTCCCCGATCTCTGATCGGGTCATGAGCGGCCGAAGCACGGCCGTCATGCGGAAAATCCTCGGCTAATCATATGGACTACTACTAAAAGGCAGCGTGTAGCGTGCCTTCAATCGGCAAAGAACGGAGAAATCATGCGGCACACACGGGGCGAGGGGGTCTCGCCGAAGACGCGCAGGACGGTGATATCGGTGGCGGTTGCGGCAAGCGTTTTTCACGGCGCGGCCTGGGCGCAGGAAGCGGGAGCGGGAGCGGGGGACGGGGCGGCGGCGGTCGCGGCGCCGGCCAGTAGTGCGGTCGCACCGGCATCGTCGGCGTCGGCCGCGCCGGACGGCAAGGTACAGGTTCAGGACCGGGTCGTGATCACGGGTTCGCGCACGGAGACGCGTGCGAGCAAGAGCCTGACGCCGATCGACGTGATCGGTGGCGATCAATTGCGCGCGACGGGGCAAACCAACCTGCGCGACGCATTGGTGAAACTCTCGCCGTCGATCACCCGGACCTCGTACTCCGGCG
This sequence comes from Burkholderia sp. Bp8986, assembly GCF_003854225.1. Taxonomy (NCBI): domain Bacteria; kingdom Pseudomonadati; phylum Pseudomonadota; class Betaproteobacteria; order Burkholderiales; family Burkholderiaceae; genus Burkholderia; species Burkholderia sp. Bp8986. Next base: position 13,526 of record NZ_QTQM01000036.1, on the reverse strand, counting down.
ACACGGGCGTGTTGACCGATACGCTGTCGCTTCATGGCCTCACGCCCGACCACGTGCTCGTGCTGGTGAATGGCAAGCGCCGCCATACGACGGCCAACATCACGCTCGACCCGGGCCTGAACCAGGGCTCGACCGGCGTGGACATCGATACCATTCCGGTCGGCCTGATCGACCACATCGAAGTGCTGCGCGACGGTGCGTCCGCGCAGTACGGCTCGGATGCGATCGCGGGCGTGATCAACATCATCCTGAAGCGCAATGCGCGCGGCGGCGAGCTTGCCACGACGAACGGGCAGACATACTCCGGCGACGGTTTCAAGACGAGCGAGTCGGCCACGATCGGCCTGAATCTCGCCGACAAGGGCTTTCTCGACCTGAGCGCCGGGTTCGACCGGCAGAACCATACGATCCGCACCGGGCCGGACGATTATTTCGGGCGCTTTCCGCAAGGACAGGGCTACTACAACCCGATCCTGGGCGACCCGGCCAGTTCGCGCGAGACGGTCGGCTTCAATGCCGGCTACTACCTCGGCGACGAGGTCGAACTCTACGGTTTCGGCACTTACGCACACCGGAACGGCGATGCGTACCAGAACTTTCGTCCGCCTTTCGTGCTGCCGCAGGTCTACCCGAACGGCTTCGTGCCGGTCGAAACGATCAACGAGAACGACTACTCGGTGACGGCGGGGATCAAGGGAAAGAACCTGTTCGGCTGGGCGTGGGATTTCAGCACGACCTACGGCGGGGACTACAGCGTGTTCGGCATGCGCAATTCCGCCAACACCGGGTTGTACGCGGCATCGGGCTATACGCCGACCACCTTCCACCTGTCGACCGTCAGCAATACGCAGCTGACCAACAACCTCGACCTGTCGCGGGCATTCAATGTCCCGCTGCTGCCGGCGCCGCTGAACGTCGCGGTGGGCGTCGAGCAGCGGCGCGAAACCTATACGATCCGCAACGGCGAGCAGGCATCCTGGATCTACGGCGGGTCGGCTGCGTTGCCGGGCCTGGCGCCCGTCAGCGCGAGCGACATCTCGCGTAACGTGATCGGCACGTACATCGATTTGTCGACCTACCTGACGCCGAAATGGCAGGTGAATCTGGCGGGCCGCTACGAGCACTACAACGACGTCGGCGACACCACCAACGGCAAGATCGCCACCCGCTACCAGTTTTCGCCGGCCATTGCGGTTCGCGGCAGCGTCAGCTCCGGCTTTCGTGCGCCGTCGCTGGCCCAGGAGTCCTATACCAGCGTGACCACGTCGCCGGCGTCGGTGGGCGGCATCCTGGCGACGACCTCGCCCGGCGCGCGCCTGATCGGTGCGCAGGCGCTGAAGCCTGAAGAGTCGACCAGCTACAACTTCGGTCTGGTGCTCAATCCCGTTCGCAACCTGCAGCTGACGATCGACGCTTACCAGATCAACATCCGCAACCGCATCGTGCTCGGCGGAACCGCGTCGGGCGCGGCGGCCATCGCCGCGCTCGAAGGGGCGGGGCTGACGGTCCCGGGATCGGTGCCGGTGTCGGCGGTCAGCGCGAGCTATTTCACCAACGGCGCCAATACGCGCACGCGAGGGATCGACCTGGCGGGTACCTACCACACCGGTTTCGGCCGGTACGGGCAGGTGGACTGGGACTTCGGGGTGAACCTGAATACGACCTCGGTCACGCACGTGGCGAACGGGTCGAACGGCAGGCCGTCGCTGAACGCGCAGCAGATCGCGTCGCTGTCCACCACGACGCCGAAGAACAAGATCATCGTCGGCGGCACCTGGCGCCTCGACAAGTGGGCCGTGACGCTCCACGAGACGCGTTACGGGAAGACCTCGGGAGAAGCGACCTACATCGTCGGACCGAACGCGTTCTCGACCTCCCAGTTCGTTCACTTCGAGGAGGCCGCACGCTATGTCACCGATGTCGAGGTGCGCTATGACGTGACCAAGAAATTCCAGATCGCGGCCGGCGCGCAGAACCTGTTCGACGTCCGCCCGAGCAAGCTGCCGTACGAGGCGCAGCTGGAAGGCATCCAGTACAGCGGCGGCAGCACGATCGGCGTCAACGGCGGTTTCTATTATCTGCGGGCACGCTATCTGTTCTGATCGATCGGCCATATTCATAGAAGAAATGACCGTAACGGGCAGATGAGCCGTTATCCATAATGAATGATCCGTCCGGCATGTTCCGCTTTTTCGGCGCCCGTCCGAGGCCGTTTCATTTCGGCGGGACGACCGACTTACAAGGTTGAGCTTCATGTCTTATTCCCTTTCGATTCTCGACAAAAGCCCGATTGCAGAAGGGGCGAGCGCGCACGACGCGTTGAACTTCACGATCGCGCTTGCGAAGCGTGCCGAAGCGCTCGGCTACAAGCGCTACTGGATTGCGGAACACCATGGCGCGCCGGGTCTCGCGAGCTCGGCACCGGAGATCATCGTGTCGCATTTGCTTGCGCATACGTCGCGGATTCGCGTCGGCTCGGGTGGCGTGATGCTTCAGCATTACAGCCCCTACAAGGTCGCCGAATCGTTCCGTGCGCTGGCTTCGCTCGCGCCCGGACGTGTCGACCTGGGCGTCGGCAAGGCGCCCGGCGGGCTGCCGCTCACGACGCGGGCATTGCAATGGTTTCACGACAAGGCGAAGAAGCCCGACTTTGCCGGGCAACTCGCCGAACTCGATGCGTTTCTCGGCGACGGCGTCGCGCCGGACCACCCGTTGGCCGGGGCGGTCGCCTTGCCCGCGCCGCCGGAATCGCCGCAGCGCATCCTGCTGGGCGGTAGTCCGGAAAGTGCCGAACTGGCCGCCCGGCATGACTGGCAGTTCTGCTACGCAGGCCACTTCAACGGCGACATCGGCAATATCGAAAGGTCGCTCGACGTCTATCGCAGCGCGACGGGCCGTGTGCCGCTGCTCGCCCTGTTCGCGGTCGCCGCGCAATCGTCGGAGGACGCCAGACGCCAGGTCGGCGCGTTGCGGATCTTCAAGTTGCGATTCGGCAACGGGCAGAGCGTCAACCTGCAGAGCCCGGAGGCGGCGGCCGATTTCGCGCGCCAGATCGGCGTCACCGACTATCGAATCGACGAGTTGCGTCCGCAGGTCGCGGCGGGCACGCCGGACGAGGTGCGTCGGGAACTGGATGCGCTGCATGAGCGCTTCGGCATCGAGGAGTTCGTCATCGACAACCCGGTGGCGGACCATGCCAAGCGCCTCGCCTCGATCGAGGCGCTGGCAGGTCTCGAGCAGCCGGTCGGCGCGTGACGGCGCCTGGCTGCCTTTTCATTCTTCAGACCGCGGATTCGAACATGACCCAACGCAACCTCACTTTCGGCCTGATGCTGCATGGCGCAGGCGGCCACATGAATTCTTGGAAGCATCCGGCCGGCCCCGCCGATGCGAGCGTCAACATCGACTTCGTCACCGGCATCGCGCAGAAGGCCGAAGCCAACGGCGTGGCATTCGTGTTCGTCGCGGATGGCCTTTACATCAACGAGAAGTCGATCCCGCATTTCCTGAACCGCTTCGAGCCGATCTCGATCCTGTCCGCGCTTGCGACGGCCACATCGAAGATCGGGCTGGCGGGCACGCTGTCCACGTCGTACAGCCATCCGTTCACGGTCGCCCGCCAGTTCGCGTCGCTCGACCTGATCAGCGGCGGGCGCGCCGGGTGGAACGTCGTGACCTCGCCGCTCGAAGGCTCGGCGAAGAACTACGGCGGCGCACATCCGGATCACGCACTGCGTTACGAGATCGCCGATGAATACCTGCAGGCGGTGCAGGGCCTGTGGGACAGCTGGGACGACGACGCGTTCGTGCGCGACCGCGCGAGCGGCCGCTTCTTCGATCGCGACAAGCTGCACCCGCTGAACCATAAGGGCCGCTTTTTCGAGGTGGCCGGGCCGCTCAACATCCAGCGTTCGCCGCAGGGGCAGCCGGTGATTTTCCAGGCGGGAGCGTCGGATGACGGTATCGCGCTGGCCGGCAAGTATGCCGATGCCGTGTTCACGCACGCGCCGTCGCTGGACGAGACGCGCGCATTTGCCGAGCGCGTGCGCGACAGCGCGGAGGCGCACGGCCGCGCGCGCACCGACGTGAAGATCTTCCCCGGTATCGGACCGATCGTCGGTGCGACGCGCGAAGAAGCCGAGGAGAAGTACCGCGCGATTCGCGATCTGCTCACGATCGACGAGGCGCTCGCTTATCTCGGCCGCTTTTTCGAGCATCACGACTTTTCGCAGTATCCGCTCGATGCGCCGTTTCCTGAGCTGGGCGAGCTCGGCAGGAACAGTTTCCGTTCCACGACCGATCGCATCAAGGACGAGGCCAGGCGAAACGGTTCGACGCTCAGGGAGGTGGCGCTCGACGTGGCGACGCCGAAGCCCGGGTTCATCGGCACCGGCGAGACGGTCGCGGACGAACTGATCCGCTGGTTCGATGCGGGCGCGGCCGACGGCTTCATTCTCGGCTTCCAGGTGCAGACCGAAGGGCTCGAGGATTTCGTCCGTTACGTGATTCCCGCACTCGAGGCACGGGGCCGCTACCACCGTGCGCTACCGGGCGCCACGCTGCGGGACCATCTCGGCCTGCCGCGCCGCGCGAGCCGTTACGCAACCGCAGAGACTGCGTGACGGATCGACATGACATGCGCAAAGGCAGCGTGATGAACGATATTTCCAGGATTGCCGGTCATGCACCCTTCGTGGCCGAAGGCGCGTCATCGGCGCCACCCGACTACGCGCAATACCGGGTCGTTCCTGCCCGCAATCCGGCAAGGACGCTCGGGACCGCCGGGGCGATCGTGCTGATCGCTGCCGTTCTCTATTCGGTGCTCGACAACCCGCACTGGGGCTGGAAAGTCTTTGCGCAGTGGTTTTTCTCCGAAGCCGTGCTCGCGGGGCTCGGGCAGACGCTGCTGCTGACGGCGCTCGGCGCGGTCCTCGGCTTCGCGCTGGCCGTTCCGCTCGCGCTGGCGCGACTTTCGCGCTCGCCGCTGTTGTCCTCGTGCGCGTGGGCCTACATCTGGCTGTTCCGTTCGATTCCGACCATCGTCCTGCTGCTGTTGCTGAACAATCTCGGCTATCTGTACGACACGGTCAGGCTCGCGATTCCGTTCACGAACATCGTGTTCCTGCACGGCCCGACCACGGATCTGATCACACCGTTCATGGCAGCGATCCTCGGGCTGACGCTGACCCAGGCCGCGTTCGCGGCGGAGGCGATCCGCGGCGGCATCCTGTCGGTCGACCACGGGCAGCGCGAGGCCGCGGCGGCGCTCGGCCTGCCGCGCGCGCGGCAGACCTGGCGCATCGTGCTGCCTCAGGCGATGCGCGCGATCCTGCCTGCCGCGTTCAACGACGTGATCGGACTGGCGAAGGGCACCGCGGTCGTCTATATCCTCGCGATGCCGGATCTGTTCTACACGGTCCAGATCATCTACCACCGCAACCTGGAAGTGATTCCGATGCTGATGGTCGCGACCGTCTGGTATTTGGTGATCCTGACCGTATTGTCCGCGATCCAGGTTCATATCGAGCGCCACTATGCGCGCGGTGCGACGCGCGACCCGGTGGCCGTGTCGCCGGTTTCCGCATTCCTGCGCAAAGGTTTCCGTTCGGTCGAGACGCTGCTTTCCCCGGTCGCGGTGGCGGGCAGCCAGCCGGACGACGCGGCGGCGGGTGCCGAGACGACCGGCTGGGCGAAACAGCGCGTCGGGGCGGCCGTCGGCATTCATCGCATATCGAAGCGCTTCGGGGCGCAGAAGGTGCTCGACGACGTTTCGCTGGCCATCCCGTCCGGGAGCGTGACGGTCATTCTGGGGCAGTCGGGCTCCGGCAAGTCGACGCTGCTGCGTACCGTCAACCACCTCGAGCGTGTCGACGAGGGCTTCATCGACATCGACGGCGAACTGGTCGGCTATCGCCGCGACGGGCGCACGCTCCACGAACTCAAGGAAAAGGACATCCTGCGCCGCCGCGCCGAGGTCGGCATGGTGTTCCAGAGTTTCAACCTGTTCCCGCATTTGACCGTGCTCCAGAACGTCGTCGAGGCGCCGGTCGCGGCCGGCCTGCCGCGCGAACGGGCGGCAGCGGAAGCACGCGCGCTGCTCGCCCGCGTGGGCCTGGCCGACAAGGCCGATGCGTGGCCGCGTCAGCTGTCCGGCGGGCAGCAGCAACGCGTGGCGATCGCCCGCGCGCTCGCGCTGAAGCCCAAGGTGTTGCTGTTCGACGAGCCGACTTCCGCGCTCGACCCGGAGCTCGTCAACGAAGTGCTCGACGTGATTCGTCAGCTTGCCCGTTCCGGGACGACGCTGATCATCGTCACGCACGAGATCGGTTTTGCGCGCGAAGTGGCCGACACGATCGTTTTCATGGACGGCGGACGCATCGTGGAGTCGGGGCCGCCGTCGGCGGTGCTGGCGGCGCCCTCGCATCCGCGTACGCGCGAGTTCCTGTCCAGGGTGCTGTCGTAGTCATGTGCGGGTCTCCCGGCTTGCGGCCGGCACGACATGGCATCGACACCGTGGCAAATGACGAAGGATGAAAAAGTGAGCAACGGACGAATCGATCACATTGCATTCCTCACACCGGGAAATTATCCCGACGAGGACGCCGCCGCCGGATTCGAGCGGACGCTCGAGCTGTTTCGCGTCGGCGAGGCACTCGGTTACGACAGCGCCTGGGTGCGGCAGCGTCATCTCGAGCGCGCCGTGTCCTCGGCCGCCACGTTTCTCGCGGCGGCGAGCCAGCGGACGAGCCGGATCGGGCTCGGCACGGCGGTGATCCAGATGGGCTACGAGAATCCGTTCCGGCTCGCCGAGGATCTGGCGACCGTGGACGTGCTGTCGAACGGCCGGCTCAATGTGGGGCTCAGCGCAGGCGCGCCGAATCACGGCGCGCTGCTGGGCGAGCGGCTGTTCGACACCGATCCCGACCTGGTCGACTTCTCGCACGCACGGGTGGCACGCCTGCGTCGCAATCTCGCCGGCGACTGGCTCGGTGACGACGACACGTTCGTGGAATCGGCCGCCGGCCGGGTGCGGCCGCGGGTGAGCCCGTATGCGCCCGGTCTGACGGACCGGCTCTGGTATGGGGGCGGTTCCAGGCGTTCGATCGAGTGGGCCGCCAGAAACGGCTTCAACTTGCTGATCGGCAATCTGACCACGGGCGAGGGAACCGACAGTTATGTCGACGCCCAGCTTCGGCAGCTCGAGCTGTACCGCCGTCACTGGAGCGAAGCCGCCGCACCCCGTATCGCGCTGGGCCGGGTGATCGTCCCGACCGACAGTGCAGATGCGCGGGAGCGTGAACGCTATCGGGCGTTTGCAGACGCGCGCCATGCCCGCACGCTGGCGCCGCAGGGCGAACGGCGCACGCTCTTCGCACCGGATCTCGTCGGCACCTCGGACGAGATCGTGGAGCGGCTGCTTGCCGACCCCGTGGTCGGACAAGTGCGGGAACTGCGCCTGGAATTGCCTTACGACCTGCCGTTCGAAAGTTACCGGCAGATTCTCGACGATTTCGTCACGCGTATCGCCCCGGCACTCGGCTGGCGTCCGGCCGACCGGCGAGAGCCGGTCGCGGCCTGACGGGAGCGACACGACGTGCGTCGGGCGGCGTGCGTGACCGGAATCGGCGACGGGGCGGATACGGCCGCGCGGGCCGGGACCGTCTCGCCGCCACGCGCGCGGCCGGTCACGCGCCGGCGAATCGCTTGCGCCGCCGTCCGTGCGCCGGCCCGCCGATGTCAGGCGGCGCCGAACGCCCGACCTTATTGCCATTGGACTGAACATGACTAGCGCCTCTCAAACCCGACTCGCGGCAATCGGCCGTCCGCGCCAGTTCGGCAACAAGCGGACCCATCCGGTCCGTCGCTTCGGCGGCATCGCGATCGCCATCGGCCTGCATCTCGTCCTGATCTGGGCGCTGGTGAACGGCCTGGCGACCCGGGTCGTCGAGATCGTCCAGCAACCGATCGAGACCCGCATCATCGTGCCGGTGAAACCGCCGCCGCCCCCGCCGCCGAAGCCGGTCGAGAAGGTCGTGTCGAAGCCGCGGGTGGCGCCGCCGCCTCCGCCGTTCGTGCCGCCGCCCGAGGTCCACGTGCAGGTGCCGCCGCCGCCGACCATCACGCACCAGGCCGCGCCGGCCCCGAGCGCACCCGTGCACGAGGCGCCGCCCGCGCCGGCGCCTGCGCCGGCGCCGGTCGCGAGGCCGGTGAACCAGGAGGTCGGCGTCGTCTGCCCGAACTCGGACGAAGTCCGCTCGTCGATCGTCTATCCGCCCGAGGCGCAGGACAACAACATCACGGGCGATGTGACGGTCGAGTTTACGGTGGACCCGGACGGTCGCGTCACGAACCTGAGGCTCGCGCAGCCGGCGGACCCGGTGCTCAATCGGGCGGCGCTCAGTGCGGTCAAGCGCTTTCGCTGCATTGCGCAGGGGCAGCCCGTGCGGGTGCGGGTACCGTTTTCCTTCAATCTGAATTGATGCCGGCCACACGCCGTTCGAGCTGGCCGGCTTCACGAATCGACACACGACGTATACGGATGGAGTCCTTATGAAAAAGCGCTTTCGCGCCGCACTTGCGGCAAGTCTGATGATCACCGCCGGCATTGGCGGCACCCTGGTCGCACCGCACACCGTGCTCGCACAGGAAGCAGCGGCATCGGCGCCCGGCCGGGCGGCATCCGGCGCGGCACCGACCGCGGCGGCACCGGCTGCCGCCAGTGCGGCCGATCTTTCGGCGCCGCCGCCCGCGCCCGCGACGTCGGCAACCGTCGAGAACCCGTATGGCCTCGGTGCCCTGTGGGCGAACGGCGACTTCGTGGCCCGCTTCGTCCTTGGGCTGCTCGTGGTCATGTCGCTCGGCAGCTGGTACATCATGATCACCAAGTTCCTCGAGCAGGTGCGGGCAAACAGCCGCGCGAAATCGGCCGACGAGCAGGTCTGGAATGCGCCGACGCTGGCCGAAGGCGCGGCCCAGCTCGATGATGCGTCGCCGTTCCGTTTCATCGCCGAGAACGCGATCGAGGCCGGGGAGCATCACGACACGGCGCTGCTCGATTCGGTCGATCGCAATACCTGGATCGACCTGAACATCGAGCGTTCGATCACCAACGTGTCGAACCGGCTGCAGGACGGCCTCGCGTTTCTGGGCACCGTGGGATCCACGGCGCCGTTCGTCGGGCTGTTCGGCACGGTGTGGGGCATCTATCACGCGCTGACGGCCATCGGCATCGCCGGCCAGGCATCGATCGACAAGGTCGCCGGCCCGGTGGGCGAGGCGCTGATCATGACCGCGATCGGCCTCGCCGTGGCCGTACCGGCCGTGCTCGGCTACAACTTCCTCGTGCGCCGGAACAAGTCCGTGATGGAGCGCGTGCGCGACTTCGGCGCGCAGTTGCATACGGTATTGCTCGCGGGCGGCCGGCGCGCGGCCGGCAGCAGCGCGACGCCCGCGGCACCGGCGCCGCAGGCGCTGGCGGTTCAGTCGTGAGCGGAGGCTGTCATGGCGATCAGTGTCGGCGGTGACGACAACGACGAGGTCATCTCGGCGATCAACACGACGCCGCTCGTGGACGTGATGCTGGTGCTGCTGATCATCTTCCTGATCACGATCCCGGTGGTGACCCATACGATCCAGGTGCAGTTGCCGAAGGAGCGGGTCCAGCCGCTGCAGACGCAGCCGAAAAGCATCGAGCTCGCGGTGAACCGGCAGGGCGACATCTTCTGGGGCACCGAGCATGTGGACCTGCAGACGCTGGTGGCGCGGCTGAAGGACGTATCCGCGCAGACGCCGCAGCCGGACGTGCACGTGCGCGGCGATCAGGCCACGCCGTATCAGTACATCGGCAAGGTCGTGACGGCGTGCGAGCGGGCCGGGATCGGCAAGCTTTCCTTCATTACTCAGCCCCCCGCACGGGGCGGCTAGGGAGTTCGAACGATGGGTATGAACGCAGGTTCCGGCGCGGGCAGGGACGAGCCGGATGTGATGGTGGACATCAACACCACGCCGCTGATCGACGTGATGCTGGTGCTGCTGATCATGTTGATCATCACGATCCCGATCCAGATGCATTCGGTGAAGATGAACTTGCCGGTCGGGAATCCGCCCGTCCCGCCGCATCCGCCTCAGGTGGTGCAGATCGACATCGGCGCGGACGGCTCGGTCAACTGGAACGGCGCGGCCGTGCGGGGCGGCGCGGCGCTGGACGCGAAGTTTCGCGAGGTGGCGGCCGAGGCGGACCAGGACGAGATCCGGTTGCGCCCGGACAAGGCGGCGCCTTACCGGGCGGTGGCCGAAGTGCTGGCGTCGGCCCAGCGCGAAGGGGCGACGAAGATCGGGTTGATCGGCAACGAACAGTACATGCAATGAGTCGCGCGGAAGGTTCGTCGAGCGCTCGGGTGCCGGAGCGGGGCGGCCGGGTGCCGATCTTCAGGCAAGCGACGTTTCCCGCACCGCCGTGCCGATGAAGACGAAGCGGATGAAGCGGGAGAGGAAGCGTAGTTTCCTACAACATCAGTACAACCAATGAAAGTGACATCATGAGCGAAGCGCAGGCAGAGCGGGCGAACGGGCGTTCCAGGCGGATTCATCTTGGCGCGACGATCCACGGACCCGGTGGACATTACGCGGGATGGCGGCACCCCGACGCGGTGATCGACGCAAGCATCAACCCGGACTTCGCGAAGAACGTGGCCCGCCAGGCCGAGGCGGGCAAGTTCGATTTCGTATTCGTGGCGGACGGCCTGCATATCAACGCGAAGTCGATTCCGCACTTCCTGAACCGGTTCGAGCCGCTCACGCTGTTGTCGGCGCTGTCGGCCGTCACGGAACGGGTGGGGCTGGTGGGAACCCTGTCGACGTCCTACAGCGAACCGTTCACGGTTGCCCGGCAGTTCGCGAGCCTGGATCACCTGAGCGGGGGGCGAGCGGGCTGGAACGTCGTGACGTCGCCGCTCGAAGGTTCCGCGCGGAATTTTTCGCGCACCGCGCATCCCGAACATGACGAACGTTACCGGATCGCCGACGAATATCTCGAGGTCACGAAGGGGCTCTGGGATTCCTGGGAGGACGACGCGTTCGTGCGCGACCGCGCGAGCGGCGTGTTCTTCGATCCGGCCAAGCTCCATACGCTCGATCACAAGGGCAAGTATTTCTCCGTCGAGGGGCCGCTGAACGTCGGGCGTACGCCGCAGGCGCGTCCCGTCCTGTTCCAGGCCGGCGCGTCGGATGCGGGCAAGCAGCTCGCGGCGAAGCATGCGGATGCGGTCTTCACGCATCACGACACGCTGGCTCAGGCGCGCGATTTCTATGCCGATCTCAAGCATCAGGTGAGCGGGCACGGCAGGCATCCCGACGACCTGAAGATCTTCCAGGGCATCGGCGTGATCGTGGGCGCTTCTGCCGAGGACGCGGAACGGCAATACCAGGAGAGCCTGACACTGATCACGATCGAAAGCGCGCTCGACCATCTCGGCCGGTTTTTCGAGCATCACGATTTCGGCCAGTATCCGCTCGGCGCGCCGTTTCCGGAAATCGGCGACCTCGGCAGCAACAGTTTCCGCAGCGGGACGGACGAGATCAAGCGCAATGCGCGCGAGCGCGGCCTGACGCTGCGCGAGGTCGCGCTCGAATCGGCTGCGCCGCGCCCGCGTTTCATCGGGACCCCGGAGCAGATCGCGGATGGTTTGCAGGAATGGTTCGAGGCCGGCGCGGCTGACGGTTTCATCGTCGGTGGCGGGACGCCTTCGGCATTCACCGATTTCGTCGAACAGGTGGTGCCGATTCTCCGACAGCGCGGGCTGTTCCGTGCCGAGTATCAGGGAGAGACCTTGCGCGACCATCTCGGCGTGGGTTATCCGCGCAATCGCTACACGGCGGCATAAATTCATCTGGAACGCGCCGACGGTCGCGCGGTGGCGAGCTGGCGGTTCGTACCGGCACTCGCTGCGCGGGCAGGCATGGTAAGGCGGCGCCGCTCTGGTGCTCGTCTCGACACCTGTCCGGCAAATGCGAGCGGTAGTGTGGCCGCGAGCGTATCGGCGGCCCTGTTGGCGCGAATATGGATAGATCGCTCAATCGGTCTGCATTAAAAATGCCCCTGGGTTTTAAAGCGACGAATGACAAAAATGAATGATTGTGCGTGACGTGACGGACGAGTCACGTTCGATCGGAAGACTGCTCTATGCATCGACTTCCGGCAACAAAGCGACGAAGTTCTCCACGATGGAATCGGGCACTGCGTCCCGCCACGTCAGTCCGACATCCCAGCGCGCATCGGCATCGGGGATAGGCAGGCACACGACCTTGTCGCCCGGCGAGTGCAGCGCCGATTCGTGCATGATCGACACCCCAAGCCCCGCGCCGACCAGAGAGATGATCGTCAGCGACTCGTTCGCGTGCTGCACGAAGCGTGGCTCGAAGCTGCGCGACTCGCAAAACCGTGCGATGTGATCATGCAGGCCCGGTGCGCGTGCGCGCTGCAGCAATAGAAACGGCAGCGTGCGCAGCAATGGCGAATCGAAACCCGTGATCGTGTCCGCGAGCGTGCGCGGTACGACGAGCGCGAGTCGATCGGAGAGAAGACGCCGATGCGCGAGACCGGTCCGAACGGGCAGGCGGACGAAGCCCGCCTGGAGGCTGCCTTCGAGCAGCCGCTCCATCTGCTCGGCCGACGACAGATCATGCAGCGTGACCTCGACATCGGGAAAACGCTCGCGAAAGCGCGGCAACACACGCGACACCGTCTCCACCGTCGAGAAGCTATAGCCAATGGCGAGTCGTCCGACTTCGCCGCGCGCGGCTCGCTTTCCCAGCGAGAGGACGCGTTCGGCCTGATCCACCAGCGGTTGGGCTTCGGCGAGGAAATAGCGTCCCAGTTCCGTCAACTCCGTGCCATGCCGGTCACGCCGAAAAAGCGGCGCGCCCAGGTCGTCTTCGAGTCGCTTGATCTGTTTCGTGAGGGCAGGCTGCGACAGGTTGAGCGCTTGCGAGGCGGAGCCGAAGTGCAGCGAGTTCGCGAGTGTAACGAACGATTTGAGTAGATGGAAGTTCATATCCGCGAGTTATCACCGCCAGGAAAACATGTCATTGGACCGCGTTGTGCGGCTATGTTCGAATCCTGGTTCGCGCAGTATAGCCGGCCGTTTTACGTCGGCGTGCGATGCGATCCATATATTGAAAATGGTGCTTTCGTTATTCCGGAAGCGCGAAAGCGGAAATGGTTGAACGCGTATCGATGCAAGCGTTCCGTGTTTTTTTGTTCAAGGGCAGATCAACCTGCAGGAGAGAAATGAAACGATATTCGGGGAGATCACGCGCGGCAGTCGTGCCGCACGTCATGGCTCGCAGATTGGTTCGGCCGGCACGGTTCGGCGTCGGTCTCGGCATCACGCTTTTCGCGGCGCAGGCCGCCGTGGCGCAGGGCGACGCGCCGGCGCCCGACGCCGGTGCGGCCGGCAGCACGACGCTGCCGGCGATCACGGTGAGCGGCGAGCGCGGCAACACGCTGCGCGCACGCACGGCGTCGG
>NZ_QTQM01000035.1:0-83218 GCF_003854225.1 Burkholderia sp. Bp8986 | reverse complement strand
ATGCGAAGGGCTTCAGCCTGTTCATGCTGCGCGCGATCCTCAGCGGGCGCGGCGACGAGATCGTCGAGCTGGCGCGGACCAATCTGCGGTGAGGCGGCGGGGCGGCGCGAACCGTCGAGCGGCGAACCGTCGGCGATCGAGACGGCCCTGCGGCAGGTCACGATCGTCGGCGCGCGGTATCCCGCGCAGCTTCGGCGGCGCGTCGACCGCCGAGCGGGAAGCCGTCGATTGCACGGCCGGCAGTGGCGGCGCAATCAGGGACAATCTTCACGTCGCCTTAAGTTTGCATTTCCTAGAATCGATGGAGCGCCGCGCGTGCGTGGCGGACGGATTTGTTCAGGAGGATGCACGTGAAAGAGCCCCGTGGCGTCGTAGCCCTGTTACAGGCAGTCATTGGCACGCCGAAGCTGATGGCGCAACCGCGCAAGGTTGGCCGATGATCTGGCCGAACGCGTTGCGTGTCTCGGCACTGTTCGTGCGAGAGTGGGTCGGCCGCCCGGCCGCGGTGGGCGCGTTGTGCCCGAGTTCGCGGCATCTGGCGCGCGAGATGGCCGATGCGGTGCCGGACGGCGACGGGCTCGTCGTCGAGCTCGGCGGCGGCACCGGTGCGATCACCGCCGCGTTGCTCGAACGCGGCGTCGCGCCGGGGCGCCTCGTCGTGGTCGAGCGGGCGCCGGCGTTCGTGCAGCACCTGCGGCGGCGCTTTCCCGGGATTTCGATCGTATCGGGCGACGCGCGGCAGCTCGAGCGGCTGCTGCCGCCCGATGCGCGTGTCGACGCGATCGTGTCCTGCCTGCCGCTGCGCACGTTGCCGCGCGAGGACGTGACGGCGATCGTCGGGCAGTGCGAGCGTGTGCTGTCGGTCGACGGCGTGATGATCCAGTTCACCTACGACCTGCGCGTGCCCGAGCGTCACCCGCTGCGCGATCCGGCATTCGTTGCCGATGCCAGCCGGATCGTGTGGGCAAATATTCCGCCCGCGCGCATCGTCACGATGCGCAGGGCCGCCATCGGACAGGTGGCGTGATGCCCGCATCCTGACACGCTACCTTTCATCGACCCTGCGGAGGCCGTCGGTCGCGGCTCATGTTGCGGCGTCCGGCACGCGCGCCGCAGGCCGCGATGCGACCCGCCTGATGAAGCGGTCGAGCGGCGTCGCGTAGCCGCTTCATCACGCACGATCTCGACGACGCATCGCGGATCGGCGACCGGATCGCGATCCTGCGCGACGGCACGCCGGACGACATCCTGTCGCGTCCGGCGGACGATGATGTGCGGCGGTTCGTCGAGAAGCAGAGGAATGCGAACCGATCTGCCGGGAGCGGGCCAGCGAAGCACGGGGGCGTTTCTCCTGCGTTTTGAGCGGCAGCCTGCCGGTACCCGCACGCGGTTGCACCGCAGGCAGCCCGTGGGTCACGTGCGGCGCATCTCGGGGGGATGTGCGTCGCCATTCCACGGCGCTTGCCGTCAGGAATCCTCGTTCCGGCCGATAACCGGACTCGCGCGCGCCCGTGCTCGTCGCGGACAGGATCCGAGGAAAAAGCGCCGAATCATAGTCGAAACATTTCTAAATGGCACTCCATGCGGGATTTTGATGCCTCATCGGAATGAATTCGGCGGGCGTCCTTGCCGGGCCTGCGTTTGCGATTGGGATTGAATATCCGGTGCTACGGGCATACCCATATGGGCCGGCCGCGGCCGTTCAAAAGTGAAACATTCCGCGCTTGCAGGGACCTTCTTCGGAAGATCGGACAAGCGTTTGAATACAGAGAGAAATCCATCCGCGGGTCGAGGGTGTCCCGGCCCCGTGCCGATCGACACGTTTCAGACCTGAAACATAAATCGCATGCCGGAATCGGGCGAGGCGGGTTATGTCGCGCAAAGCATCCAACCGGCTCCCTGTCGTCAGGCAGCTGGCTGGGATTGGCATCGCCGATGCGTGTTGTCCTCCGGATTGGTGCAGTTGGCCAAGCCGTTCCTCGTTACTTCAGGAGGATTTCATGCGCAAAACTCTATTGGCGTCTGCTGCGCTTCTCGCCTTGGGATGCAGCGGCTACGCAATGGCGAATCCATGCAGCAGCGATACCAGTTCGACATGCAGTCAGAAAGCCGATGACGGATCGAACACTCTCAGCAACGCAGTCAGCTCAACCCAGACCAGCTCCACCGGGTCCAATGCGAATGAAGTTTCGCCTGGCGCGAGTGTCTACCAGGATTCGTACAACAGCACCAAGATCGTCGCGATCAGCAAACTCGACGGGTACGTGAGCAATGTCCAGGTCTGGGGCATCGGCAACAACGCGACCAACTCGGGCAGCGCGGCCGGCGGAAGCGGCGGCAAGGGCGGCAACGGGTATGGCTACGGCGGCATCGGCGGTAATGGCGGAAGCGGCGGTGCAGGCGGCGCCGGCGGCAAAGGCGGCAGCGCGCATAACGGCAGCGCCACGGCGGGTAACGCCAGCAATGGCAGCGCGACGGCCGGCACCGGCAACGGCGGCGGCGGCGGAGCCGGCGGCTCACCTGACGCCAGCGGCGGGGGCGGCGGCAATGCCACTGCGAGCGGCGGCTCCGGCTCCGGCACGGGCGGCGGCGCGATCGCGGCCTCGGTCGGCGTAGGCGGTTCCGGCAAGGGCAGCGGCACAGGCTGGGGCGGCGGCACCGGCACAGCCAATCCCGGCTCCGCATGGGCCAGGAATCATGGCAGCGGAAGCGCGTCGGCATCGGCCGGCAGCGGCACCGGCACCGGCACGGGTACCGGCACCGGCTCGGGCAGTGGCTCAGGCGGCGCAGGGTCGGCGGGTACGTCGACCGCTTCGGGCGGATCGGGCGCGGGCATCGGCGGCGCGGGTGCGGCCGCGGGCGGCACCGGCGGCGCGGCGGCGGCCACGGCGGGCAACGGCGGTGCCGGCGGCGCGGGCACGGGCGGCGGCGCGACGAACGGCGGCGCGACGACGACGGCCAGCAACGGCGGCGCAACCGCGGGTAGCGGCGCGGTGGGCGCGATGGGCGGCGCGGGCGGCGCAGGCGGCACGGGCAACGGCGGTGTCGGTAACGGCGCGGTCGGCGGCGCGGGTGGCGCAGGCGGAGCCAATGCGGTCAACGCGGGGACGTTCAACATGTCCAACGCGATGGCGAGCGTCGGCCAGACCGCCGCGGGCATCATGGTCGCCAACCAGAACAGCGGCATGGCGTCGTTGGTTCAGCAGGCTGTGACCGTGCAGGCGAACCTGTCCGTAGGACGTTAGCCGGCCGGCCGGTCCTGGCGAGCCGGATGCATTGACGCGGGCGCAGGCGAGCCCGCGACTTGCGTTCCATCGCCGATGGACAGGACCGCCGGCGAGGGCGGGATGGCCGAACGGCCGTCTCGCTCTCGTTGGCGCAGGCCGGGCTGATTTCCGTCGATCGACGGTCACGCGGATTCCGCTCCCTGTGCGCCGGTTTCGGGCCGGCTCGCGCAGGGACCAAGGAGACAGCCATGCGAATCCGAACGGCACTTTTGCTGGTGATATTGCCTGCGGCGCTGCTGCCGGGCCTGATGGCCCATGCCACGGCTGACGGGTCGCGAACCGTTGCGGCGGAGGCCACCGCCGATGTTGCGCCGGCAGCCGCAGCTTCCCCACCCGCCGAGCGCGCGGATCACGCCGATCCGGCCGCGGCCGTCGCGCCCCCTGCGGCAGCCATACCCGCTGCGACCGACACCGCGACCGCTCAAGCGGGCAGCTTCGGTGTCGCGATGACGCCTGACCAGCTCGATGAGCATCGGGGCGGCGATGCGCTGATCGGCCAAAACTATCTGACCGGCGCGGTGACCGACAACGTGGCGAACCGCGTGTCGACCGGCTCGAATTCGATCGCCGACGGCTCGTTCGCCAATGCGAGCGGCCTGCCTACGGTCATCCAGAATACCGGCGCCAACGTGCTGATTCAGAACGCGACGGTGCTCAACGTGCGCTTCGGGAACTGAGCGATGAGACTGGTTGCCGCAGCATGCATCGCGGCGCTCGCTTACGCGCTGTCCGTCCCGGTTGCATGGGCGGACGAGATGACGGTCGTCGATCCGGCGGGCGCCGGCTATGCGATGCACGTCACGAGTCTCAAGGAGGCCCGCTTCAAGCGCACCGTCAAGCAGCAATTCGATTTCAGTTGCGGGTCGGCTGCCGTCGCGACGCTGCTGACTTATCAGTACGACTATCCGATGACCGAGCAGACCGCCTTCGCCCAGATGTGGGAGAACGGCAATCAGGAGAAGATTCGCCAGCAGGGCTTCTCGCTGCTCGACATCCGGCGGTTTCTCGACGCGCACGGCTTCGTCGCGGACGGCTTCGAGCTGCCGTTGCAGACGCTCGCCAGGACGCACACGCCGGCGATCGTGTTGATCACCGAGCACGGCTATCACCATTTCGTGGTCGTGAAGGGGCTGCGTGACGGGCGTGTGCTCGTCGGCGATCCGGCCACCGGCACGCGCCCGATGTCGCTGGCGAGCTTCGAGCAGAAGTGGGAAGACCATGTGATTTTCGTGATTCACAACCGGCCCGAGCTGGCGGTGTTCAACGACCCGCGTGACTGGCGCGTCGCGCCCAGCGCGCCGCTCTACACCGGTATCGCGCGCGACGGCCTGTACAACGTCGTGATGCCGAAGCACGGCCCGAACGACTTCTGAGGACCGTCATGAGATCCCAGACCAGGAACATCGCCGGCATCGCCGTGATGGTGTGCGGCGGGGTGACGTCCGTGAGTGCGGCGGCGATGCAGGACGACGCGCTGGCCGCGGCCGACGTGCCGGTCGCGCAGACGAGCGGCGTCGTCGAGGCATCCGCCGCGAACGCGGGCGCCGATATGGCGCCTGTGGAGTCGCGGGCCGGCGAGGTGCCGATCCTGCGTGCCGTGCCGCTCGCGATGGGTGAGTGCGCGGCAGGGACGCCGGCCGCGGAGCCGGGCGGCGCGCAGGAACGGAACTGGCCGGCAGCCGGCGCGATCGCGCTCAGCGACGCGCGCCTCGATGCGATGCGCGGCGGCTTCGATATGCCGAGCGGTCTGAAGGTTTCGTTCGGCGTGTCGCGTGTCGCGTTCGTGAACGGCAATCTGGTCACGACGACCAGCTTCAATATCCCGGACATCAGTCATATCACCGCGCAACAGGCGCAGGCGCTGGCGGCCGCGAACGCGGGCGCGCTGATCCAGGTCGGCGCCGGCAACGCCGCGCAGCCCGCCGCGCTGCCGGCGCTGACCGGCGCGGTAATCCAGAACACGTTGAACAACCAGCAGATCCAGGCGGTGACGACGATCAACACGACCGTCAACACACTGTCGACGTTCAAGAACCTGAACGTGATGTCGACGCTGAACAATGCGTTGATCGGCGTGTTGCCGGGGCGATGAAGGCTCGGTGAGCGACCGAGGAATGGCAGATGAGCGCGCACTGGCGCGCCGGGGCCCGCGTGCGGCGCGCAGCCCGCCGCACGCGCACGCTTGCGATCAGAATGCAATCGGCACGCGCAGCGTCATGACCACGTCCGGCGTGTCGCGTGTGAGGCCGGCGCCGATCGAGAGATTCAGCGTGGTCTTCGGCGACAACCGGTACGAGTAACCGAGGAGCAGTGAGCCGAGGATCACGCGCACCGAACTGGGCACCGTCTGGCCGTTCTGTTTCGTCGGCAGTACGATGCTCTGGTCGTAGCCGAGGCTCACCGACGCCTTCTCGTTCAGCGCGAGGCCCATGCCGATATTGAAACCCCAGATGTCGCCGGGCTGCACCTTGCCGATGAAGTCCTTCTGTCCATCGCGAATCGTGAGGCTGAGATTGTCGCGGCTGAAGCTGTGCAGATAGCTCAGGTTGCCGAAGAACACCACCGGGTCGGACGGAAAGAGCCACGTGAGGCCAGGCTGGATCGCGTAGAAGCCGGAGCCCGTCGGCTGCTCGAGCGGCAGGCCGGTGCCGGTGGCATTGCCGACGCAGCGCGTGACGCAGTCGGTGACGACGTCGAACGGGCTCTTGCCGGTGGCGCTCTTGAAGCGCAGCCAGCCGATGTAATAGAACTTGTCGGGGCCGCCGGTATTGAACTGGTAGCGCAGCGTCATTTCGACGTCGCCGAGGCCTTTGCCGTGGCTGTTGAACGCGTTGTCCTGGGCGGTGCCGGTGAAGATCTCGCGGCTGATCGTGTCGTTCGTCGAGTACACATAGGGGACGCGGACTTCGACTTCCATCCGGTTGGTGATCCCGTAGCGCACCGCGACCGCGCCCGTCAGCGTGGTCGTCTTGACTTCCCGCACGTCGACCAGGCCGATCAGCAGCGCCGGGATGATCGTGTAGCCGACGAGGGCGACGCGGTTCGACGACGAATAGCTGAACTGGAACGACGGCTCGACGACGAACTTGTTCTTCGGCGTCAGCACGCCGGGCTGATCGAAGATCGGCGCGACAGGCGGCGGTGCGGTTTCCGCCACCGGCGCCTGGCCGACCGGCCGGCTCGGCGGCGCGGCGGACCCGGCCGAAGATTGCACGTTGCCGGGGGCGTTGCCGGCCGCGTCGGGCGCGCCGCCCGGGGAGCCGGTATCGGCCTGCGTCGCCGCGTCGCCGGAGCCGCCGGCATCGCCGGTGCCCGCGCCACGCCGGGCCGCGAGTTCGCGGTTGTCCAGCGCCCGGCTCAGGCGGGAGAGATTGGCTTCCTCGTCGGCCAGTTTGCGCTTGAGCGCACTCAGTTCCTGCAGATGGCGATCGACTTCCTGGCGCAGCGCGGAAATGTTCTCCTGCGTCGACTGGGCGTCCAGCGACTGCGCTTGCGCCTGGGCCTGAAAGAGCAGCACGCTTGCATAGCTGATGGCATGGATGCAGCGAAATGGCATGCGCTTCACGGTGCGTCTCCACGATCGGGCCTGCGGTTCCCCGGTGCACACCGACGGCTGGCCGGCGCGCGTGTTGCCCCGGATCGCCTCGCGTCACATCGCGCGCGAGCCAGAGGATGTTTCTCCGGCGGCAACGACATGCGTGATCGAACGCAATGAAACTTCGGCAGCGAGGCCGCGCGCCGACACTCGATTGTCAATGTGCACGACGTCATGTCCCGCCGGCCGAACGACGCGGGGGCAGACCTCACGAGGCTAGTGCAGGCGGGCATCGAAAGCCAACCAGACAAACCCTTGCCCGCGTACGGTGGACGACGGACGTCACGGTTCTCCCTGTTTCACGGGGGCTTGCGTCAAAACCGAATGCACGTTTCGAGCCCGTGCGCGCAGGCTGCGCGGCGGATTCATGGCAGTGTTTTCCCGTGTTCCGGCGGGCGTTGTTCCGATCAGGCGATGCAGGGGGGCGACCGCCGTTGCCGGAGAGGCGATCGCGCGGAAGTCGCGCGTTCCCTTCCATCCGTGCGGCGCGTCGGTTGCGCGGGAAACGATTCGACGCGAGCGCGATCGTGCCGCGGCTCGTCGGCCGGCACGGGTTGAACGCGATCAGGTATCGGGAATACGGCTCGGGCTTGATGCCCGCGCGATACGTCGCGCTCGTCGTGCGGCATGGGCGGTGCCTGACGTCGAGGTGGCACGCAGCGTACCGGCGAATCGTGGGCGGTTGTCCTGTCAGCGTTGACCGGGCACACGCACGACCTGCGCCGAATCACGTTGCCTCGCGTCGTCGCGGCGCGAAACAAAAAACCCGCCGGCAGGCTGGTGCTTGCGGGCGGGCGAAGACACCTCGGGCCGAGCGGCGCGGGTGTCGCGTGAAGAACGGAGAACCGGGGTGCGTCAGAACTTGTGGCGCAGCGCGAGACGCACGGCCACCTGGTTCGACGTCGACGACGGCGCGTCGGTGCCGGGGATGAACGCATTGTCGAGGATCGAGTTCGTCTTGTCGCCGGCGATGTGCTGGTACGCGGCCTGCACGTACACGTCGGTACGCTTCGACAGGTTGTAGTCGGCCATCAGTCCGACCGAGTGGATCTTCGGCTTCGCGTCGCCGGTCGATGCGTCGTACTTCTCGAGCGACAACACGTACTGCGCGCCGACCATGAACGCCGGCGTGATCTGGTACGAACCGTTCACCTCGAAGTTCTGGTACTTGATCGCGCTGACGGTCGCACCCGGTGCGATGATCGCGCCCGGCGTGCCGAGGTAGCCATTGCCGGTCGGATTCTTGTAGTTCGAGTTCGTGTACGCGAAGCCGACCGTCGCGGGTCCGAACGTGTAGTTGATGCCCGCGCCGAACACGCGCATGCGCTCGGCGATGTAGCTCGCGTCGTTCGCGGTGATCGCACCGGCCGAGCCGTCGCCCGGACGGTTCGCCTGCAGGTAGGCGGCGCCGATCAGCAGGCCGTTGTTCTGGTATTGCGCGCCGAAGCTGTACGCGCGGTTGTCCGAGAAGTTCGTGCTGTTGCTGAAGCTGTATGCACCGCCGAACTGGAAGCCGCCGAAGTTCGGGCTCGCGTACTTCACCGTGTTGTCGAGGCGGAACGAGTTGTCGGTGTTGTCGTTGTCAAACGGGTGCGCGAGCAGGTAGCCGCCCCAGTTGCCGTTGGCCGTGGTCGGCGCGAGATAGTCGACCACGGAGTCGTACTGGCGGCCGAACGTCAGCGTGCCGTACTGCGTCTGGCTCAGGCCGACGTATGCCTGGCGGCCGAACATGCGGCCGCCCTGGTTGAGCCGGCCGGTGTTCACGTCGAAGCCGTTCTCGAGCTGGAAGATCGCCTTCATGCCGCCGCCGAGATCCTCGCTGCCCTTCAGGCCCCAGCGGCTGCCTTGCGCGTAGCCGCTCGCCATCTCGTAGACGTGGCCGGTGCCGACGTTGTTCGTGTAGTTCAGGCCTTCGTCGATCACGCCGTACAGCGTGACGCTGCTTTGCGCGAACGCGGGGGCTGCGAAGGTTGCCGTTACGGCGAGCGCCGTCAGGGTCTTTTTCATTGAGAGATCTCCGGGATATCCAGCTTCTTGTATCGGTTGTCGTGAGCGCGTCCGGCGAGGCGCGCCCCGTCATCCGGGGCGACCCGGCGCAGCGCGCGCGGCGCCGGAAGCGCGCGATGCGCGGCGGCGCGGCGACCGGCTGGGTCGGGTCGTGTCTCCTCCGATGACACCGCGCATTCTTCCCAAGCCGAAACGGATTCGAAAGCGAGTAATTTCGATGGATGGGATCGGGTTCGCCAATGGGGCGCGGCGGGTCGTTTCGACGGTCGAAACGGTGTGCGCGGCGCCGCGCTTCAACGCGGGGCGAGCGGTGCCCGAACAAGGCTCGACGCAGCCCGTTCCGGGCCGCGCGCGGGCCCGGTGAATCGGCTGAGAGGCCCGTCCGGCGGGCCATGCGAGGCACCCGACGATCGATTGGCGCTGCCGATTGCAATGATCGGAATTACTCGTTTCCCTAAACATATTGGTGGCTCGACCATGCAGCCTGACCGGACGTGGCTGGCTTCGCGATTTGCCGGTCGCCGCGCATGCCGCGACGCACAAACAACAGATTCGATTTGGAGACGACCCACCATGCAGATTCGACGACTGAAAACGGTCCTTCTCGCCGCCGCGGCGATCCTGTCCGCGCCCGCGGCCCATGCGGCCGGCGGCGCGTGCGCCGACGGCAAGACGGTCCATTTCGCGGGCATCACGTGGGAGAGCGGGTCGTTCGCGACCGAAGTGCTGCGGCAGATCATGGAGAAGGGCTACGGCTGCAAGACGGACGTCGTGCCGGGCAGCACGGCCGCCACCGAAACGGCGCTCGCGCGCAACGACCTGCAGATCTGGGCCGAGCAGTGGACGGGCCGCAGCGAGATCACCGCGAAGGCCGTTTCGTCGGGCGCCGTGAAGCTGATCGGCGACACGCTGCCGGGCGGCACGACCGAAGGCTGGTTCGTGCCCGACTACGTGGTGAAGGGCGATCCGGCGCGCAACATCAAGCCGGTCGCGCCCGGGCTCGTGTCGGTCGACGATCTGCCGAAGTTCAAGCAGGTGTTCGCCGACGAGGAGGAACCGGACAAGGGCCGCTTCCTGAACTGCCCGACGGGCTGGGACTGCGAGCGCGTGAACACGCGCCTGCTGAAGGTGCTCAAGCTCGACCAGTCGTACACGAACTTCCACCCGGGCACCGGTGCGGCGCTCGACGCGGCGATCGCGTCCGCGTACCAGCGCGGCGCGCCGATCGTGTTCTATTACTGGGGCCCGGCCGCGCTGATGGCGAAATACAAGTTCACCGCGCTGAAGATGCCGGCCTATAACGAAGCATGCTGGAAGACGTTGCGCGACGAGAGCAGCACGCACCAGTGCGCGTCGTCGTACATGGTGTCGCGGCTGACGGTCGGCGTGTCGAAGCCGTTCGCCGATGCGAATCCCGATCTCGTCGGTGTATTCGGCAAGGTGCGTTTCCCGATGGACTTCCTGAACCAGACGATCCTCGAGATGACGACGAGGAAGATCGACGGCGCGGCGATGGCCACGCAGTTCCTGAAGACCCGCCAGGACATGTGGAAGCAGTGGGTGCCGGCCGACGTCGCGCAGAAGATCGCCGGCAGCCTGAAGGGCGCGTAACCTGCGCGCGGCGGCGGGCCCGCGCCCGCCGCCGCCGTCACGCGCCTTCGCGGCGCGACGGAGAATCAACATGAACGGCTTCTTTCTGCACCTGTCGATCGCCGACTGGGTGAACAGCGCGCTCGAGACGTTCGTCGCGCAATACGGCGACAGCTTCCATCACTTCAGCGCGCTCGTGTTGCGCTACCTGCTCGTGCCGCTCGAAGGCGCGCTGCGCGTCGCGCCGCCGTGGCTCGTGCTGCTGGTCGTCGGCGCGATCGCGTGGAACGCGACGCGCCGCATCGGCCTCGGCGCGCTCTTCATGCTGCTGCTCTACGCGATCGGCTGCTTCGGCCTGTGGGACAAGCTGATGCAGACGCTCGCGCTGATGCTCGTCGCGACGGTGCTGTCGGTTGCGATCGGCGTGCCGGCCGGCATCCTCGCGTCGCGCAGCGCATGGCTGCGCCGGATGCTGCTGCCCGTGCTCGACGTGATGCAGACGCTGCCGAGCTTCGTGTACCTGATCCCGGTGCTGATGCTGTTCGGCCTCGGCAAGGTGCCCGCGATCCTCGCGACGATCATCTACGCGCTGCCGCCGCTGATCCGCCTGACCGATCTCGGCATCCGCCAGGTTGATCCGGACGTGACGGAAGCCGCGCGTGCGTTCGGCACGACGCGCTGGCAATTGCTCGTCAACGTGCAGTTGCCGCTCGCGCGGCCGAGCATCATGGCCGGCATCAACCAGACGACGATGATGGCGCTGTCGATGGTCGTGATCGCGTCGATGATCGGCTCGCGCGGGCTCGGCGAGGACGTGCTCGCGGGCATTCAGACGCTCGACGTCGGCAAGGGCACGCAGGCCGGCCTCGCGATCGTGATCCTCGCGATCGTGATCGACCGGATCAGCCAGGGCTTCGGCCAGGAGCGGCGCGCGCGCCGCCGGCTCGCACAGCAGCGCCGACAGAAGGGCGCGTCGCGCGTGCCGTACCGGCTGCCGCGCAAGGCGGAGTCGGCGGGCGTCGATTCGAATCAGGCGACGCAATCGTCGCGCGCATAGGAACGGAGGCAGACATGGCGACCATCGACGTCAAACACGTGTACAAGCTGTTCGGGCCGCAGGCCGCGCATGCGCGCGTGCTCGACCTGCTGCGCTCGGGCAAGCGCAAGGCCGACGTGCTGGCCGAAACGGGCTGCAACGTCGGGCTCAACGACGTGAGCCTCGGCATCGAGTCGGGCGAGATCTTCGTGATCATGGGGCTGTCGGGTTCCGGGAAATCGACGCTCGTGCGGCACTTCAACCGGCTGATCGAGCCGACGGCCGGCGAGATCGTGATCGACGGCAGCGACGTGATCAAGCTCGACGCGCACGGGCTGCGCGAGCTGCGCCGCTTCAAGGTCAGCATGGTGTTCCAGAACTTCGGGCTGCTGCCGCACCAGACCGTGCTCGACAACGCCGCGTATGCGCTGCGCACGCGCGGCGAGAAGCGTCACGACGCGGCCGAGGCCGCGCGCAACTGGCTGACGAAGGTCGGGCTCGACGGCTACGGCGATCATTATCCGGACGAGCTGTCGGGCGGGATGCGGCAGCGTGTCGGGCTGGCGCGCGCGCTGGCGGCCGATACCGACGTGCTGCTGATGGACGAGGCGTTCTCCGCGCTCGATCCGCTGATTCGCACCGAGATGCAGGATCAGCTGCTCGAACTGCAGGCGACGCTGTCGAAGACGATCGTGTTCATCACGCACGATCTCGACGAGGCGCTGCGCATCGGCGACCGGATCGCGATCCTGCGCGACGGCACGCTCGTGCAGGTCGGCACGCCGGACGACATCCTGTCGCGTCCGGCGGACGATTACGTGAAGCGGTTCGTCGAGAAGCGCACGAGCGTGAACTGACGCGTCGTGCCCGGTCAGGCCGCGCGGTGCGCGGCCGTCGTCAGCACGATCTTGCCGACGTGCACACCGGAGTCGATCAGCACGTGCGCGCCGCGCGCGTCGTCGAGCGGGAAGGTGCGGAACACCTGCGGTCTGACCGTGCCGGCTTCGACGTGCGGCCACAGGTGCCGTTCGAGTTCGGCGATGAGTGCGCCCTTCTCCTCCGGCGTGCGCGAGCGCAGCGTCGAACCGATGTGCGTGAGGCGCTTGGTCATCATCGGCCACACGTCGAGTTCCTTCGCCGGCCCGTTCAGCGCGCTGACCTGCAGGATCCGCCCGTTCATCGCCGCGGCCCGGTAATTGCGCGCGACGTAGTCGCCCGCGATGATGTCGAGGATCACGTCCACGCCCTTGCCGGCGGTGATCCTGTCGACTTCGGCGACGAAATCTTCTTCCCGGTAATGCACCGCGTGATCCGCGCCGAGCCGCAGGCTCGCGGTTCGATGCGCTTCCGAGCCGACCGTCGTGATGACGGTCGATGCGCCCATCGCCTTCGCGATCATCGTCGCGGTGGTGCCGATGCCCGACGCGCCGCCGTGGATCAGCACCGATTCGCCCGCCTGCAGCCGCCCGCGCTGGATCAGGTTCAGCCAGACCGTCAGGAACGTTTCCGGCAGCGCCGCGGCTTCGATCATGTCGAGGCCGGGCGGCAGCTTCATCGTCGTGAGGTGATGGGCGACCGCGTATTCCGCATAGCCGCCGCCCGTCACCAGCGCGCTGACCCGGTCGCCCGGCGCGAAGCCGCGCACGGCTGCGCCGGTCGCGACGACTTCGCCCGCGATTTCCAGGCCCGGGATGTCGGATGCGCCGGGCGGCGGGTTGTAGTGCCCCTTGCGTTGCAGCACGTCCGGGCCGTTCACGCCGGCGGCGTGAACCCGGATCAGCACTTCGTCGGCCTTCGGCCGCGGCACGGGGCGACGTGCGGTCGCCAGGACTTCGGGGCCGCCGGGGCGCGTGATTTCGACTGCCGCCATGTCGGCGGGAACGGGGGAGAGCGTATCGGACATGTTTGCCTCGAAAAGACTGGTGAGTGGTCGGTGAAAAAAGTATAGGCTTGGGCCTTGATGAATTCGCGCAGCGATTTTCGCGACCACAGATGCAAATTTGCATCACACCGGAGAAACCGCTTGAACTGGGACGACGCACGCATTTTTCTCGCGATCCACCGCGAACGCAGCCTGCGCGGCGCCGCGCGGGCGGTCGGGCTCGACCAGGCGACGGTCGGCAGGCGGCTCGCGGCGCTCGAGCGCGCGCTCGGCGCGACGCTGTTCCTGCGCACGTCGGCCGGGTACGTGCCGACCGCGGTGGGCGAGGTCGCGCTGCGCAACGTGGAGAAGATGGAGCAATCGGCGATCGACCTGGTGCGGCAGACCCAGGGCGTCGACCGGCGTCTTGCCGGCGACGTGCGCGTGACGACGACCGATACGATCGGGCTCGAATTCGTGATGCGCGCGATGCGCGACCTGCACGACGAGCATCCGGACGTGCGCGTGCTGCTCAACACGTCGACGCAGGTGGAGAACCTCGCAAAGCGCGAGGCGGACATCGCGATCCGTACGATCAAGCCCGACAATCCCGATCTGCTCACGCGCCGGCTTGCCGCGTGGCCGACGGGGTTGTACGCGTCGGAGGAATACCTGGAGCGGCATGGCGAACCGGTGCCCGGCACCGGCTTCGAAGGACATGACCTCGTGTGCTTCCTGCCGCACCTGAATGCACGCGGCCCGCTCACGGTGGTCGGCGAGCCGGTGCGCGCGGGGCGGATCGTGTCGGGGCTGAATTCGAATCTGATGTTGCGCGCGGCGGCGCGCGCCGGGCTCGGGCTCGCCGAGCTCCCGGTGCCGATCGCGGAGCGCGACGCGCTGGTGCGCGTGTGGCCGGCGCGTACGTCCGCGCGTCCTTACGAAGTCTGGATGGTGACGCACAAGGACTTGCGGCATACCGCACGGATGAGCGCGATGATCGATCACATCGTGCGGGTGTTCGACGAGGTGGGCGTGCGGAGCGGGGCGCGGGATTGGAGGTGAATTGAAGTACGAGATGCGGTTCACTGCAGTGTGTCGACGATCTGCGGGATCGGCCCGGGCGGGTGTGACCTGTTCGATGCCGGCGAACCGGCCTTCGGGGCGTGAAAAACGAACGGCGGTAGTGATTTTCCGATGAACGAGAGGGCTCGATGAACCGATTCAGCGTGGACGGAAAAGCGCTTGGCGATTGGGCGAAGTTTCACGACTACTTCGCGAGCGAATTCGGATTTCCGGGTTACTACGGCCGGAACATGGATGCATGGAACGATTGCATGAGCGACTATTGCTACGAGCACGGCATAGTGTCGCTGCGGATCGACGATGCGGGAGCGTTGAAGGATCGCAATCCGGAGATATTCGCCGCGCTCGTCGAGTGCAGCGCGTTCATCAACTGGCGAGCAACGAAGGAAGGGGGCGACCCGTTGATCGTGTTGTCCTATTGGGCGTAGTCGTGGCGTTGACGTTGCGTTGAGTTGAGTCGCATCGTGAAGCCGATCGCCGGGCCGGCACGCAACCGCATCGCGCGCGCCTGCCCGCATCGTCGAGAACGCAGCCGCCTTAATGCGTGACCGTTTCCCGTTCGCTTGCTCTCACGGCAGCCGCGTCGCCACGCCCCGCATCCGCCAGAACCAGATCCGCGCCTTTCTCCGCGACCATCATCGTCGGCGCGTTGATGTTGCCCGACGTGATGTTCGGGAACACCGATGCATCGACGATCCGCAGCGCCTGCAGCCCGTGCACGCGCAACGACGCATCGACCACCGACGTCGCGGCGTCCGGCCCCATCGCGCACGAGCCGCACAGGTGGTAGATCGAACCCGACTGCTCGCGGAAATACTGCAGCATCGCTTCGTCGGAATCGACCTGCGGCCCCGGCGAGATTTCCTCGACGGTCATCGACTTCAGCGCCGGCGCGCGCATCAGCGCACGAATCACCTTGCTGCCCTGCACGGCCTCGTCGAGATCCTTCTGCGTGGTCAGCGCATTGATGTGGATCTTGGCGGCATCTTCCGCGCGGTTCGAGGCGATCTCGATCGTGCCGCGGCTCGTCGGCCGGCACGGGTTGAACGCGATCAGGAATCCGGAGTAAGGCTCGGGCTTGATGCTCGCGCGGTCGCTCTTCGGGATCCGGTACGACAGCGGGTTGAAGTAAAGCTGGATGTTCGGCTCCTGCGCATCGGCCGTGCCGCGGAAGAAGCCGCCCGCCTGGTTCACGCTCATCGCGAGCGGGCCGCGCTTCGTCAGCAGGTAGCGCAAGCCGATCTTCATCTTGCCGAGCAGGGTGCCCATCTCGTCGTTCAGCGTCGGCCGGTTCGCCTTGAAGTAGAAGCTCACGCACAGGTGGTCCTGCAGGTTGCGGCCGACGGCCGGCAGCGCATGCACGAGCGGCACGCGCCGGCGCGCGAGCAGCGCCGGATCGCCGACGCCCGACAGTTGCAGCAGCTTCGGCGTATCGACCGCGCCGGCCGCGAGGATCACCTCGCGCGCGGCGACGAGCGTTTCGTCGCCGTGCCCGCCCGCGATGACCACGCCGGTCGCGCGCGTGCCGTCGAACGTCACGCGCCGCACGAGCACGCCCGAGCGCAGCGTGAGGTTCGCGCGGTCCAGCGCGGGACGCAGGTACGCGAAGCTGCTTGAACAGCGTTCGCCGTGCTTCGTGTTCAGGTCGTAGATGCCCGCGCCCTCGAACTGCGCGCCGTTGAAATCGTCGGTGCGCGGCAGGTTCAGTTCGCCGCAGCCCTTCAGGAACTCGTGGACGATCGGATGCACGTCGGCCTTCATCGACGTGATGTGGATCGGCCCCGTCGCGCCGTGATGCTGCGGATCGGTCGCGCCGGCCGCGTGGGTTTCGAGCTTGCGGAAGTACGGCAGCACGTCGTCGTACGCCCAGCCCGGATTGCCGGCGGCCGCCCAGTCGTCGTAGTCGCTGCGCTGGCCGCGCACGTAGACCATCGCGTTGATCGAGCCCGAGCCGCCGACCACCTTGCCGCGCGGGCAGTACAGCTTGCGATCGGCGAGCTGCGCCTCGGGCTCGCTGTAGTACATCCAGTTGTAGCGGCGGTTGTAGTAGGTCTTCGTGAAGCCGACGGGCACCTTGAACCAGAACGACGCGTCGCGCTCGCCCGCTTCGAGCAGCAGCACCGAGTGCCGGCCCGATTCGCTCAGGCGGTTCGCGAGGATGCAGCCGGCCGAGCCCGCGCCGACGATGATGTAGTCGTAGCTCATGTCTGTCCTTTGCGCTCAGCCCTTCGCGGGAGCGAGATCCTTCACGTCGACGGGGCGTTCGCCCATCTGCAGGTGCAGCCGTTCGCCGGTGTACGGCGTGTGGCGCCTCACGACGTCCATGTCGAGCTCGATGCCGAGGCCCGGCTCGTTCGACGGGACGATGTAGCCGTCTTCCCAGCGGATCGGCGTCTTCACGACTTCGGCGTGGAAACCGCCCCACGTCATGATGCTTTCCTGGATCAGGAAGTTCGGCGTGCAGGTCGCGAGCTGGATGCTCGCGGCCGCGCCCACCGGCCCGTTGTACAGGTGCGGTGCGATCTGCGCGTAGTGCACTTCGGCGAGCGTCGCGATCTTCTTCGCTTCGAGCAGGCCGCCCACACGCGCGACGTTCAACTGCAGGATCGATGCGCCGCCCGCCTGCAGCAGCTTGTGGAATTCGTACTTGGTGGTCAGGCGCTCGCCGGTCGCGATCGGAATCGACGTGTGCTTCGCGACTTGCGCGATCGCCTCTTCCTGGCCGGGGGGCACCGGCTCCTCGAACCACAGCGGGTCGTATTTCTCGAGCCGCTTCGCGAGCCGGATCGCCGACGACGGCACCATCTGCCCGTGCGTGCCGAACAGCAGGTCGGCCTTGCTGCCGACGGCTTCGCGCACCTTGCGGCAGAACGTCTCGCAGCGGTCGAGCACTTCGAGCGACAGCTGGTGGCCCGAGTAGGCCGTGTACGGACCGGCCGGATCGAACTTGACGGCCGTGAAGCCGAGCTTCACGTTCTCGGCCGCGCATTCGGCCGCGAGGTCGGGATCGTCGTAGTCGTATTCGCCTTTCGCGTTCTTCGGGTACAGGTACGTGTACGAGCGCAGCCGCTCGTGGATCTTCCCGCCGAGCAGTTCGTACACGGGCTTGCCGGCGGCCTTGCCGATGATGTCCCAGCACGCCATTTCAAGGCCGCTGACGACACCCATCATCGTGAGATCCGGTCGCTGCGTGAAGCCGCTCGAATAGGCCTGGCGGAACAGCCGTTCGACGTGATGCGGGTCGCGGTTCAGCAGGTGCCGTTCGAACACGTCGTCGATGATCGGCGCCATCGCCTTCGGGCCGAACGTCGCCGAGTAGATCTCGCCGACGCCTTCGATGCCGTCGTCGGTCTTCAGCTTCACGAAGATCCAGTACATCCCGCCGACATGCGGCGGCGGCACGGCGACGATATGGGTTTCGAGCGAAACGATCTTCATGCGGACTCCTGGATACGGGAAAGGCGGTTGAGGCGGTATTTGAGGAACGCGGCCGCGCCCGCGCCGCAGAGCGCGATCGCAGCGATGTAGCCGAAATAGAGCTGGTAGCCGTGCGCGCCCGGCCAGGTATGCGTCACGTAGCCGTTGATCAGCGGCACGAACACGTCGGGCGAATAGCCGAGCACCGAGATCAGGCCGATCGCGAGGCCCGCGCAATGCGTCGGCACCTTGCAGTCGTCGAGCAGCGACCAGTACAGGCCGCGGATCGCATAGGTGAGGATGCCGATGAACAGCACGAGCACGACGAGCATCGCCTGCGGGCTATGCGCGGGTGCTGCGATCAGCCCGACGAGCGACAGCGCGGCGAGGACCAGCGCCCAGAACAGCACCGACACCTTCGAGACGCGGTCGCCGAGGAAGCCGCCGCCGATGCCGCCGACGGGGCGCATCCACAGCTTGAGCGTCGTGATGAAGCCGGCCGCCGTCGCGCTGAGCCCGAAATTGCCTTCGTGCAGGTAGGCCGAGAAGCTGTAGGTCGCCCAGAACACCTGGTAGCCGCAGAACACGATCGCGGCGACGAGCCACAGCTCG
Source organism: Burkholderia sp. Bp8986 (assembly GCF_003854225.1). Classification (NCBI taxonomy): domain Bacteria; kingdom Pseudomonadati; phylum Pseudomonadota; class Betaproteobacteria; order Burkholderiales; family Burkholderiaceae; genus Burkholderia; species Burkholderia sp. Bp8986. Next base: position 64,730 of record NZ_QTQM01000035.1, on the reverse strand, counting down.
GGGATCGCCGCGAGCGTCTTCAGGTCGGTCAGCACGCTGCCTTTTCGGCGTTCCGTCACGGCCTTGCGATCGCCCGCGCCCGCCGGATCCTTCACCAGCGCGAGCAGCACGCCGAGCGCGATGCAGAAGAACGCGTACAGATGCACGACGAGCGTGAAGCCGGCCGCATCGGTGCCGCCGCGCGCCTGCGTCACGTAGGCGAACAGCGTGATCGCGATCGTCGCGAGCAGCGCCTCGACGAGCCCGCGGCCGCCGTCGAGCAGCCCGAAGAAACGGCCCTGTTCGTCGGGGCCCGCGATCATGTTCACGCGCTTGATCACGGCGGCCCAGAACGTGAGGCCGGTGGTCAGCCCCCAGCCGCCGAAGATCAGCACGAGCGTGTCGAACGACGGCCCGGTCGCGTAGACGAGCCCGAGCGCGCCCGTCGCGAGCAGCGAGAAGCAGATCAGCCAGCGCGGCGACAGGCGGTCGGCCAGCCAGCCGCTCGGCAGGTAGCTGACGAGGAAGATCGTGCCGAGCGACGAATACAGGTAACCGAGCTGCACGTCGTCGATATGGAAAAACTGCAGCATCGTCGGCTGGTACACCTGCCGCAGATACAGCATCGGGTAGATCGCGCCGGCGGCAATCACGAGCAGCAGCAGTTGCAGGTAGCGTTGCGCGCGGGAATGCTGCGACGCGTGAGCGTCGTCGTGCAGCACGAGCGACGCGGCGGGCGTCGACGGTTGAGTCGGCATGATGTCTTCCTCCATCAGGCGTCCTTGAGGCGGATGCCTGTAGGTTTTTTATGTTCTGGTGGGTCAGGGCGGCGCGCGGCGGGGTGTCGTCGCGCGCGCGCCGGAAACGGTGCTTGGGTGCGGCGGTGTCAGTACTTCATGACGACGAGGCGCGTCTGCGTGAATTCAAGCATCCCGTGCTTGCCGTCGTCGCCGCCGAGGCCCGAGCGCTTCCAGCCGGCGTGGAAGCCCTGGTACGGATCGGCCGGCGTGCGGTTCACGTACAGCTCGCCGGCCTCGATCGCGTTCGCGACGGTCATCGCGGTGCGGTAGCGCTCGGTATAGAGCACCGACGACAGGCCGAACTGGTGGTCGTTCGCCTGCGCGATCGCTTCGTCGATCGTCGTGTAGCGCAGCACGGGCATGATCGGGCCGAAGGTTTCCTCCTGCACGATCTCCATGTCCTGCCGCACGCCGGTGAGCAGCGTGGGCGGGTAGAAGAAGCCGGGGCCGTCGGGAATCGCGCCACCGGTTTCGAGCGTCGCACCCGCCGCGATCGCACGTTCGACCATCCCGTGGATGTGCGCGCGCGCCGATGCGCTGACGAGCGGGCCCATCCGCGTGGCGTCCTGCGCACGGTCGCCGATGCGCACGGCGGCCATCTTCTCCTTCAGCAGCGCGACGAAACGGTCGTGCACGCTGTCGTGCACGTACACGCGCTCGATCGCCGTGCAGAGCTGGCCGCAATGGGTCGTCTTCGACGCGACGAGCGTGGCGGCCGCGCGTTCGAGGTCGGCGTCGGGCTCGATGATCGCGGGCGTCTTGCCGCCGAGTTCGAGCGACGGCTTCGCGATGTTCGCCTTGCAATAATCGAGCACCTTGCGGCCCGCGTTCACGCTGCCGGTCAGCGTGATCATCCCGACTGCCGGGTGCGTGCACAGCGCTTCGGCCGTCGCGTGATCCATCGTCAGGATGTTGACGACGCCCGGCGGGAAGCCCGCTTCGTCGGCCGCCTTCGCGATCTCGAACGCGGACACCGGCGTGTGGTTGCTCGGCCGCACGACCACGGTATTGCCGGCGATCAGCGCGGGCGCGACCTTGCGCAGCAGCGTGTAGACGGGATAGTTGAACGGGATCAGGCATGCGACGACGCCGATCGGCTCGCGCTGCAGGAACAGGTTCTCGTCGGGCGTGTCGCTCGGGATGATCTCGCCCTCGATCCGGCGCGCCCACTCGGCGTGATAGCGCGTGATCTGGCCCGCGTAGACGGCTTCGTTCGACGCGTCCTCGATGCTCTTGCCGGATTCCTGCGCGAGCGCCGCGCCGATCTCCGGAGCACGCGTGGTCAGCGCGTCGGCTAAGCGGTGCAGGTACACGGCGCGCTCGGCGCTCGGCAGCTTGCGCCACGCCTTCTGCGCGGCGGCCGCGGCGTCGACGGCGGCGAGCGCGTCGGCCGGCGTCGCGGCCGGCACGTGCGCGAACGGCGCTTCGGTGGCGGGATTGTGGACCACGATGAACGCGTCGCTTTCCGGGGCGACGAAACGGCCGTTCACGTAGTTGCGTTCGGTGCGCATGAAGTGACTCCTCCGATGAATGCGGGCGGATCGCTTCGGGTGGCGACACGCGCGGTACGGGACAGAGGCCATTCTCTTCATGCGTTTAGCGCACGACAAACGACTTATTTTCGCGTCGAGCATGAGAAAAACGCACGTTACTCGTTCGATCGGCCGGAATCGCGCGTCCGGCAAGGCTGCCGTGGCGGGGGCCGGGAGCGGGACGGGCGGCGGCGGGGCCGCATTTTTCGACTGATCCGGATGCGCGCGCGAGCGGGAGCCGGTAAGGTGTCGGCCGCGGTTGACGCTTCGGCGCGGCGCGGGGCGGTCGGCTACGCTTGGGGCGCGGATCGTGTGCTAGGCCAGCGGCACTTGCGGCAGCGGCGACGACGGTTCGAGATGGCGCTTCGCGAGCCACACTTCCTGCTGCAGCCAGTCGCGGAACTGGACGATGTGCGGCAGGTTCGTCTGCTCGGGCCGCGTGACGAACCAGTACGACTGGTGGCCGTCGACGTGTACGTTGAGCACCTGCATCAGCTGCCCGGTCGCCAGTTCGCGCGCGACCATGTGGCGATCGGCGATCGTGATCCCGAGGCCGTCGATCGCCGCGCGGATCGCGTGGTCGAGCAGGTCGAATTCGTAGCCGCCGCGCGTGTCGACGTCGGCGATGCCGGCGGCCTTCAGCCAGTGCTGCCAGGTCAGGTAGCGCTGGTCGTCGGTGGCGAGCACGTGCAGCAGCGTGAAGCGGTTCAGGTCGATCGGCGCGCCGTCCTGTCGCAGCCGCGCATACAGCGCGGGCGCGCAGACGGCGATATGCTGCTCCTGCATCAGCAGTGCGTTGTCGAAACCGTCCCATTCGCCGTCGCCGAAGCGGATCGCGCAGTCGAGCACGCGCGATTCGCCGAGACTGTCGTGGATGCGGGTCGTGAGGCTCAGCTCGAATTCGGGATGCGCGTCGCGCAGCCGGCCGAGCCGCGGCATCAGCCAGCGCGCGGCGAAGGTGGGCGGCACGTTCGCGCGCAGGCGGTTCAGGTGGGTTTTTTCCTGCAGGCTGCGAACGGTCAGCTCGATCTTGTCGAACGATTGCTGCAGCGCGCGCAGCAGCACGCGGCCGGCCGCCGTCAGTTCGAGCTGGTGATGGCGGCGCTCGAGCAGGGTTTCGCCGAGCTGGCCCTCGAGCTGGCGAACCTGGCGGCTCACCGCGCTCTGCGTCACGTTGAGCAACTCGGCCGCACGTGTGAAGCTGCCGGTGCGGCCGGCCATCTCGAAGGCTTTCAGCGCGTTCAGCGCCGGCATCTTGCGTCTCACGGGGCGGTGTCGTGTCTGGTGCGGGATGCTTATTGTAGGCGGGCGGCGCGGGCGCGGGGACGATGAATGGATGCGACGGAGGGCGCGGGCCTCAGGGGCTTTTACGGCGCGGCGGTTGGCGCGCCTCGTTGCGACCGGGCTGCCCGCAGGATGGTCGGCGGCGCCGGCTCGCAACAGCACGAACGATACGAACGAAAGGGACACACATCATGCGACGCCTGCCATCGTTGATCGCGCTGCGATTTTTCGAGGAGACCGCGCGTCACCTGAGCTTCAACCGTGCGGCGGTTTCGCTGTGCGTGACGCAGGGGGCGGTGAGCCGGCAGATCCGGCTGCTCGAGGAGGCGCTCGGCGCGCGGCTGTTCGAGCGCGATCACAAGGGCGTGCGCCTGACCGATGCCGGCCAGCGGTTGCTGCCGTTCATCGGGCAGGCGTTCGATACGATCGAACGCGGCGTCGACGAAGTCGCCGCCACGCGGCCGGGTGCGAAGCGGCGCCTGACGGTGTCGCTGCCGCCGACGTTCGCGACGCAGTGGTTTTCGCCGCGGCTCGGCACGCTCGCGCAGGCGCTGCCCGACGTCGAGCTGTCGATCCGCACCGAGCCGGCCGACGACTGCCATTGCCACATCCGCTTCGGGCGCGCGGCGCGCGCGGGGATGCAGTCGGAGCTGCTGCTGATGGAGCGGCATGCGCTCGTCGGCGCGCCGCGTTATCGCGGCGATGCGCTCGACGTGCTGCTCGGCCGGCTGCCGTCGCTGCATGTGCTGCACGAAGGCAAGCGCCTGACGCTATGGGCCGACTGGTGCGAGCAGGCCGGCGTGCCGGTGGCGCGGATCGCCGACGGCATCGAGTTTTCCACGCTCGAACAGGCGATCCGCGCGGCGCGCAAGGGCGCGGGGCTCGCGGTGGTCGACCTGAACATGATCGAGGAGGAGATCGCCGAGGGCAGCCTCGTGCGGCTGTCGCCAGTGCAGCCGATCGGACCGTTCGGCTATTGGCTCGATGTCGAGCCGGAGAGTATCGCGGTCGAGCACGTGGTTGCGTTTGCCGCGTGGTTGCGGGGGCAGGCGGGGCGGCGGGGGTAGGGCGTGGTCGGGGCGACATGATCGTGTGCCGATACCCGTTGTCACGAGGTCGTGCGGATCGCCCCGGTCGCTGTCGTCGATTCTGTCAGAGAGTGTCACCAGCCGAGGAATACAAATCGGGGTCCAGGCCGAAGTGCATGAACGTTTCGCGGCCCCCGATGGCTCTGGCCTCGGCTTCCGAAATGATGGGTAACTTGCACTTCGACGGATCGATGCGTCCCACGTTGAAGACGGTTCTCGGCAGCGGCGCGGCGGGCGTGCTGATCGGCGGTGCGGCCAGTTCGGCGGAGGACGCACGCGCGAGATTGCGACGGAGTTCGTATGCGAGGAATTCTTCAAGGAGTCGTCGCATTTCCGCGCGCCGGACGACACGATTCCCGTTCGTCGTGCGCCTGCGTGCCGCTGACGGCCGCGCAATCCGGAATCGGGTTATCGGGCTATGCTTTTCTGGCATCGTAAATCCCCTTCTCGATCAAGTAATCGCGTAGCGCCAGCACGGATGCGCCATGCGATGCAACGTCGAATGTCATCCACCGATGTGATCCGGCGGCTCGCCAGAAGTCTCGTCCGATTCGAGTCGTATAAAGCATGCGTAGTGATCGAAGCGAGCCATCGGCCAGCCCGACCGGGTATCCCCGAAAGAACTGGAACAGCGCGGCTTCGTCTGCGTGCGCGCCAGGAATGGAAGCGTCGAAGCCGAACCTCGGCCACGCGTAGTATCCGTAGAGCCGCTGGCCGCCCGACTCCGGCGGCGCTTTGCGGCCGCCGATCGCGAAGGCGGTGATCCGGGCGATGCCCAACGTATCACATGCTTGAACGATTCTCCAGAGCATAGCCGCGCCGAGCCCGGCGGCTGCGCTGTCGACCAGATCGATTGAGCGAAGTTCGAGTACCTGCGAGTCGCCGGTTTGGAAGACGGATATCCGGTTTTCCGATTGGATCAACGTCGGGTGTGTGACGGAGAACGTCAGTCTGCCCGCACTGTCGAGATAGGCCTGTACGTCCGATCCGGACGGCGCGCCGCATAACGAAGCGAGCAACCCGTCAGGAACTTCGTCATCCATACCAAGCAATGCGGAGATGTCCAGATCGTTACGCTCGATCGCCAAGTGACCGTCGAAAAATGCCTTCTCGTACGGCAACGTATGACTGAGATCGACGGGTTGGGTAGACATGGCGGCCGGAAGAATGGAAAACCCCAGCATATCGCCGCGAATCCGCCGCGCCGAGTCCGCCGAACGGCCAACCGCGAGACGGAACGCCCGCCGTCCCGCCGGCCTTACGACCAGTCGAACGTCAGCAGCGCCGCGCGGCCGACCGGCTCGTATGGCCTGTTGCCCGGTGTAATGCGCGTCCAGTTCCTTGCGAAAGCCTGCGCCGTACGTGTCGGGCGGGTTCTCCGGATAGAAGTAGCGCGGGTCGCCGAGCAACGTATAGCGGTTGTTTTCGTCGAGCCGGAACCCGATCCAGTTCGCGCGCAGATAGTCGTTGTGGTGCGCGGCCGTGTCCTGTCCGACGACCCCGTCATAAGGTTCGACCGGGCTGAGCGGGTAGATTCAGCCTTCCCAATACGGATCGATCGCCGACAGGTCGATCGACACGAGCGGATGCAAATGGCGCGCGAGTGCGGCCTGGTGCGCGGCGAGGACGTCGGTGTCCGACGCATAGACCTTCAGGCCGGGTTGTGGCGTGACGATGTCTTCGATCATGATCGGTGTCCGCATGGTGAGCGTTCGGCAAGGCTTCACGAGTGAAGGCGGAAACCGGATGAATGCCGGCGCCGCAGCAGCCTGTCGGAATCAGGTTCCGTTCATCCGGCCGATCGGATGTGAAAGCATTCGCGCTGCCCCTCTGGAGATCGTCTTCTTGATAATAGTTGATAACCGGGATACGCTTCATGGATCGAATTCAATCCGTTCGGGAGGTCGACATGATCAGTGCGGAACTGGGCCAGCAACTGGAGGCTTATGTCGCGAAGCTGGTCGAATCGGGGCGTTACGGGTCCAAGAGCGAAGTGCTGCGCGAAGGCGTGCGCCTGATCCAGGATCGCGAGGCGCAACTGAACGCGCTGGACGCGGTGATCGCGCGCAGCCTGGCCGATGCGCAAGCAGGGCGCGGCGCCGAGGCGGCGGAAGTCTTCGATCGTCTCGAGGCGAAGTATCGGGCGCAGGCGGATCGGCAGGCCTGATCGTGCGCCTGCCCGATTTTGCGATTGCCGAACTCGAAGCGGTCGCCGATTACATTGCACGCGACAACCCGCAACGCGCCGTGACGTTCGTGCGGGAGATTCGCGACAAGTGCATGAGTCTGGCCGCGATGCCGCTGGCGTTTCCGCTGGTGCCGCGCTTCGAGCGTTACGGCGTGCGGCACCGCGTGTACGGCAACTACCAGATCTTCTATCGAGTCGTCGGCGATCCGCCGACGCGGATCGACATCCTTCACGTCCTGCACGGCGCGAGGGACTACGCGTCGATTCTGTTCTGAGCGAACGCGAGCATCTCATCGCGCCCGGAATGAGCGAGCCCGCCCACGACCGGGTGCGACAGAATCGCGCTCGGTGTCGCCGGCGCGCATCGGCGGCGAGTCGAGGCAAAAGCCTCGCGCGCGATGAAGCCGGCGGCCACGCAGCCCGCCACCCTCGTCAATGCCCCGACGCTTCCTCCAGCGTCAGATGCTTCGTCTCCGGCGCCCACGCGATGGACACGATCATCCCCACCAGCAACACGCCCGCGAGCGCGAACATCGTCGCGTGAAAGCCGAGCGTCGCGATGCCGGCCGGCAGCAGGAACGTGCCGATCGCCGAACCGAGCCGGCTGCACGCGATCGCGAGGCCCACGCCGCTCGCGCGCACTTCGGTCGGGAAGCACTCGGGCGGGAACACGCCGACGAGGTTGCTGAACGCCGACATCGTCAGCGTGAAGATCGCGAACGCGACGATCATCGCGACGGCCGCCGCCGACGGCAGCACCGCGAGCGCGACGAGCGACGCGCACGTCACCGCGAACGAGCCGATCAGGAAGCCGCGTCGCGACAGCCGGATCGTCAGCCAGATGCCGATCAGCGCGCCCAGCACGAGAAACGCGTTCAGCAGCAGGTCCGCACCGAAGCCTTCGGCGAGGCCGATCGTCTTCAGGATCGTCGGCAGGAACGTGTAGATCGCGAAATACGGAATCACGAGGCACACGAAGAACGCGCAGTTGAAAAGCGTGCGGCGGATCAGGTCACGCCGGAACAGTCGCGCGAAGCCGGCATTCGCCTGCGGTTCGGCCGAACCGTCGAGCATCACGTGCGGCCCGAAATGTTTCGCGACGATGGCGCGCGCTTCCTGCACGCGGCCCTTGCCGAGCAGCCAGCGCGGCGATTCGGGCGTGCCGATCCGCAGCACCAGCACGATCAGCGCAGGCAATGCAGCCGACGCGAGCAGCCAGCGCCATGCGTCGGGCGCGGCGTCGCCGTACGCGAGGCCGAGCACGTTCGCGGCGACATAGCCGAGCGTCCAGATCACGCTGAACGAGCCGAGCAGCGCACCGCGATGCTTGCGCGGCGAGAATTCGGCGAGGATCGCGTGGCCGACGGTGAAGTCGCCGCCCATCCCGAAGCCGATCAGCACGCGCAGCACGCACAGTTCGAGCGGCGACGTGACGAAGAACTGCGCGAACGCGGCCGCCGTGATGATCACGAAGCTCGTCAGGAAGATCTTCTGCCGGCCCATCCGGTCGGACAGCCAGCCGAACACGAGGCTGCCGAAGAAGATGCCGATCAGCGCCGAGCTGCCGATCATCCCCATCCAGAACGCGTCGATCGGCATCTGCCTGCCGAGCGCGGCGAGCGCATAACCGATCGTGCCGAGCGTGTAGCCTTCGGTGAAATGCGCGCCGAACGTGAGGCCGGCGATCTTCACGTGGAAACGGTTGAGCGGCACGTCGTCGAGCGCGACGGGGCGGTGCGGCGCCTCGGCGCCACGCGACAGCGGCAACGCGCGCGCGGTGCCGGATTGAACGTTGGCTGGGGTCAAGCTGCCTCCTGGATTGTCATGCGCGATGCAGCGGCCTGCGCGGGCAGGAATGCCCGCGAGCGCCCTGCAAGGCGCCGCGCGCCCGGGCGGCGCGCGGCGCGGGTCGACCGCGGGGAGCGGTCAGCGGCCGAGGCCGGCCATCAGCGTGTACTTGAGTTCCACGTATTCGTCGAGGCCGTACTTCGAGCCTTCGCGGCCGAGCCCCGATTGCTTGACGCCGCCGAACGGCGCGACTTCGGTCGAGATGATCCCGTCGTTGACGCCGACCATCCCGCTCTCGAGCGCACCCGACACGCGCCACGCGCGGCCGAGGTCGCGCGTGTAGAAGTACGCGGACAGCCCGAACGGCGTGTCGTTGGCCGCGGCGACGGCCTCTTCCTCGGTCGTGAAGCGGAAGCAGCCGGCGACGGGACCGAAGGTTTCCTCTTCGGCGATCAGCATGTCGGCCGTCATGCCGGTCAGCACGGTCGGCTCGTAGAACGTGCCGCCGAGCGCGTGGCGCTTGCCGCCGGTGAGCGCGTGCGCGCCCTTCGCGGTTGCATCGGCCACGTGCCGCTCGACCTTGCCGAGCGCCGCCTCGTTGATCAGCGGCCCCTGGTCGACCTCACCGGCGAGCGCGTTGCCGACGCGTAGCGTGCGCACGGCGTCCGCCAGCTTGCGCGTGAACGCGTCGTACACGCCGTCCTGCACGAGAAAGCGGTTCACGCATACGCAGGTCTGGCCCGTGTTGCGGAACTTCGACGCGATCGCGCCCGTGACCGCCGCATCGAGATCGGCATCGTCGAACACGATGAACGGCGCGTTGCCGCCGAGTTCGAGCGACAGCTTCTTCAGCGTGTCGGCCGACTGCTTCGCGAGCAGCTTGCCGACCCGCGTCGAGCCCGTGAACGACAGCTTGCGCACGACGGACGAGCTCGTCAGCGTCTCGCCGATCGCGACCGCGTCGCCCGACACGACGTTGAACACGCCGGCCGGCACGCCCGCGCGCTCGGCCAGCACTGCGAGCGCGAACGCCGACAGCGGCGTTTCCTCGGACGGCTTCAGCACCATCGTGCAGCCGGCCGCGAGCGCGGGGCCGGCCTTGCGCGTGATCATCGCGAGCGGGAAGTTCCACGGCGTGATCGCCGCGACGACGCCGACCGGCTCGCGCGTGACCACGATCTGCGAATCCGGCTTCGGGCTCGGGATCACGTCGCCGTACATGCGCTTCGCTTCTTCCGCGAACCATTCGAGAAAGCTCGCCGCGTACGCGACTTCGCCGCGCGCTTCCGCGAGCGGCTTGCCTTGCTCGCGCGTCAGCAGCTCGGCGAGCGCATCGCGATGCTCGAGCATCAGCTTGCCCCAGCGCTTCACGCGTGCGCCGCGCTCCTTCGCGGTCAGCGCGCGCCACGCAGGAAACGCGTGCGCGGCCGCGTCGATGGCGCGCTGCGTGTCGTCGGCGCCGCCTTTCGCGACTTTCGCGATCGTCTCGCCGGTCGCGGGGTTCAGCACCGGATAGGTCGCATCGCTCGCGCCATGCGATTCGTGCCATTCGCCGCCGATGTAATGGCCGGTCCTCAGAAATTCGTTCATGGTGTGTCGTTCCTTCAGTGCATCGGAGCCGCAGCCCTTCAGTCCGTTGCGAAGCTGCCCTGCGCCGGACGCGACGCGCGCGCGATGCGCTTGCCGGCCGTGTAGTCGTTGATCAGGTCGCACGGCGTGTAGTTGCGTTCCAGTTCGTGCAGTTCTTCCTCGGTGAGCTGCGTTTCGAGCGCGCCGAGCGCGCTGTCGAACTGCGCGACGGAATCCGCGCCGACCAGCATGCTCGCGACGCCGGGGCGGCTCAGCACCCACGCCTGCGCGATCTGAGCGGGCGCTACGCCGCGGCGCTTCGCGACCTTCGCGACCGATTCCGCGATCGCGAGCGACGCAGCGTCGCCATACATCTGCGCGGTGAAGAAGTCGGTCTGGTTGCGCGTGGATTGCGGCTCGCAGGTCAGCAGGCCGCGCGCGAGCGGGCTGAACACCGACACGCCGACGCCCTGGTCGATGCAGTACGGCACCATCTCGCGCTCTTCCTCGCGATACGCGAGGTTCAGCTGCAGCTGCATGTTGATCGGCTTGTCCCAGCCGTTTCGTTCGCAGGCCTGCATGATTTTCGCGAACTGCCACGTGTACATCGTCGACACGCCGATATAGCGCGCCTTGCCCGCGCGCACGATGTCGTGCAGCGCGCTCATGGTTTCCTCGACGGGCGTGTTCACGTCGAAGAAGTGCAGCATGAAGATGTCGACGTAATCCATCCCGAGCCGCTTCAGCGACCCGTCGATGCCGTCGAGCACGTGCTTGCGCGAATGGCCGCCCGCGTTCGGATAACTGCCCATGTCGTAGCCGACCTTGGTCGTCACGACGAGCTCCTCGCGGCGCGCGTTGCGCTTCAGGATGCGACCGACCACTTCCTCGCCGACGCCCGTCGAATAGAAGTCCGCGAGATCGATGAAGTTGACGCCGGCGTCGAGCGCGCGGCGCACGATCGGCTCGCTCTGCGCTTCGTCGAAGATCCAGGGCTTCCATTCGGGGGTGCCCATGTTCATCGTGCCGAGACACAGGCGGGACACCTTCAGGCCGGACTGGCCGAGGCGGACGTATTCCATGTTTCCTCCAGGTGCGGCCTTGTGTCGGCCGCTTGTCGTCGTCAGTTTTTCTTCGGGGTGTAGAACGGGTTCGACACGTCGCGCGCGGCGGCGAACACCGCATCGCGATGCGGCAGCCCTTCCATCGCGGCGACGATCGCGTTGCGGCACGCGCGATAGTTGTTCTCGAACACGGCATCGAGATCGTCGGTCTGCGGGTTCACCCAGTTCGCCGACACGACGACCCAGTCGTTTTCCGCCTCGGGCGGCAGCGTGCCGTTCTCGAGCGCTTCGGCCACGGCCTTCGCGATGCCGGCCTGCGACGCGCCCCACGTGGCGTTGCCGTGGAAATCGTTGGCGATCTGCGCCTTGTTGACGTACAGCGTGAGCGGCTTGGTCGGCACGCCCGGCTGCGCGATCACGACGAACGGCGCATGGCCGGCCGACGGCGTCGCGAGGGCCGTGGCGAACGCCTGGCCCGCCGGGCCGTTGCGCGGGCCGACCAGCACGTTGATGTGCGCGAGGTTGACGCCGGGGCCTTCGAAGCCTTCGCCGATGTAAAGCTGCCTGGGTTGAGATGCGGTCATTGCGGTGTCTCGTCGATTAGGTTGGGAGTGAGGCGATTGTGGTGGGCCGCGGCGCGGCCGGTGAATCGATGTTTTCTGATCGGGCTATGAGTTTTCGTCGTCTCCGGGAATGCCCTGGGCCCGGCGCGCGGAGGCCCGCCGGGCGGGCCTCGGCCGGCGTCGTGACGGCGGGCGGGGCGTGGTCGGCGGGTGGGCATTCGCGAACCGGCTCCGGGTTTGTCATACCCGGGCAGGGGTTGGAGGGCCGGGCGCTTCCGGACAACAATCGGCGTGCTCCGAGCCCTATCTTTCGTCTTCCCTTCTTTTTTCGAAAGCGAGTAATTCCGATGGCTGCCATTCAAAGGCCCGATTGGTCGAAGCTCAGTTCGCTCGATCCCGAGCTGATCCGCGCATTCGTCGCCGTCGTCGAGAGCGGCGGCTTCACCGCTGCGGCCCGGCAACTGCATCGCACGCAATCGACGATCAGCCTGCGCATCCGCACGCTCGAGGAGCGGCTCGACACGCACCTGTTCATGCGCAACAGCCGGCGGCTCGAACTGTCGCGCGACGGCGAGAATTTCCTGATCCATGCGCGCCGCATCATCCAGGTGCAGAACGACGCGATCCTTGCGCTGAAGCAGGCGAGCAGCGACCGCGGCGTCGTGCGCTTCGGGCTGCCCGAGGACTATGCGGAGCTGTGGCTGCCCGACCTGCTGAAGTCGTTCTATGCGATGCGGCCGGGCGCGCGCTTCCACGTGCATTGCCGCACCTCGCTCGAACTGCTCGAACGGCTGCAGGCCGGCGAGCTCGACGTCGCGCTCGTCGTGCGGCACGGGCCGAACGCGGGCGGGCGGCTGCTCGGCCGGCACGAGGTCGTGTGGGCCGCGCACCGCGATTTCGCGCTCGGCCCGCAGGCGTCGGTGCCGCTCGCGCTGTTTCCGGAGACGTGCTGCTACCGGCAGCGCGGGCTGCAGGCACTCGCGACGGCCGAGCGGCCGTATCACGTCGTTTATACGAGCCAGAGCCCGACCGGCATCAAGATCGCGGTGAACCACGGCGCGGCCGTGACGATGATCGACCGCTGCACGCTGCCCGAGAACTGGCGCGTGCTCGACGAGACGGACGGGCTGCCGCCGCTGCCGGCGGCCGATCTCGAACTGCATCGCTCGCCGGGCATCTGCGATCCGCTGACCGACGATCTGGTTTCGCTGATCGAATCGATGGTCGACGAGCGGCGGCGCGCGTCGCTCGAAGCGTTCGCTTAGCGGGGCGGCGCAAACGCGGGTGAGATTGACGCGAACCGCGGCGCGCGGCCGCAACGCGCGCATGACGATCGCGCGGCCCGCCGCAGCTCGGTGTCGTGTTATGTCCCCCGTGCCGTTTTTTGCACGGGCGGCCCGGTTTTTTGCACGACGTTTATCCGGTCTCTTCTAAGCTGGGGACGTGTCGAACAGCCGGGACGGCCTCCGTCCGCTCCATGACCTTCATTCATCCCGTTCCCGCCTGCGATGTCGCCGGCCGCCCGTTGCGCGCCGGCGCACCCAGCAATGTCATTCCGTTCCCGGCGCCGCGCCCGCGCCTGCAGTTGCCCGTCACCTTGACGGCCGATTCCGGCGAACGCGCGCACGCCCGGCTCGCGGCGCTGCTGCATTCCCCGCTCGGCGTGTATGTCGTCAGCGCGCGTGCCGTGCGCGACGTGGTCCACGTGCACTTCGACATCGCGCCGGAAGACCTGGATTTCACCCTGCACATGCTGATCGCGCAGCAGGCCGATGCGGTGATCGGGCCGGTCGCGCGCCGGTTGCATGTCGGGCCGAGCCCACGGTGAAGCCGGGAACGGTTGTTGCTCGTGGGTTGTCGTTCGTTCCTTGATGGCTTGTCCGATCCGCCGCCCGATCGCCGGTCGCCGTGTCGCCCGCCCGCAGGCGGCGAACCGGCGCGCGATGCTGCGTGCGCGGCGCCGATCACGAATACGGAGGAGTCATGGATCTATTGGAAGCCGTACCTGTCGCGCGGCCGACGAGCAGCCGGTTACGGACGGCGTCGCTGCCGTCCGGCCAGCAACTCGCGCGTCAGCTCGTGACGACGGTGCGCGTGGCCGAAATGCTGCTGCATCAGGCGATCGTCGTGCCCGACCGGCACCAGTGGTCGGTGGACACCGAGCGGGTCGACGCGGCCGGCGGGCCGCTCGAGGCCTGGGAGAGCTTCGTGACCTGGCGGATCGGCAAGGTGTTCGCAGCGTCGGTGAGCCCCGCCGCGCGCGTCAACGATCGCGACCAGGTCGCGGTCGAGATCCGGCTCTGCCTGCCCGAGCAGGACTACGTGGCCGGGCGGCGCGTGAGCACTTTCGGCCGCCGCCATGGCAACCGCTTCGGCGCGACGCTGTCGGTCGTGCCGGGCGCGCAGTGGGGCTGGCAACGCGCGGAGCACGTCGCGCCGGAACACGCGCAGGTATGCGGCGATACGCTGGAAGCGCTCGTCGATCGGGTGGCCGCGAACGTCAATGCGGCGCTGGGCGCGGCCGGGTTCGGCGCGACACGCTGATCACGCGTCGCCGGTCTGCCCGGTTTGCCGCTGCAGGTCTTCCATCAGCTGTTCCGCGAGAAAGTCGCACGGCGGGCGCTTCGATTTCGTGCTGCGCGCGAGGATCAGTTCGAGCGGCGGCAAATCGGGCAGCCCGTGCGAGCGGCCGAGCATCGACAGTTGCGCGGGAATCGCGCAGCGCGCGAGCGGCGCGACCGCGAGGCCGGCCTCGACCATGCTGAGCAGACCGAGCAGGCTCGGGCTTTCATACGAAGTGCGGAACGGCAGCTTCGCGCGTTCGAGGCTGCGGATCGCGTTCTCGCGCGCGACGCTGCCCGGCATGAACACCGCGATCGGCAGCGGCCGTTCTTCCCATACGCGCGGCCCGTTCGTCATCGCGGCCCACGCCATCGGCTCGTGGCGGATGAAGTCGCCGGACAGCCCCTTGATGCGCGTGCCGCACACGAGATCGACCGTGCCGTCCTTCAGGAGCGGCGCGAGCGCGCTGCTCGGCAGCCCGATCACCTGGATCTCGACCTTCGGATAGGTCGCCGAAAATTTCTTCAGCACCGACGGCAGCAGCGACGACGCATAGTCGTCCGGCACGCCGATGACCACCTTACCCGTCACTTCCGGCCGCACCACGGCCGCCCACGCCTCGTCGCGCAGCGCCAGCATTCGTCTGGCGAATCCCAGCAGCACCTCGCCTTCGCGCGTCAGCACGATGCTGCGCGGCTTGCGCACGAACAGCGGCCGGCCGATCGCGTCTTCCAGGCTCTTGATCTGCATGCTCACGGCCGATTGCGAGCGGTTCACCGCTTCGGCGGCGCGGGTCATGTTGCCGGTTTCCGCGACGGCGACGACGGTGGCCAGCACGTCGTGATCGAGCATCTTCATCGGTATCAGGAAAACTGAACGTAACGATCAGCATTATGCGTTTTTATTGTCGCTGTGTGTCTGCCATAGTGGCATCGAGCCGGCCGCATCGTTCGATGCGGTGCGGCGATCACGCCGGCGTGCCCGGCACGCAGCGCCGAACAGGGAAGAGTGGTGTACCGATGATGGATCATCCATTGCGTGCCGCACTGGCCGCGGAATTGCATGCGCGGCCGTTCCTGCGGCTCGCCGAAGCCGTGTCGCTCACGCACTACGCGATCTACGCGGACGGCCAGCCCGACATCCACGAAACGCTGCTGCACGCGCTGTGCCGCGACACCGGCATTGCCGCGCCGCAGGACGGCGCGACCCACTACGCGGTGCAATCGCCGGGCGGCTGGTACCTGAAGTGGGAGCGCCACACCGAATTCTCGACCTTCACGTTCGTCGCGCCGCGCCGCGACACCGGTTATTTCGACGATCTCGCGATCGAAGGGATTCCGGCCGCCTGGTTCGCACGGCTCGCGGGCATCCGCTTCGTCGCGGTGCGCATGGAGTTGCTGTCGGGCGATGCCGCGCGGCTCGTGTGCGGCGACCTGCGCCGCTGGATCGACGGGCCCGCGCTCGTCGGCAGCAACGTGCTCGGCGGCGGCAAGGTGTACTGCGACTGGCATGTGCGCGACGACGGCTTCATGCGCTTTCTCGTCGTCGACGAGGATTTCCGCGAGGAGCAGGGCGGCCGCCTGCTGCAACGCCTCCATGAAATCGAGACGTACCGGATGATGGCGCTGCTCGCGTTGCCGGTCGCACGGCGGATGAGCCGCGAGCTCGACGAGATCCACGCTGCGCTGCATGCGCTGATGCAGCGGATGGACGCGGGCGGCGCCGACGGCGACGACGCGGCCTTGCTCGTGAAGCTCACGCATCTCGCGGTGCGGGTCGAAGCGCTGTCGGGGTCCGGCGGCCGCTTCAGCGCGTCGCGTGCTTACGAAAAGCTCGTGCTGGCGCGCATCCACGAGCTGCGCGAGGAGCGCATCGAAGGGATGCCGACGATCGCGGAGTTCATGGAGCGGCGCTTCGCGCCGGCGATGGAAACCTGCCGCAGCGTGTGGGCGCGTCACGAGCAGATCGCCGCGCGGATCGCCCGCGCGGTCGACCTGCTGCGCACGCGTGTGAATCTCGCGCAGGAAAAGGACGTCACGCGCCTGCTGGCGGGCATGGAGCGCACCGCGCGCAACCAGCTGCATCTGCAGCATGCGGTCGAAGGGCTGTCGGTGGCGGCCATTTCGTACTACGTGCTGTCGCTCGCGACCGCGGCGTTCAAGGCGCTGCACGTGATGAACCTGCCGGTCGATCCCGAACTCGCGGAAGGCCTGTTGATCGCGCCGGTCGTGTTCGCGGTGATTCACATCACGCGGCGCACGCGCGCGCAGCTCGCGCGGTCGGAGGCCGCGCATGGCGGCGCAACCGTGCAAGCGGCGGCGTTGAAACAGGCAAATTGAATCAGAACATCGACGACATATCGAAAGGAGTGGAGATGACTTTTACGCAATCGCAAGCGGGTTTTTTCACTGGCTACGACGCATTCGACGAACCCGTTCGGGATGACGCCGGCGCGCCGGAAGAGGTGCGCGTGACGTCGTATCAGGCCGTGCTGCAGGAGCCGATGACGTCGCTCGTCGGCAGCACGATCGATCGGCCGGATGTCGCGGCGGTGGCGATTCTCGGGTACAACTGACGCCTGGTCGTTCCGCGCCGCGTCGATTCACGACGTCCGCCGTGGGCGCTGCAGGCCCGGCGGCCCCTTCACGTACACCTTCACGCCATGAACGCGCATCCCGCCGTTTCGCTTCAACTGACCGACATCGAGCAGCCGGCCGCACGCGACCTCATCAGCCGCAAGCTCGGCGAGTTCAACCACGCGATGACGGGCCGATCCGACACGGCGGCGCTCGACGTCTACGTGACCGATCCCGCGACCGGCGAGGTCGTGGGCGGCCTCACCGGCCGGACGTCGCTGGGCCTCTTCTTCATCGACCTCTTTTACCTGCCGGAATCGCTGCGTGGCGGCGGTTTCGGCAGCCGGCTGCTGCGCGAGGCCGAAGCGGAAGCGAAGCGGCGCGGGTGTGCCCGCGCGGTGCTGTACACGATTACGTTCCAGGCGCCGGACTTCTACCGGAAGCACGGTTACGAGGCGTTCGGCGAGGTGCCGTGCGAGCCGGAAGGGACGGCGCGCGTGTTCATGGTCAAGACGCTTTGAGCGAGGTAGCCTGACGTCACCGCGCCGGCGTCGCTACCGAAGACCGGCGGGATCGCAGCATGTGCTGCATCGACGGCAACGGGTAGCGCGACGCCGTCCACGCCGACCCGGAGGCATATCGTGACAACGCCACTCGATCAATACGCCAGACAGTACGTGCGATTCGAAGACGAACGCACGCGGCCTGTCCGCGACCTGCTGGCCGCCGTGCCGGACACGCCGATCCATACCGCGCTCGACATCGGCTGCGGGCCCGGCAATTCGACCGAAGCGCTGATCGCGCGTGCACCCGACGCGACGGTGCGCGGGATCGACGCGTCGCCGGACATGATCGCGGCCGCGCGCAAGCGCCTGCCCGCGCTGCGTTTCGATCTCGCGGATGTCTCCACGTGGGATGATCCGGGCGGCTACGACCTGATCCTGTCGAACGCGGTGCTGCAATGGGTGCCGGCGCACGACACGCTGTTTCCGTCGCTCGTCGGCCGGCTCGCGCCGGGCGGCCATCTCGCGGTGCAGATGCCCGACAACCTCGACGAACCCGCGCACCGGCTGATGCGCGCGGTCGCCGCGGGCGGGCCCTGGGCGGACAAGCTCAAAGGCGCGGCGCGCACCGAGCGGTTCGACGCGCGGTATTACTACGCGCTGCTGTCGCCGTCGTGTTCGCGGGTGGATGTCTGGCGCACGACCTACTACCATCCGCTGCGCGGCGGCGCCGACGCGGTCGTCGAATGGTTCAAGGGCAGCGCGCTGCGGCCGTTCCTCGCGGCACTCGATGAAGGCGAACGCGACGCGTTCGTCGCGCGCTATCGCGATGCGCTCGCCGGTCCGGATGGCTACCCGTCGCTCGACGACGGCACCGTGCTGCTGCCGTTCCCGCGCCTGTTCATCGTCGCGACGCGGAAGTAAGGCGCAAGCAAAGGCGCAAGCAGGACCGGAGCGGGCGGCGGTGGGCCGTCGGTCAGGACAGCGGCCGCATCGATTCCGGATCGACCGTCCGGCTCTTCGCGCTTTGCCCGTCGCGCAGATCCTTGTACCAGAAGAGGGCGACTTCCCCGTCGTTCGCGCCGTCGGCGTACAGGAAGCGGTCGTGGCCGCCCACGACGAAGCCCGCCCGCGCGTACGTGCAGCAGGCCGCGACGTTGTTCGCCTGCGTTTCGAGCCGCATGAAGCCGAACCCGCGGCTGCGCGCCCACGCTTCCGCGGCCGCGAGCAGGAACTGGCCGATCCCCTGCCGCCGGCAGCTGCGATCGACCGCGAGTTCCGCGATCTCGGCCATCCCGTTCCAGCTTTCGGTGATCGCGACGAATCCCGCGAGGCGCCCGCCCGCGCTCGCGCGGAACAGCGCGGTGCCGCCGGACGCCTCGCGCGCCCAGCCGGCCGGATCGAAGCCGTAGTCCTTGCGCTGCACGGGCAGCGCGCGCAAATCGAGCAGATCCTGGTACGGCGCATTCAGCTCCCACGCGATCTCGAACGAAAAGTCGCATCCGTTCAGTTCGTCGGCGGGCAGATCGACCGCCTGTTCGATGCTGATGTGCTCGGCTCGGTCCATGTGTCGGTGTCCTGTCTTCAGCGGGATTGCCTGGTCTTCCCCCGGGGCGGGCGGCGGCGCCTTGCAGCGAGAGCCGGATCGCACCCGTTCCTGTTTTGAATTGATGCGCTCGCACGATGTCTCTTCCCGCGGCGGCGCTCAACGCCCGATTATGCGGGATATCGGCGCGGACTCATCCGCATCTCGTCTCGTGGCGGAGCGCCGATCCCGGCCATGCCGCGTATTCGTCGGCGCATTGCTTCATTTGGCAGGGCGATGCGACCACGCAACGGATTGCTCATACGGAATCCACACGGCCCGATTGCCGGAGACCCTCATGGGGGCCGCCTCGCGGTTCGACTATGCTGAATTGTCCGCGGCCGGAATTCCGCGCCGCGACGCGGCGAACCTGCGATGACGGGAGGGGGCGATGAGCGAACAAGACAACGTGCAACTCGTGCAGCAGGCATACGCGGCGTTCGGCCGCGCGGATATCGAGGGCATTCTGCAGACGCTGTCCGACAGCGTCGACTGGTTCATCCCGGGGCCGGCCGACGTCGTTCCGTTCGTCGGCAGACGACATGGGCCGCAGGCGGTCGCGGCGTTCTTCGCGGCGCTTGCGTCGACGCAGACCGCGGAACGCTTCGAGCCGCTCGAGTTCATCGCGAGCGGCAACCGGGTCGTCGTGCTCGGCACGCAACGCTGGCGTGTCCATTCGACCGGGCGCACTTACGAGGACGACTGGGTGCACCTGCTCACGATCGAAAGCGGGAAGATCGCGGCGTTCGTCGAGTATCACGATACGGAGGCCGAAGCGGCCGCGCATCGACGGTGACGGTGCCGAAGATGCGCCGGGCCGCTGTGCCCGGCGGCTTCGGCATCCCGCGCGGCCGGCATGGCCCGCGGTGCCGCGCCGGCCCGCCGGGCACGGTGTCGCAGGCGGCCTGAACGGCCGCGCAGGTCAATCGATCGCGCGCATCGCGTGGCGCAGTTCCTGGTAGCTGCGCAGGCCCGTCACGCCGAGTTCGCGGCCGATTCCGCTGAGCCCGAAGCCGCCCCAGCACACATGCGGGTAGATGAGTTGCGGCGCGTTGATCCACACGAGTCCGGCACGCACGCGTGCCTGAAACTGCTTCGCGATTTCCGCGTCGCGCGTCACGACGGTCGCGACGAGCCCGTAGCGCGTGTCGTTCGCGAGCGCGATCGCCTCGTCGTCGGTGCGGAACGACTTCACGCACGCGACCGGGCCGAACACCTCGTCGGTCCACAGCAGATTGTCGGCGGGCGGCTCCGCGACCACGACGGGCGCCATGAAGAAGCCATTGCCGCCGGCCTCGGCGACGCGCCCGCTGAACGCGACGCGCGCGCCCGCCGCGATGCCTTGCGCGAGCATCGCCTCGACGCGCGTGCGTTGCGCGGCCGAGATCATCGGCCCCATCGCGACCTCCGCGGTGGCAGGCGGCGCGACGACGAGCGCGCGCACGGCCGTCTCGAACGCGGCCATGAAGCTGCGATAGAGGCTGTCGTGCACGAGGATGCGCGCGGTGGCCGAGCACATCTGGCCCGCGTTCGTGAAGGCGCCGGCGACCGCGAGCGACACCGCGACGTCGAGATCGGCGTCGTCGCGCACGATCAGCGACGACTTGCCGCCGAGTTCGAGCGTCACGCGCTTCATGTCCTCGGCCGCGGCCTGCATGACCTTGCGGCCGGCGGCCGTGCTGCCGGTAAACGAGATCTTGTCGATCAGCGGATGCGCGGTCAGCGCCGCGCCGACCTCGGCGCCGCCGTTCACGACGTTGACGACGCCGTCCGGCACGCCGGCTTCGGCGATCAGGTCGAGCAGCGCGTGCTCGGCCGGCGACGTCAGTTCGGACGGCTTCAGCACGACCGTGCAGCCGGCCGCGAGCGCGGGCGCGAGCTTCCACGCGGTCGTGACCATCGGGAAGTTCCACGGCACGATCAGCGCGGCGACGCCGAGCGCGTCGTGGAAGCGCTCGGCCGCGACGGTGTCGCTCGGCAACGCGACGGGCTCGGCCTCGAACAGCGCCGGGTTTCCGCACAGCGTCGCGTAATACGCGAACGTCGCGGCGACGTCGCCGACGTCGGCGTCGGCCTCGAACGGCGGCTTGCCGCTCACCTGCATCTGCAGCGCCGCGAGCCGCTCGCGGTCGGCTTCGACGCGCTCGGCGATCGTCGCGAGCAGGCGGCCGCGCTCGGCGGGCGGCGTGTCGCGCCAGCGGGCGAACGCGTCGCGCGCGGCGCGGACCGCGGCGTCGACGTGCGCGGCCGTCGCGAATTCCTGCCAGCCGATCGTCGCGCCGGTCGACGCATCGAAGATCGGCGCGCCGGCTTCATCGGAATGCGTGCGCACGGGCTGGCCGGCGATGCGCGCGGCGGGCAGCACGATGGCCGCGGCGGAAGGGGAAAGCTCGGCGGTGGACATGAACGTGTTCCTGTCGATCGGATTAGCGGTAGGCGACGCCCGGCATCACGCAGAGCATCTCGAATGCGAGGTTCGCGCCGACGAGCGCGGTGGTGCCGGTCGGATCGTACGGCGGCGACACTTCGACGAGATCCGCGCCGACGATGTTCAACCCCTTCATCCCGCGAATGATCTCGAGACCCTGCTGCACCGACAGGCCGCCGATTTCCGGCGTGCCGGTGCCGGGCGCGAACGACGGATCGAGACCGTCGATGTCGAAGCTGAGATACACCGGCGTGTCGCCCACGCGTTCGCGCACCTGCGCCATCAGCGGCGCGAGCGACCGGTTCCAGCATTCCTCCGCCTGCACGACGGTGAAGCCCTGCTGGCGGCACCAGTCGAAATCGTCCGCGTGATAGCCGGTGCCGCGCAGGCCGATCTGCGTGACCTTGTCGCATTGCAGCAGACCGTCTTCCACCGCGCGGCGGAACGGCGTGCCGTGCGCGATCTTCTCGCCGAACATCGTGTCGTTCACGTCCGCGTGCGCGTCGACGTGCACCACGGCGACCTTGCCGTATTTCCTGTGCAGCGCGCGCAGGATCGGCCACGCGATCGTGTGGTCGCCGCCGAGCGTGATCGGCCGGCAGCCGTGCGCGACGATCTCGTCATACGCGTGCTCGATGCGGCGCACCGAATCCTTCAGGTCATACGGGTTGGTCGCGACGTCGCCGATGTCGGCGACCTGCAGCGAATCGAACGGCGCCGCGCGCGTGGCCATGTTGTACGGGCGCAGCAGCACGGATTCGGTGCGGATCTGGCGCGGGCCGAAGCGCGAACCCGAGCGGTTCGACGTGCCGAGGTCGAGCGGCACGCCGACGAAGCACACGTCGAGGCCGTCGGTCGTGTCGGCCTGCGGCAGGCGCATCATCGTGGCGATGCCGCCAAAGCGCGGCATCTCGTTGCCGCCCATCGGCTGGTTCAGTTCGCGGTGCATGGGGCCGTCTCCTCTTTATGGTGAAAAGCGATCGGCCGATGGTAGAGGAGAACGCGGGCGCGAAGATCTTGAAGTCGCAACGTTTACATCGACGGGTCTCGATGCGAACGGCGGCGCCGCATCGACGCGCGACCGGATCAGTCGGCGATCGCGGGCGGCGCGACCGGATCAGTCGGCGTCGTCGCCGTCGTTGCCTACGTGGTCACGCGTTGCGGCCGCAGGAAACGCCGGCACGGCCGAGCCCCACGCAGCCAGTTCGCGCTTCGTGCGCACCCCGAGCTTCGCGAACGCACGCTTCACGTACGACTCGGCCGACGCGACGCGCACGCCGAGGATGTCGGCGGTTTCCGGCACGGTCTTGCCGGAGATCAGGTGCTTGCAGGTTTCGTATTCGCGCTTCGACAGCTTCACGCCGTCGGCCGCGATCCGCGCGTCGAACTGCGCGAGCGGATGCACGTCGGGCGTCGGGTGCGCGATGCGCCGCGCGGCGGTGGTCGATGCGTGCAGCTCGAGCAGCGGGAACAGCACGTCGCTGATGCTGCGAAAGCGGTTCATTTCGGCGAGCGTGAACGGCGGGCGGTCGCGGCCGCGTTCCAGCGCGATCGAATGCTGCGCATAGCGGGTGCCGCGCGCGAGCACGCATTCATGGGCGATATGCACGTCGTCGAACAGCCGCTGGCGGAATTCGCCGGGCGGGATCGCCGCGATGTCGCGCACGACCAGCATCGTGCCCGTCTTGCCGCGCAGCCCCGCGAACAGCGGGTCGCTGTCGAGAAAGCGCTCGTAGTAGAGCGTCATCACGTCGGAGATGTCGGCGGTCGCGGTGCCGATGCCGCTGCTGCCGATCCATTCGCAGCGGTAGCCGGTGGGCATCGTGCCGTCGACGCGCGAGCGCTCGACGTGCGCGACGTCGAGCGGCACGACGTCGTTCAGCAGTTGCGTGAGACGCGGCACGAAGTGCGGCGTGCCGACCGTCTCGATCAGCTCGCCCAGCGCCTTGAACGACACGTTGAAGCGGTCGGTGTCGCGGTGGAAGGGGTTCACGTTGAGCAGCATGCGGTTCCCCGGTGAAAAGCGGCGGCGATTCTAGCGTCCGAAGTCAAAAACGTCATTAGGGGGAAATACGGTACGGAGTCCTGCGACCCTGCGCGCCGCGGAAAACGCGGTTTGTCCCCCCCGCAGGGGGGCATACCGGGGCAGTGTAAATGAGTAACTTTGTCTCTGCTTTTTTCAATCGAGAGACGAAAGATTCAAATGACCAAACTGATCAAGGACATCCTGCCGCTGGGCGCAGGCGTGGGCGAATTCACGAAGCTCGACTTCGGGATGGACGAAAGCGATTGGCGCGCGGCCGAAGGCAAGAGCGGCAGCTACCTCATCGGCTGGTGGGAAGGCAAGGTCGGCTCCGTGGAGTTCCCGGAAACCGCGGCGGACGAAGCGGTGTGGCTCGTAGAGGGCCGGATCGCGCTGACCGATGTCGAAGGCAACCGCAAGGAATTCACGCCGGGCCAGGGCTACCTGCTGCCGGCCGGTTTCGCGGGCCGCTGGGAAACGATCGAGGACGCGAAGAAGTTCTACGTGCTGCTCGAGAAGTCGTGATGTGAGCGGCCGCCGTGGCGTCGTCGTCAGGTGGACGCGAGGCCCGGCGGCGGCGTTTTCGACCGACTGCAGGCGACGTCCGTCGCGCGGGTGTCGAAGGCGCGCGTCGCGGCTTACGGTGCATCGCGCCGATCGTCACCGTCGGCGCAACCGAGGCAACCGCGGCGATAGAAGTAATCGGCGCAATCGCTGAATTCGGCGAATTCGGCACGCCGTGCACGCATCGCACGCGCGGGCCGCGATCAGGTGGGATGGCTGGGATCATGGAAATGGAAGTCAACGAAGCAACACTAGCCGCACCGGCTCACGCGCACGCCGCGCGTCACGCGCCGGTCGCACTGGGCGCCGCCGAGGCGCTCGCGAATACGAAACTGTTCCCGTACTGGCTCGACAACCCGGCCGCGCCGGCCGCCGAGCCGGAACTCGTCGGCGACGTGACGGCCGACCTGCTGGTCGTCGGCGGCGGCTTCACCGGGCTGTGGACGGCCGTGCAGGCGAAGGAACAGATGCCGCACCTGAACGTGGTGCTGATCGAGGCCGGCAAGGTCGCGCACGGCGCGTCGGGCCGCGCTGGCGGGATCATCTCGACGTCGGTGATGCACGGGCTGCCGAACGCGGTGCGCGTGTTCCCGAACGACATCGCGCAGCTCGAGGCATTCGGCCACCACAACCTCGACGGCTTCGAGGACACGCTGAAGCGCTACGCCATCGACGCCGACATCGAGTGGAACGGCGAGATGACGGTCGCGGTGGACCCCGGGCACCTCGCGCACCTGAAGGGCGACTACGACCTGCATCGCGAATACGGGCACGACGTCGTGCTGCTGAACCGCGAGGAAACGCTCGAGCAACTGAACTCGCCGCTGTTCGCGGGCGCGCTGTGGTCGCGCAACCGCAGCGGCATCGTGCATCCGGCGAAGCTCGCGTGGGGGCTCAAGCGCGCGGCGCTGTCGCTCGGCGTGAAGCTCTACGAGCACACGCCGCTCACGACCGTCACCGACGAAGGCGGCACCGTGTACGTGACGACGCCGAAGGGCAGCGTGCGCGCGCCGCGTGTCGTGTTCGGCAGCGGCACCGCAAAGGTTGGCATTCCGGATATCAACCGCCGCGTGATGCAGGTGCGCGATCACGTGCTCGCGACCGAGCCACTCACCGACGAACAGCTCGCGCGGATCGGCTGGAAGAATCGCCAGGGCGTGTACGACACGCGCACGCAGCTCAACTATTTCCGGCTGACGAAGAACAACAGCATCATCTTCGGCGGGCTGGTCAGCTATCACTTCGACGGCGACCCGGAACCGCACCAGGACGGCCGGCGCGAAACCTACTACCGGCTCGCGGAGGCGTTCTACCGGACCTTCCCGCAACTCGCGGACGTGCGCTTCTCGCACGCGTGGGGCGGCCCGATCGACTACTGCTCGCGCGGCTCGGTGTTCGCGAAGCGCTATCTCGGCGGCAAGGCCGTGTTCGTCGCCGGCTACACGGGCTTCGGCGTCGCGGCGAGCCGGTTCGGCGCGTTCATGGGGCTGAACATCCTGTTCGACCGCGACAGCCCGGAGCGCAAGCTCGACATCGCGAACCAGAGCCCGAGCTACATCCCGCCCGAGCCGATGCGCTGGGTCGCCGCGAAGATCACGTTCCACGCGTTCGACGGCGCGGACGCCGAAGGCGGCTGGAAGCGCGCGTGGATCAACGGGCTCAAGGCGATGGGCTTCCCGATGTAAGCGCCGGTCGTTCACGAACGACGGGTATGGCGCGTGCCGTTGCCGATGACGGCGCGCGTCCGGTCAGGTTCATCGGCGCGGGCGGCCGGTGTCGTGCCGGCCCGGCAACGCGCGAGAAGCGCAGCGGCTTGAAGCATGTTTTCGAATACCACCGATCTCGATCTCCGGCTCATCCGGGTCTTCCTGGCCGTCGTCGACGCACGCGGCATCACGGCCGCCGAGGCATCGCTCGGCGTGCGGCAGTCGACCATCAGCACGCAGCTCTCCGCGCTGGAAGCGCGTGTCGGCTTCAAGCTGTGCGACCGCGGTCGCGGCGGCTTTCGGCTGACATCGAAGGGCGAACGCTTCGCGGCCACGGCGCGCACGCTGGTCGCGGCGACGTCGGAGTTCGTCGCGCGCGTGCGCGACATCGACCGCAAGCTGGTCGGCACGTTGTCGATCGGGCTGATCGGGCAGGCGCCGCTCGTCGAGAACGCGCGCGTCGCCGACGCGATCGGCACGTTCCGCAAGCGCGACCAGGCCGTCACGTTCTCGATGAAGGTCGCATCGCCGCAGGAACTCGAGGAGGGCCTCGTCAACAACCAGCTCGATTTCGCGATCGGGTATTTCTGGCATCGCGTGCCGGGGCTCGACTACACGCCGTTGTTTACCGAGGAGCAGGTGATCTACTGCGGTCGCGGCCATCCGCTGTTCCATGTGTCGCGGCCGGTGTCGATGGACGACCTGCAGGCGCACGACTGGGTGTGGCGTACCTATCCGGTGCCGGAGGAACAGTGTCCGCTGCCGGAGCGGCGCGTGACCGCGAGCGCGGACAGCATCGAGGCCGCGACGATCCTGATCCTGTCGGGCGGCCATCTCGGCTACCTGCCCGCGCATTACGCGGAGCCGTTCGAGCAGCGTGGGCTCGTGAAGGCCGTCGGCCGTGCGACGTTCGGCTTCGATGTGCCGCTGCATCTCGCGATGAAGCGCAACGCGAGCGGCAAGCCGATCGTCGATGCGTTCCGCGAGGACTTGCTGCGCGCGTTCAACATCAAGGCGGCCGCGCTGGCTGCATAGCGCGTGCCGCCCGTGAGGTCGCGCCGCCCCCGCAGGCGCGAGGCGCAGCGGCAGGAATCGCGAAACGCGTGTCGCGGGCGGCGGGCGAACGCGCGGGATGTGAACGCGTATCGGGCGGGTCGCGTTACGCGCTTGCGCTGTCGTCGCGATATCCGCTCTTGCCGTCGAAGATTTCCTTCAGCGCGGCGCGCAGCGCGACGGGATCGTGTTCGCCGGGCGCAAGATGAATCACGTAATGCGTGTTGCCGTCGAGCCGCTCGGCGGTGCGCTCGTCGAGTTCGACGTCGAGCGTGTCGCCCGTGAGGCGCACCGACAGATCGTTCACGTGCGCGGTGAGCTGGTCGAGCACCATCACCTCGATCGACGTTTCCTCCGGAAAGCGCAGCAGCGAGAAGCAATAGTTCTGCGCCGCGTCGTGGCAATAGATGTTCGCGAAGCTTTCGTCGTCGTCGACATCGGACGTGGCCGCGCCGACGGTAGCGTGTAGTTCCATGATGTTTCTCTCGGTAAGGGGTTATCGGGGCAGCGCGGCTTGCGCGTCGACCTCGCCATGCGCATCGCGCGCTTTCAGCCACAGCCCGAATGCGCGCATGACCTCGACGACGGGCCGCAGCCGGTCGCCGTCCGCGGTCAGATCGTACTCGACGCGCACCGGCACTTCCGGATACACGGTGCGCCGCACGAAGCCGGCGTCCTCGAGCGCGCGCAGATCGAGCGTCAGCATCCGCTGCGAGATGCCGGGCATGTCGCGGCGCAGGTCGCTGAAGCGCTTCGGCCCGTCGAGCAGATACGACACGAGCAGCAGCCGCCAGCGGCCGCCGAGCATGCGCATCGCTTCTTCCACGGAACATCCTGTCGCACTCGTCTTCATGCCGCTGACCCTGTCGGTAACTTTTTTGTGACTACGGCACAAACGACTGCCTTCTTCTCAGCGCCGCGCCGATGCGAGATATTAGCGCCCGCGTCGCGGCGAATCGATAGTCGAACCATCCAATCAAGGAAACGCATGAAGCTTTATCACGCTCCCGGCAGCTGTTCGCAGGCCATCTGCATCGTGCTGCGCGAAAGCGGCATCGACGCGCAGGTCATCAAGGTCGACGCGCGCAAACACGTCATTGAAGACGGACGCAACTACTACGATGTGACCGAACTCGGCTACGTGCCGCTGCTCGAACTCGACGACGGCACGATGCTGCGCGAAGGACCGGTGATCGCGCAGTATCTCGCGGACCGGCGCCCCGAAGCGCGGCTCGCGCCCGCGTACGGCACGCTCGCCCGCTACCGGCTGATGGAATGGCTGAACTTCCTCGGCACCGAGATCCACAAGGGCTTCATCCCGCTGCTTTACGCGGTGCAGGCGGGGCAATACGTCGACCCGGTGCGGCAGAAGCTCGACAGCCGCTTTGCGTGGATCGACCGGCAGCTCGACGGCAACCCGTATGTGACGGGCGACACGTTCACCGTCGCCGATGCGTACCTGTTCGCGCTGACGGGCTGGGGCAAGGCCGACTGGATGCGCTCGGTGTACAACGCGGACATCGACCTGAGCCGCCATGCGAACCTGCGCGCGTGGTACGAGCGGGTGCGGGCGCGGCCGGCCGTGCAGCAGGTGCTCGCCGCGGACGGGCTGGCACGCTAGCGCGTTTTGGGGGCGGCGCCGGACACCGTAAGAAGCCGCTCACGTCGCCGCGCCATACCGCGAACCGCCGCGCTATAATCGCCGCCATGAAACTGCTTCGGACCTTCATCCTGCTGCTGATTTGCGCGGTGCTGCCCATCAGCGGGCTGGCAGCCAGCGGCTTGACCGGTGAATGTCCGATGCAGCACACGATGTCGATGGAAGCGAACGCGGGCATGAGCATGTCCGCCGACATGAGCGGCTGCGATTCGATGAAAGCGTCGCCCACCGACGCCACGAAGGCCAAAGCGAAGGGCATGGCCTGCAAGGTGACGGCCCAATGCCAGTTCGGCAGTCTCTATCACCCGGCCGCCCGCGCCGACGTGAGCCGTCCCGCTGCATTCGCCAGCACGATCGTCTTCCACTACGCGCAGTCCGTCCCGATCCGCGACCCGAACGGGTTGTGGCGCCCGCCCCGCATCAGCTGATCCCGATTTGACCGGTTCACCGCCTAGGCGGTGAGGTTCGTCCCGTGTTCGGGACGTGGAATCCATTGGGGTTCCGACTTGGGGTTACACCATGTCATTCGATTTCTGCACGCCGCGCATGCGGCGTGCGTGCCGGCGCGCGCCCGTGCTTTGGGCGGCGCTGCTGGCGGCGGGCGCCCATGCGCAGCAGTCGCCCGTCACGCTGGACGCCGCGCTGCAGGCCGCCACCGAACGTTCCGCGTCGATGCAGGCCGCGCAGGCTTCGGTGCGCGCGAGTTCGGAAGCGGCGGTCAAGGCCGGCCAGCTGCCGGACCCGATGCTCAAGGCCGGCATCGACAACCTGCCGGTCAACGGCGGGCAGCGCTTCACCGTCGGCCAGGACTTCATGACGATGCGCCGCATCGGCATCGAGCAGGAATGGGTGTCCGGCGACAAGCGGCGGCTGCGCGCGGCGCTGGCCGACGAGCGAGTCGGCCGCGAACGCGCGGACTATCTCGTGCAGCTGGCCACGGTGCGCCAGCGGACCGCGGCGGCCTGGCTCGACGCCATCTACGCGAAGCAGGCGCTCGCGCTTCGCCAGGCGCTGCTCGATCACATGCGGCATGAGCTCGACGCGACGCAGGCGTCGTATCGCGGCGCGAAGGCGAGCGCGGGCGAAGTCGTCCAGGCTCGCGCGATGCTGGCGCAAACGCAGGATCAGGTGCTCGACGCGCGGCAGGCCTATCGCACCGCACTCATCGCGCTCGGCCGCTGGACGGCTGCGCCCGTCACGGACGTGACGGGTACGCCGCCCGCGCCCGAATCCTTCGTGGCGTCGTTGCCGCCGGACGAACTGCGCGTGTCGCAACCGGCGCTCGTCGCCGCCGCGGACGACATCGCGGTCGCCGAGGCCGACGCCGCGGTGGCCGACAGCGAGCGCAGCCCGAACTGGACGTGGGAGATCGCGTACCAGCAGCGCGGCGGCGCGTATTCGAACATGGTGTCCGTCGGCGTCACGATCCCGTTGCCGCTCGATCGCAAGAACCGGCAGAACCGCGACGTCGCCGAAAAGGCCGCGCTCGCGACGAAGGCGCGCCTGATGTACGAGGACACGCTGCGTCAAGTGCAAGCCGATATCCGTACGCAGTCCGAAACGCTGGCAAGCGGCCGCGAACGCCTCGCGACCCTGCGCGAATCGCTGTTGCCCGCCGCCGGGCAGCGCGTGCAGCTCGCCACGGCCGCCTACCGGGCCGGCACCGGTTCGCTCGCCGACACGTTCGCCGCCCGGCGCGCGCAACTGGACGCGCAGTTGCAGGTGCTCGAGCTCGGACGCGACGTGTCGCGGACCTGGGCGCAGCTCGAATATCAGGTCGTGCCGTCGACGATGGCCGCCGCGCAGTGAAGGAGAACCTCATGACGAAGCAATCACTGGCGCGTGCGGTGCTGCTGGCATGCGCGGGCGCGGCGCTGCTCGGCGCGGGTTATGTCGCGGGCATGCGCCATGCATCGGGCGGCGCGGCAACGGCTGCCGTCGCGGCGGCAGGCACGCCCGATTCGCAGGCAGGACGCAAGGTGCTGTACTGGCACGACCCGATGGTGCCGAACCAGCACTTCGACAAACCGGGGAAATCGCCGTTCATGGACATGCAATTGCAGCCCGTCTATGCGGACGAGGGCGGCGATGCACGCGGCGTCCGGATCGATCCGGGCCTGCAGCAGAACCTCGGCATCCGCTATGCGACCGTGCGCCGGCAGCAGACGGCGGACGGTTTCGATGCGGTGGGCACCACGCAATTCGACGAATCGCGCGCGGACGTCGTGCAGTCGCGCGTCACCGGCTACATCGACCGGCTCTACGCACGGGCGCCGATGCAGCGCATCGAAAAGGGCGCGCCGATCGCGTCGCTGTTCGTGCCGGAATGGCTCGCGCCGCAGGAGGAATATCTCGCGTTCAAGCGGGGCGGGATGGACGGCAGCCTGCTCGATGCGTCGCGCGCGCGGATGCGTGCGCTGTCGATGCCCGACGCGATGATCGCCGCGCTCGATCGCGCCGGCCGCGCGCAGACGCACGTCGTGCTGAGCGCGCCGGAAACCGGCGTCGTCAGCGAACTGAACGTGCGGGACGGCGCGATGGTCGCGCCGGGACAGACGCTCGCGAAGATCGCGGGGCTGTCGACGCTCTGGCTCATCGTCGAGGTGCCGGAAGCGCTCGCGCTGAACGTGCAGCCGGGGATGGCGGTCGACGCGACGTTCGCGGGCGATCCGGCGCGGCACTTCACCGGCCGCATCCGCGAAGTGCTGCCCGGCATCAGCACGGGCAGCCGCACGCTGCAGGCGCGCGTGGAGATCGACAATGCGGCGCTCAGGCTCACGCCCGGCATGCTGATGCGCGTGCATGTCGCGGCACGGAAGGCGGTGTCGCGCCTGCTGGTGCCATCCGAAGCGGTGATCGCGACCGGCAAGCGCACGATCGTCATCGTGAAGACGGGCGACGGCCGGCTCCGGCCGCTGCCGGTGACGGTGGGCAACGACGTCGGCGGCGACACGGAAGTGCTCGACGGGTTGAGCGAAGGCGATACGGTCGTCGCATCGGGGCAGTTCCTGATCGATTCGGAAGCGAGCCTGAAAAGCGTGCTGCCGCGGCTGGAAGGCGCGGCGAGCGCGAGCGCCGCGCAAGCGCCGGCCGCCGCGGCCGCGCCGGTGTATGAAACCACCGGCAAGGTCGAGCAAGTCACCGACGACGACATCACGTTCTCGCATCAGCCGGTGCCGGCACTCGGCTGGGGCGCGATGACGATGGCGTTCGGCAAGCCGTCGGCACACGCGTTCCCGGACGTGAAGGCTGGCCAGACGGTGCGTTTCGCGTTCGTGCAGCGCGAGGACGGCTACCGGCTGACGAAGGTCGAGCCGCAGGGAGGCACGCGATGATCGCGCACGTGATTCGCTGGTCCGTCCGCAACCGCTTCCTGGTGCTGCTCGCCACCGTGCTGATTGCGGCGTGGGGCGTGCATGCGCTGCGGCAGACGCCGCTCGATGCGCTGCCCGACCTGTCGGACACGCAGGTGATCGTCAAGGCGTCGTATCCGGGCAAGGCGCCGCAGGTCGTCGAGGACCAGGTCACCTATCCGCTGACGACGACGCTGCTCGGCGTGCCGGGCGCGAAGACCGTGCGCGCGTACTCGTCGTTCGGCGACGCGTTCGTCTACGTGCTGTTCGACGACCACACCGACCCGTATTGGGCGCGTTCGCGCGTGCTCGAATACCTGAGCCAGGTGCAGAGCCGCCTGCCCGCGGGCGCGACCGTGTCGCTCGGGCCGGATGCGACCGGGGTCGGCTGGGTGTACGAGTACGCACTCGTCGATCGCACCGGCCGTCACGACCTCGGGCAACTGCGTGCGCTCAACGACTGGTTCCTGAAGTTCGAGCTGAAGGCCGTGCCGGACGTGTCGGAAGTGGCGAGCGTCGGCGGGATGGTGCGCCAGTACCAGGTCGTGCTCGATCCGGACAAGCTGCGCGCGTACGGCATCACGCAGGCGGCGGTCGCGGACGCGCTCGGCAAGGCCAACCAGGCATCGGGCGGCGCGGTCGTCGAGCTGGCCGAGTCGGAGTACATGGTGCGTTCGTCCGCCTACCTGCGCACGCTCGACGACTTCCGGCACGTGGTGCTGCGCACCGACGACGCGGGCACACCGGTGCTGCTCGGCGACGTCGCGCGCATCCAGGTCGGCCCGGCGATGCGGCGCGGGATCGCGGAGCTGGACGGGCAGGGCGAGGTGGCGGGCGGCGTCGTCGTGATGCGCTCGGGCAAGAACGCGCTGACGACGATCGACGCGGTGAAGGCGAAGCTCGCCGACCTGAAGCGATCGCTGCCGCCCGGCGTCGACATCGTCACGACCTACGACCGCTCGCAATTGATCGAGCGCGCGGTGGACAACCTCCGCGACAAGCTGATCGAGGAGTTCGTGATCGTCGGGATCGTCTGCGCGGTATTCCTGTTCCACCTGCGCAGCGCGTTCGTCGCGATCCTGTCGCTGCCGCTCGGCGTGCTGGTTGCGTTCATCGTGATGCGCTACCAGGGCGTGAACGCGAACCTGATGTCGCTGGGCGGCATCGCGATCGCGATCGGCGCGATGATCGATGCGGCGATCGTGATGATCGAGAACGCGCACAAGCATCTGGAGGCATACGGCCACGCGCATCCCGGCGAGCCGATCACGACGGCGCGGCGCTGGGAACTCGTCGCGACATCGGCCGCGGAGGTCGGGCCGGCGCTGTTTTTCTCGCTGTTGATCATCACGCTGTCGTTCGTGCCGGTGTTTTCGCTCGAAGGTCAGGAAGGCAAACTGTTCGCGCCGCTCGCGTTCACGAAGACCTACACGATCGCCGCCGCGGCCGCGCTGTCGGTGACGTTGGTGCCGGTGCTGATGGGATATCTCGTGCGCGGCCGCATTCCGCCCGAGCACGCGAACCCGATCAACCGCGTGCTGACCCGCGTGTACCGGCCGCTGCTCGAAGCGACGCTGCGGCGCCCGTGGCGCGCGATCGGCGTCGCGCTCGCCGCGCTGTTGCTGACGGCCGTGCCGTTGTCGCGTCTCGGCGGCGAGTTCATGCCGCCGCTCGACGAAGGCGATCTGCTGTACATGCCGACCGCGCTGCCGGGCATCTCGGCCGACAAGGCGAGCGAACTGCTGCAGCAGACTGACCGGCTGATCAAGACCGTGCCCGAGGTCGACACGGTGTTCGGCAAGTCGGGGCGCGCGGATACGGCGACCGATCCCGCGCCGCTCGAGATGTTCGAAACGACGATCCGCTTCAAGCCGCGCAGCGCATGGCGGCCGGGGATGACGCCGGAGAAGCTCGTCGACGAACTCGATCGCACGGTGAAGGTGCCGGGCCTGTCGAACGTGTGGGTGCCGCCGATCCGCAACCGGCTCGACATGCTCTCCACCGGCATCAAGACGCCGGTCGGCGTGAAGATTTCCGGGCCGGACCTGGCGGGGATCGACGCGATCGCGACGCAGGTCGAGGCGGCGGTGAAACAGGTACCGGGCGTCACGTCGGCGCTCGCGGAACGGCTGAACGGCGGCCGCTACCTCGACGTCGACGTCGACCGGCTCGCGGCCGCGCGCTATGGGCTGTCGGTGGCCGACATCCA
Organism: Burkholderia sp. Bp8986; assembly: GCF_003854225.1. Classification (NCBI taxonomy): domain Bacteria; kingdom Pseudomonadati; phylum Pseudomonadota; class Betaproteobacteria; order Burkholderiales; family Burkholderiaceae; genus Burkholderia; species Burkholderia sp. Bp8986. The sequence continues at coordinate 30,653 of NZ_QTQM01000035.1, read as the reverse complement.
GTCGGTGGTGTCGTCGGCGATCGGCGGCGAGGATGTCGGCGAAGTGATCGCGGGGCGCGAGCGGTTCCCGATCAACCTGCGCTATCCGCGCGAGCTCCGCGATTCGCTCGAGAACCTGCGGCAACTGCCGGTCGTCACCGCGCGCGGCGCGCAGATCCGCCTCGGCGACGTCGCGCGCATCGCGATCGCCGACGGGCCGCCGATGATCCGCAGCGAGAACGCGCGGCTGTCCGGCTATGTGTACGTCGATATCCGCGGCACCGATCTGAGTACGGCAGTCCGTGCGATGCGGCAGGTCGTTGCGCAACAGGTCGCATTGCCGCCCGGCTATTCGATCGCGTGGTCGGGACAGTTCGAGTATCTCGAACGCGCGGCGGCGACGCTGCGCACCGTGGTGCCGGTGACGCTCGTCGTGATCTTCGTGCTGCTGTTCGTCACGTTCGGCTCCGCGGCCGATGCGCTGCTGCTGATGTCTACGGTGCCGTTCGCGCTGATCGGCGGCTTCTGGCTCGTCTGGGCGTTGGGCCACGCGGTGTCGGTCGCGACGTCGGTGGGCTTCATCGCGCTGGCGGGCGTGGCCGCCGAGTTCGGCGTCGTGATGCTGCTGTACCTGAAGGGCGCGCTGCAGCGCCGCCTCGACGCCGGCGCGCCGCTGACCGATGCCGTGCTGCTCGACGCGATTCGCGAAGGCGCGGTGCTGCGCGTGCGGCCGAAAGCGATGACGGTCGCCGTCGTGCTGGCCGGCCTCGTGCCGATCATGGTCGGACACGGCGCCGGCTCCGAAGTGATGCAGCGCATCGCCGCGCCGATGGTCGGCGGCATGATCACCGCGCCGCTGCTGTCGATGTTCGTCATTCCCGCCGCGTGGCTTCTGCTGCAGCGCCGTCGTGCGCGAGGCGCGAGGCGTCAGCGGCAGTCCGATGCAGTTCCTCACGGCATGAACGTGCCGTCCACCCCCACTGGAGAGTCTCGATGAAGATGAATCAATTGATCGCCACCGCCACTGCCGTTTTCGCGACCGGCGTGTTCGCTGTTCCCGCGCTGGCCGCGGGCGACATGCCGGGCATGGACATGTCCGGCATGAAGATGTCGTCGGGCGGTGCGGCCGAGTCGCACGCCGCGCTGACCGATGCCGAGGTGAAGAAGGTCGATGCCGCGAGCGGCAAGATCACGCTGAAGCACGGCGCGCTCGAGAACGTCGGGATGCCGCCGATGACGATGGCGTTCAAGGCGAAGGACGCGGCCATGCTCGCCGAGGTCCATGCGGGTGACAAGGTGAAGGTCCGCGTCGAGAACGTCAACGGCACGCTGACGATCGTCAGGCTCGTGAAGGCGTCGTAAGCGCGGGGAAGCGGGCGGCATGGCCGCCCGCCGCGAGCGTCGTCAAGCGCGGTGCGGTGACGACGGTCGCGTTCGGGGGGCGTACGCCTGTCGGGCGACGCGCCCGATCCGCGCCGTCGAGCGTGTTCAGTGCATTCAGCGTCTTCAGCGCGTCAGCGTCACGAACAGATAGCCGACATACCCGGCCCCGTTCGCCAGCAGCGCCCAGATCGCGAGCCCGCGCGCACGCGCATTGACACGCAGCCAGACTGCCGCCGCGAGCGTGATGACCACGCCGGTCAGCACTTCGGGGCGCGGCTCCCACGGCGTCAGCATGATGCCGATCGCCGGCAGCAGCGTGCCCTGGAACACCATCGCGCCGGTGATGTTGCCGAACGCGAGCGTGTCCTTCTTGCGGCGGATCCACAGCACGCTGTTGACCTTTTCCGGCAACTCGGTCGCGATCGGCACGATGATCAGCGACAGCAGCAGCGCGGAAATACCGAGCAGGTGCGACACGCCTTCGACGCCGTGGATGAAGCCCTTCGCCCCGCCGACGAGCAGCGCGACGCCGAGCGCGAGCTGCAGCGCGATGGTCGCGAGGTTGGTCGGCAGCCCGACGCGCGACAGGAACATCGCGTGCGGCGCCTCGGTGCCGTGCCCGGCATCGACGAGCCGGGTCGACGCGCGGAACGTCATCACGACGTACATCACGTAGACGCCGACCAGCATCGCGGCGAGCAGCGCGCGGACCGCCCACACGTGATGCGGGACGAACATCGCGACGGTGGCGAGCGCGAATGCGGCGATGAAGTAGTTCAGGTCGCGCACGAAGCCGGTCCGCTCGGGCGCGATCGTGCCGGTCAGTCCGCGCGAGCGGATCACGGCGAGCGTCATCAGGAAGGTCGTCAGCGTCGCGAGCATCAGCGGCGCGCCCAGAATCGCGCCGACGCCGATCTCCTCGTTGACCGCCGCGTTCGACGTGCCGCCCGCGAGCGCGAGCAGCGGCACCATCGTTTCGGGTAGCGCGGTGCCGACGGCGGCGAACAGCGAACCGGTCACGCCTTCGGAAATCTTCAGCCGTTCGCCGAGATGTTCGAGCGCATTCGTGAAGAGTTCGGCCGCGACCAGGATGACGATCAGCATGAACGCCAGTTCGACGAGCATCAAGGTCATGCGGCACCTCCGCAGGCAGGCAGGCGGGCAGTGGCGAAATGCGAGAGGGAAGCCAGGAGGAACATGGGGACTCCGTGGTCGGACGTGGACGAACCATGACGCATCTGCCGACGTCCGACCAGGAACGACGCGATGCGTCGATGGTCTCGCCAGACCGATACGGCCGAATACGCCACGGCCGCAGGCCGAGTGTGTTGACGCATTCGCTTTCCGGGGATGGAAAGCAGGCTACTCCCCAAAGACGAAGGGCAGTCTAGCCGAGCCGGCCGCTTTCGGCAAGCGTGTGCGGTCATGCCGCTTCATCCGGGATGGTAAGCCGCCTTCCGACGGACGCACATGCAATTCCAGGAAGCAATCGGTGTGCGCGCGCGGCGGCGTCACGCGCGTGTCACGCAGCGCCGGCCGGGAAATACAGCGCGAACGTCGTGCGTCCGCCCTGGCTCACGACCTCGACCTTGCCGCGGTGCAGTTCGACGATCGACTTGACGATCGCGAGCCCGAGCCCCGCGTTGCGCGCCGCGCCGTGCCGCGACGAATCGATCCGGTAGAAGCGCTCGAAGATCCGCTCGATCTGTTCGGGCGGAATCGCCACGCCGCGGTTCGTGACTTCGACGACCGCGAAACCGGGCCGGGTCGAGACGGCCAGCTCGATCGTCGACCCGGCTTCCGCGTGTTCGAGCGCGTTCGACGCGAGGTTGCTGACGGCGCGGCGGAACAGCGTCGCGTCCGCGACGACCGGCGCTTCGCCGCGCACGTCGAGCCGCACGCCGGCCTCGTCGGCCAGCGCCTGGAAATACGACGCGAGCCGGCGCAGTTCGTTGCCGGCGTCGAGTTCGGCGGTCTTCAGGTGCTGCCGCGCGTTGTCCGTGCGCGCGAGAAACAGCATGTTCTCGATCATCCGCTGCAGCCGTTCGCATTCCTCGATGTTCGAATCGATCAGCGCTTCGTATTCCTCGGTGGTGCGGGCGCGCGACAGCGTGACCTGCGACGCGCTGATCACGTTCGCGAGCGGCGTGCGCATGTCGTGCGCGAGGTCGGACGAGAACTGCGACAGCCGCACGAACGCGCGCTCGAGCCGGTCGAGCATCCGGTTGACCGAGGTGGCGAGCTCGCGCAACTCGACCGGGCCGCCGCGTGCGTCGAGACGCGCGTTGAGGTTGTGCGCCTCGATGCGCGACGTCTGCCGGCCGAGGCTCTCGACCGGACGCAGGCCGCGGGACGCGACCGCGTAGCCGAGCGCGCCGACCAGCAGCGCGCCGAGCGCGGCCGCGAGCCAGATGTCGACGCGATAGCTTTCGAGCAGCGACTGGCGATCGGCCGCCGTGCGCGCCACCGCGACCTGGACGGTTTCGCCCGACGGCAGCGTGGCGCGTGCACGCACGCAGCGCGACGGGCCGATGCCGGGCGGCGCGCAGGTGAACGGGCTGTCGGCCGCGCGCGAGGCACCGGCCGGCTGCGGCCGTGCGATCACCGATGCGAGGGTGTGGCCGGCCGCGTCGGTGTGTTCGACGAGCGGGCGGTTCGCGCCGTCGTAGATGCCGAGATAGACGCCCGGATGCGACAGCAGCACTTCATGGAAGACGGCCGGGTCGGCGCGCAGGGCGGCGGTCGAGCCGCTCGTCCGCGCGAGCTGCAGGAACTGGTCGAGCTTGCCGGCGATTTCGATGTCGTCGCGCCGGATCAATTCGGCGGACAGCGAGCGGTACAGGTACGCGCCGGTCAGCGCGAACACGAGCGCGGCCACGGCCGCGAACGCGAGCGTCAGGCGCCGGAGCAGCGAATAGGGGGCGGGGCCGCCGGTCACGCGCGATCCTCGAGCACGTAGCCCATCCCGCGGATCGTGTGGATCAGCTTCTTCTCGTACGCGTTGTCGATTTTCGCGCGCAGGCGCTTGATCGCCGCATCGACGACGTTCGTGTCGCTGTCGAAATTCATGTCCCAGATCTGCGACGTGATGAAGGTGCGCGTCAGCACCTCGCCCTCGCGTTCCGCGAGCAGTTGCAGCAGCGCGAATTCCTGCGCGGTCAGGTCGATGCGGGTGTCGGCGCGTCGCACGCGGCGCTTGATCAGGTCGACTTCCAGATCGGCGACCTGCAGGATCTCGCGCGCATTGCGCGGCGCACGGCGCAGCAGCGAGCGGATGCGGGCGAGGAACTCCGCATACGCGAATGGCTTGAGCAGGTAATCGTCGGCGCCCAGTTCGAGCCCCGTGACCTTGTCCTCGATCGCCTCCCGGGCCGTCAGCAGCAGCACCGGCGTCTGCTTCTGCGCGCGCAGGCGCCGAAGCACCTCGAAGCCGTCCAGTTCCGGCAGCATCACGTCGAGCACGACGAGATCGAAATCCTCGTGCAGCGCGAGGAACAGCCCGTCCTGGCCGTTCTCGGCCACGTCGACCGTGTAGCTCGCCTCCGTCAGCCCCTTGCGGAGGTACGACGCCATCTTGGGTTCGTCTTCGACTATCAGTATCCGCATGGTGGTGCAGGCCGTGGGTGATTCCGGCCGGTCAGTGTAACGCGTGAGCTTACGGCGCCGCGCGTGCGCGAAAGATGACCGGCGGATGACGGAATTGTCATCCGGCGCGCGTGCGATGCCGTGCCGCCCTTCATGAAAATCCGGTCATGTTTCGGCCATGTCGTCGTCACGCCGGCGGCGATAAGCTGCGGCCGTCTTGTGTCCGGAGCGCGCCGTCGCGGTGCCGCTCCCGTTCATCCGGTCATTGTCTGCCTGATTCCGCATCCATGTCGTACTGGCGCAAATTCATCCTCGTCGTGCTGCTGGCGCTGTGCGTGCCGATCCAGTCGTTCGCGGCCGGGTCGATGCAGTGCGCGGGCGCGGTCGCTGCGGTGCCGCATGCGGAGCCTGGGGCGAGCGCCGCTGTGCCCGCTGCGTCGCCTGCAATGCAGCGCATGCACGGCGAACCGCATGAGCACGACAACCACTCGCGGCATGCGACGCCTTGTTCCGCCTGCGGATCCTGCTGTTTCGGCACGGGCATGGCGGAGGTGCCTGCGGTGCCCGTTACGTCGGACATCGGTACCGCGATCGTCTCTTTCGCGCCTTCGACCGTCGTCGTGTCGTTCCTGACCGGCGGCATCGACAGGCCGCCGCGCCGGATTTCCGTCTAGTCCCTGCCCGCGGCCACCGGCCGCGATCCACAAACGGTGCCGGCGAACGCACGACGTCCGCCGCACGACTCACGACGAGAAACATCCATGCGATTGATCATTGCGGCGCTGCTTGGCGCGGCGAGCCTCGTGCCGTCGCTCGCGCCCGCGCAAACCGCCTTTTCCGATCCGGCCGATGCAGCCGCGTCGGTGCCGGACGTCACGACGGCGTCCGCGTTCGACGGCTACGTGCCGTATCGCGACGACGCCGGCCCCGGCTGGAAGCAATTGAACCGGGACGTGATGGAGCGGCCCGTGAAGGCCCCCACGAAGGGACCCGCGACCGGACACGCGAAGCCCGGAAACCCGGCGGGCGGCGCAGCCCATTCGACGCACGGAGGGGCCGGGCAATGACGCGATTTGCGATTTCACCGCGAATCGGCGCGACCGTGCTCGCGCTGGCATTTCTCGCCGGCTGCACGACGTTTTCGAAGGACGGCGGCTTCGACGCCGTGTCGTCCGCCGCATCCGAGCGGATCGGGAAAGACGCGGTCATCGTCAGGACCGACGCCGACCGCGAAGCCGTCGACCAGCGGACGAAGGAATTGCTCGCGAAACTGCTGTCGATGGACGACGCGGTGCAGCTTGCACTGCTGAACAACCGGGGCCTGCAGGCGTCATACGCGGAACTCGGGCTGTCGGAGGCCGACCTCGTGCAGGCAGGCCGGCTGCCGAACCCGCGCTTCTCGTTCAGCCGCACGCGGGCCGGCGACGGTGAACTGAGTCTCGGCCGTACGTTCTCGGCCAACGTGTTCGCGCTGCTGACGCTGCCGCTCGCGACGAACATCGAACGCCGCCGCTTCGAGCAGACCAAGCTCGAAACCGCCGACGCGATGCTGAAGGTCGCGGCCGACGCGCGCCGTGCGTATGTCGAAGCCGTCGCGGCCGAACAGGCCGCGAATTATGCGCAACAGGTCCGCGACGCCGCGAGCGCGGCCGCCGAACTCGCGCAGCGCATGCGGCAGGCCGGCAATTCCAGCCGGCTCGACTACGCACGCGAACAGGCGTTCCATGCGGACGCGGTCGCGCAGCAGGCGAAGGCGCAGCAGCAGGCCGTGGCCGCGCGCGAGAAGCTCACGCGCGCGATGGGGTTGTGGGGCGAGCGCACGCGGTACGCGCTGCCCGAGCGCTTGCCCGACCTGCCGAACGCACGCCCCGATCTGCCCGATCTCGAACGCTACGCGATGCACAACCGCCTCGACATCCAGGCCGCGAAGCTGCGGACGCAGGGCGTCGCGTCGTCGCTCGGGCTCAGCAAGGCGACACGCTTCGTCAACGCGGTCGATCTCGGCTACGTGAACAACTACGAGACCGACAAGGGGCACGAGCACGGCTACGAGATCAGCGTGGAGATTCCGCTGTTCGACTGGGGCGGCGCGAAGGTCGCGCGGGCCGAGGCCGTCTACATGCAGTCGGCGAACCGGCTCGCGCAGACGGCCATCGACGCGCGCTCGGAAGTGCGCGAATCGTATGCGGCATACACGACGCGCTACGACGTCGCGAAGCACTATCGCGACGAAGTCGTGCCGCTGCGCAGGACGATCTCGGACGAGTTGCTGCTGCGTTACAACGGGATGCTCGCGAGCGTGTTCGAGCTGCTGGCCGATGCGCGCGAGCAGGTTGGCGCTGTGAACGGCTACATCGATGCGCTGAAGGACTACTGGCTCGCCGAAACCGATCTGCAGGCGGCCGTCGGCGGCCGGCTGCCGACTGGGCAGACAACGCAGGCGCAGCCGACGCAGGCAACGCAGGCGACGCAGGCAACGCAGGCAACGCAGGCAACGCAGGCAACGCAGGCAACGCAGGCAACGCAGGCAACGCAGGCGACGCAGGCGACGCAGGCAACGCAGGCAACGCAGGCAACGCAGGCGACGCAGGCAACGCAGCCGACGCAGGCAACGCAGGCGACGCAGGCGACGCAGGCGACGCAGGCAACGCAGCCAGCACAGCCAGCACAGCCAACACAGCCAACACAGCCAACACAGCCAACACAGCCAACACAGCCAACACAGCCAACGCCACGCGCGGACGCTCCCGCCGCATCCACGCCCGACGCTGCGTCGCGGCCGGCTTCTTCACCCGTGGCGCAACCAGCGCCCGCAACGCATCCGGAAGGTCATTGACATGGTGTCCCGTCGACAATTTCTCAGCGGCTCGGGTGCCGCGCTGCTCGGTGCGGCGATGGTCAGCAAGGCCGGCGCGGCATCGCTGCCCGAAGCGCCCACGATGGCGAAGGCCGGCACGCAGCCGCCGCTCGTGCCGCCCAACGGCCGCCCGTACACGCCCGTCGCGACGCTGAACGGCTGGACGCTGCCATGGCGCATGAAGAACGGCTGGAAGGAGTTCCACCTGACGGCCGAACCCGTCGTGCGCGAGATGGCGCCAGGGATGAACGCGAACCTGTGGGGCTACAACGGCCAGTCGCCGGGCCCGACGATCGAGGCCGTCGAAGGCGACAAGGTCCGCATCTTCGTGACGAACCGCTTGCCCGAGCACACGACGATCCACTGGCACGGGCTGCGGCTGCCCAACGGCATGGACGGCGTCGGCGGCCTTACGCAGCCGCATATCCCGCCCGGCAAGACCTTCGTCTACGAGTTCCAGCTGGAGGCGCACGGCACGTTCATGTATCACCCGCACGCCGACGAGATGGTGCAGATGGCGATGGGGATGATGGGCATGTTCATCGTGCATCCGAAGGATCGCGCGACGATGCCGGTCGATCGCGACTTCGTCTTTCTGCTCGCCGCGTACGACATCGATCCGGGCAGCTACACGCCGCGCGTGAACGAGATGACGGACTTCAACATGTGGACGTTCAACTCGCGCGTGTTTCCGGGCATCGACCCGCTGCCGGTGCGGGCGGGCGATCGCGTGCGGATTCGTTTCGGCAACCTGACGATGACGAACCATCCGATCCACCTGCACGGCTACAGCTTCGAGGTGGCCGGCACCGACGGCGGCTGGATTCCCCCGGCGGCGCGCTGGCCGGAGGTGACGGCCGACGTCGCGGTCGGCCAGATGCGCGCGATCGAGTTCACCGCCGATCGTCCGGGCGACTGGGCGTTCCATTGCCACAAGTCGCATCACACGATGAACGCGATGGGTCACCAGGTGCCGAACCTGATCGGCGTGCCGCAGAAGGATCTCGCGCAGAAGATCGGCAAGCTCGTGCCCGACTACATGGCGATGGGCAGCACCGGCGGCGCGATGGGCGGCATGGAGATGCCGCTGCCCGACAACACGCTGCCGATGATGACGGGCACCGGCCCGTTCGGGCCGCTGGAGATGGGCGGCATGTTCACGGTCTGCAAGGTGCGGCAGGGGCTCGGCCGCAACGACTATCGCGATCCGGGCTGGTTCCGGCATCCGAAGGGCACCGTCGCGTACGAATACACCGGCGAATTGCCGGACGGTTGAGCGGCAGGCCGCATGCGGCGGCCGCGACGATGCGGCCGCCGGTTTTCGTTTCATTCACTCAGGAGCACGCACGATGAAGAAGGGACTGGTTTCGATTGCAACGGGTTGCATGCTGGCGTTTTCCGCCGCGTCGTACGCGGCTGGCGACATGGCCGGCATGGACATGAGCGGCGGCGCGATGCAGGGCGCCGACGCGAAGCGCGGGATGTCGCACGGCGAGATCCGCAAGATCGATGCGGGCACCGGCAAGCTGACGATCAAGCACGGTCCGCTGGATAACCTCGGGATGGATGCGATGACGATGGTGTTCAAGGTCAAGGACCCGGCGATGCTGTCGCAGGTGAAGGTGGGCGACAAGGTCGACTTCGTCGCCGAGGACGTGAGCGGCGCGCTGACCGTCGTCGAGCTGAAGAAACCGTGATGACGGGGATGACCATGAAGATCATCACTCTCGGGCGGCTGGCCGCCCTCGCCGCGGCCGGCGCGATCGCCGCCGCCGTGCCGGCCGCGGCATTCGCGCACGGCAAGCTGGAAAGCGCCGCGCCGGCGACGGGCAGCACGGTCGATACCGCGCCCGACACGTTGCGGCTGACGTTCAACGAAGACCTCGAACCGGCGTTCAGCTTGGTGAAGGTGTCGGACGCGAGCGGCAACGCCGTCGCGCACGAAAAGGCGAAAGTCGATGCGTCGAATCCGCGCGTGATGACCGTCGCGATCCCGAAGCTCGCGCCCGGCGCGTACACGGTGCAGTGGGTGGCGATGACGGCCGACGCGCATCGCACCAAGGGTACCTATACGTTCAGGGTGAAGGGGTGAACGAGGGCTTCGTCGGCCTCCTGAGGCTCGTGTCGGTGGCGATCCAGAACACCGGATTCGCCGTCGTCGTCGGCGCGCTGCTCGGCAGCCACTGGCTCGCGCGCGGCGAGTCGGCGTGGCAGCACGGCATCGCGCGGCGTCTCGTCGCGACGCTGCGCATCGCGTCCGCCGTGTCGCTGCTCGCGAGCACCACCGCGTTCTGGGCGCACTGCGCGCTGATGAGCGACGTGTCGATGCTGGACGCCGGGCCGGCCGTCCGCTCGATGCTCGCCGGCACCGGCTTCGGCCACGCGTGGCTGGCCGGTGCGGTGTTCACGGCGGTCGTCGTGCTGCTGTCATTGCTTCGGGGTGCGAACGACACGCGCTTTCCGTTCGCGATGTGGGCCGCGCTCGCGGGCATCGCACTCTCGCGCAGCAACGGCGGGCATCCGGTCGACGCGGGGCTGTTCAGCGTGCCGGTGTGGGTCGACTGGCTGCATCTGCTGGCGATCAGCGCATGGGTCGGGCTCGTGTTCGTGACTGCGTTCGGCGTGATGCCGCGTCTGGCCGGCATGCCCGCGAGCGAACGCGCGACCGGCGCTTCGTTCGTGCAGTCGCTGTCCGATGCGTCGACGTATGCGTTGATCGTGCTGTTCGCGACCGGCGCCTACAACGGCTGGCGCGGTGTCGATACGCCCGCGAACCTGCTCGGGTCGACGTACGGGCAGATCCTGCTGTTCAAGCTCGCGCTCGTGCTGATCGCGGCGGCGCTCGGCGGGCACAACCGGTTCTTCGAGATGCCGAAGCTGCTGGCGGCGCTGAAGGACCCGGACGCTGCGACGCCGGCCGGCCTGTTGCGCCGGTTCGGCGCGGTGCTGCGGATCGAGGCGGTCGTGCTGGCCGGCGTGCTGATGGTGGCTGCCGTGCTCGTGTCGAGCGCGTTGCCGGGGACGGTTTAGCTCCACGGTTGGCGGGGCGAAGCCGGCATCGGGAAATCGTCGCAACAGGGGACGGGATTCGTCAGGCGATTTCCCGCTTTTCGACCGCGGGCGCGCGGTCGATCGCCATCGCGCAGCGGTGTCGAAGATTACGTTCATCTGTCTTCCGGTTACTAACAACTGTCATCGAGCGCCGCTAAGCTTTCGCTATCCTCACAACCGGGATTCCCCGTCATGCGCTCGACAATCCGCCTGTTTGCCCCGCTATTGCTGCTTCCCACGCTTGCCGCACCGGTCTTCGCCGCCACTGCCGCCCCCGTCAGCCCGAACTGCGGCGGCAGCACGACGCCGATCGCCGACATCCAGGGGCCGGGCGCGCCGTCGCCGCTGGCTGGCCAGAACGTGTCGATCGAAGCGGTCGTCACCGCCGATTTCGGCGGCACGGACGGCTTCGGCGGCTTCTTCGTCCAGCAGGCCGACGCGCAGCGCCGCAACCAGCCGGGCGTGTCCGAAGGGCTGTTCGTCTATGCGCCGAAAGCGCGCGCGAAGGCCGGCGATCTCGTGCACGTGAGCGGCAAGGTCGAGGAAAAATACGGGCAGACGCAGCTGACGCTGTCGGGCGCGATCGCGGTGTGCGCGAACGGCCAGACGGTCACGCCCGCGACGCTCACGCTGCCGGTCGACAACCCGAACGCGTTCGCCGCGTACGAAGGGATGCGCGTGCGCCTGCCGCAGACGCTCACCGTCACCGACAACTACGAGCTCGGCCGCTACGGCAGCGTGATGCTGAGCAACGGCCGCCTGCACACGCCGACGAGCGTGGTGCCGCCGTCGCAGGCGCAGACGCAGATCGATGCGAACGCACGCAACCGGCTGATCCTCGACGACGGCTCGAACAAGCAGAACCCGGCGACCGTGCCTTACCCGGCGCCCGAACTGTCGGCCGCCAACACGCTGCGCTCGGGCTACACCGTGCGCGACGTCGAAGGCGTGCTCGAGGTGCGTTATGGCGCATGGCGCGTGCAGCCGCTGCCCGGCGCGGCCGCGCCGGCGTTCGACACGCGTTCGAACCCGCGCGCCAACGCCCCGGCGCGCGATCCGAAATCGAACCTGCGCGTCGCGTCGTTCAACGTCCTCAACTACTTCAACGGCAACGGTCTCGGCGGCGGCTTCGACGATCCGAACAACCGCGGCGCGAAGAGCTACCCGGAATTCCAGCGCCAGGAAGCGAAGATCGTCAGCGCGCTGAAGGCGCTCGACGCCGACGTGATCGGCCTGATGGAAATCCAGAACAACGGTTACGGCGAACTGAGCGCGGTGCGCCAGCTCGCGGCGAAGCTCGGCAGCCACTGGCGCGTGGTCGATCCGGGCACGTCGCGCCTCGGCGGCGACGCGATCACGGTCGCGATGATCTACGACAGCCGCACGGTCGAACCCGTCGGCCGCGCGTCGACGCTCGCGATCGACGACAAGAACCGCCAGCCGCTCGCGCAGTCGTTCCGCCGGATCGGCGGCAAGCAGGCGCTGACGATCGCGGTCAACCATCTGAAGTCGAAGAACTGCCCGGACGCGGCGAACGACGATCTCGACCAGGGCGACGGCCAGGGCTGCTGGAACCCGACGCGCACGCGCGCGGCCGCGAAGCTGGCCGACTGGCTCGCCGGCACGCCGACGGGCGTCGCGGGGCAGGGCACGCTGCTGATCGGCGACTTCAACAGCTACACGTACGAAGACCCGATCCGCCTGCTCGAATCGCGCGGCTACCGCAACCTCGTGTCGCGCTGGATCGGCGCCAATGCGTACAGCTACGTATACAACGGCGAAGCCGGCTACCTCGATCACGCGCTCGCGTCGCTGCCGCTCGCATCGCACGTGAAGGCCGTGCACGAATGGCACATCAACGCGGACGAGCCGCTCGCGCTGCAGTACACGCTCGCGTACAAGTCGGCCGAGCAGCAGAAGACCTTCTACGCGCCGGATGCGTATCGTTCGTCGGACCACGATCCGGTGCTGATCGATATCGCGCTGCCGGGCGGCGGGCGCTGATCTCCTCCACGTCGAACCTCTGAAGTACGGCGTGCGGCGCTGCCGCACGTCGTCGCGTGAGTCGGCGGCGGCGCGCAAATCGTGCGCTGTCGCTCGCTCACCGGCCTCTCTCTCCTCCACGCATCACGTGCCCGATTCGCGATCGCCGCAATCCGATCCGGAACGCGTGGCGCGAATGATCGCTTCATCGTTGCGAATACCCGCGTATTACGCATCAATGCCGTTCAGTGCATCCGATGGTTTGATTCCGATATCGGGTAAATAATTCCTCAGTGCGTCGTGTAAACAGTCGGAATCGGTATTTTGTGGATGATATCGGGCTTTATTCAACGATTTGCTCTAATCGGATTCGAATAATTAAAATGAAAGAAAAATCCTGTCGATTTGAAGGGCCTTTGCGCGCGATTCCAATACTCGCCAAGCGCTACGAGATCTGCGCAAAACGGACGGCATTTCAGGAAAAATGATTCACGCAACGTGTCCAGTTCGAACAATCGTTTTTCTTTCAAATGCCAGACACTGATCTCCGTTCGCATCATAAGAGATTTTTTAATATCGGAATGATCTTTGACAACGCGGCGCAGCACCGCCTATTTTTGTCATGTCGTAAATATTGGTAATACGATAAGTCGTCGAAACTGCCAGGGGGCGGCGTTCCCGCATCATTCTCCGCCAGCAGTTTGCTGTGTCTGTATCAAGTTCAGTCTCTCGAAGAAGTCCATTCCCCAACCGCCGTCTGCCGACCGTGCAACGCGAGTGGCGGGTATGCCTGCGCGTTTTTCGCCGGCGATGGCGGCCTGTGTGAAGCGGTATCCGACCCAACACAAGGATCGAGGCATGAAACCAGACAGGAGCATTACCGGCAGCCGCCGGGCACGTCGCGGCCGGCTGGCCGGGCTAGGCGCATTGACCGTCGTGACCATGGTGCTTGCGGGCTGCGGCGGCGACGATTCGTCGTCGGTCGGCGCATCGAGCCTCGCGCAGGCCACCGCCAGCCAGCAGGCCGGCGCGCAACAGGCGGCCGGCAGCCAGACGCCGGCGGCGAACCAGCCTTACGTCGACCCCGTCGCCTATTCGATGAACGCGACCGACGGCCTCGCGGCCGCGCAGGTCTCGGAGAAGGCGGCGGTGATGCATTACCAGTGGCAATCCGGCGGCACGACGGTCAGCTACACGACGACCACCGGCCACCTGACCGCGCAGGACGCGAACGGCAACGCGGAAGCGTCGATGTCGTACGTCGCGTACACGGTGCCGAGCACGAACGGCAAGCCGCGCCCCGTCACGTTCGTCTACAACGGCGGCCCGGGGTCGTCGTCGATCTGGCTGCGGCTCGGCTCGTTCGCGCCGACGCGCGTCGCCACGCCCGATCCGCTGTTCGGCAGCAACTGGCCGAACTATCCGCTCGTCGACAACGCGGAAAGCCTGATCGACACGACCGACCTCGTGTTCATCGACCCGCCGGGCACCGGGCTGTCGGAAGCCGTGCTGCCGAACACCAACCAGAAGTACTGGGGTTCGGATGCGGACGTCAACATCATGCGTGACTTCATCCAGCGCTACCTGAACGTCAACAACCGCGGCACGTCGCCGATCTACCTGTACGGCGAATCGTACGGCACGCCGCGTACCGACATGCTCGCGCTGGCGCTCGAATCGGCCGGCGTGCACCTGACGGGGATCGTGCTGCAGTCGGCGATCCTGAACTACTTCGCCGATGCGGTGGAAGCGGTCGCGATCACGCAGTCGACCGAGGGGCTGCTGCTCGAGACCGATACCGTGGCCGGCTACCTGCCCGGCTATGCGGCGGTCGCGGCGTACTTCAACCAGGTGTCGCCGGCGCCGGTCAATCCCTATCTGTATGCACTGCAGACCGAGTTGTTCACGACGCTGATCTACAACCAGCTGCAGCAGTACTCGCAGTCGTGGGTGCTGAGCCAGCTCGGCATTCCGGACGCGCTCGGCACGCCGGTGTTCCCGAGCGATGCCACGCTGACGCTGTGGTCGTTGCCGTCGAGCCTCACGCAGCACGCGTTGCGCGACTACTTCAACGCGAATCCGTTCGGCACGAACCTGGTGCCCGGCACGACGATCGGCCGCTACGACGGACGCGTGTCGTTGCCGAACGCCGACCCGCGGCTGCAAACGGACGGCGATCCGTCGGACATCCTGATCTCGCAGCCGTTCACCAACGCGCTCGCGACGCAGATGCCCGACTACCTCGGCTACACCGCGCCGAACGCGACCTACCTGCCGCTGAACGACAACATCATCCAGGTGTGGGACTTCTCGCATGACGGCCAGCCGATGCCCGACACGATCCCCGATCTGCTCGGCGCGCTGCAGCTCAATCCGAAGCTCCGGGTGCTCGCGGAGAACGGCCTCCACGATCTGGCGACGCCGTTCTTCAACGCCGAGAAGCAACTCGCGCGGCTGCAGACGGTGAAGGGGCTGAACCCGAAGCTGCAGGTGAACTTCTTCCAGGGCGGGCACATGACGTATCTGGATGACGTGGCCCGTCCGCAGATGAAGCGCGACCTGAAGCTCTTCTATCAGGGCCGGCGGATTCCGACCGCGCTGACGCTGCACACGCTGCCGCCGCCGTGGCCGGATGAGAACCCGGCCGGCACGCCGACCGGCGCCTCGCCGGGCGCGACCACCGCGACGACGCTGGCAGCGGCACCGTAAACAACGGACTCCTTGCGAAAAGGAACCCACTATTCATCCATCGAATGCGAGTGATCATGTCCCTAATCAACTTGATGCGGCGTATGTCCCCGTTGATCGTCCTCGGTGCCGTGATGAGCAGCGCCCACGCATTGCCGCCGCAGGCGGTGGCGCCGGTGAAGCTGCCGCGCGGCGGGCACGGCGTCGACGGCCCGTTCTTTCCTTCGACCCGCGTGGCACCGGTATTGCCGTCGACCGGCGCGACGCTGCAGCAGCAGGCGCAGAAGCGCGTCGATGCCCGACTCGGCGGCAACACGGTACTGAGCAACGGCGCGGCGGTGACGAAAGCGCAGGCGCAGAGCGGCGGGCTCGGGTTCGTCGCGAAGCACTTCGACGAGATCGATGCGAAACACACCGGTCGCGTGACGATGAGCGACGTGCGGCAGTTCATCCAGCAGCGACAGGTGCAGGCGCAGCAGGAACAGCAGGAGTGACGGTGTAGAGAGGTCGCGCGCGGGAGGGCAGCCGGTGCCGATGGGGGCCGGCCGCTCGACTGCGGCGGCGGCCTGCCTTCAACCTGCCGCGGCGCACGTTCGGCCGCGGCTTTCTTCATCGAAGTTCGGTTCACGCGCGGGCAACGCGAAGCCGCGTCATGCTTCACGCGATCGACGCTCAGCCTTCCCGGTGCGCGTAGCGCCTCGCCGTCGCCGACGGCAACTCGCCGAACATCGCGCGGTAGTCCTGCGCAAAACTGCTCAGGTGCCAGAAGCCCCACTTCGTCGCGGCCGACGTCACGGACCCGCCGAGCCGCAGCTCGCGGCGAACGTGATTCAACCGGACCGCGCGCAGGTACGCGATCGGATTCAGGTTGAGCGTGTCGTTGAACGCGTACTGCGCGGTACGCCGGCTGATGCCGAGCTGCACGCACAGTTCGGCGATCGACAGCGGGCACGTCGACGCATCCTGCAGCCGCGCCTGCACCGCGTTGACGAGCGACCAGTACTTCGTCGGCCGCGTCGCGAGGGCGTTCGCCTCCGGCGCGGGCATCGTCATCGCTTCTGAAATCGCATACAGCACGGTCCGTTCGAGCAATTCGATCCGCGCCTGCGTCGTCACGTCCTCGATCGGCGTGCTCTTCGCGGCCGCGGCCATCGTGTGGCGCAGCAGGTCGCGCAGGCGGTCAGCGACCTGGGGCGTCATCGGGATCAGCGGCGCGAAGGTGCGCGCGCGCAGCGACGCGGCGAGCGTGCGCATCGCCTCCGTCGACAGCTTGTCGGGCTCGATCTCGACGTTCACGAGCACGTGCCGGTCGGGCGAATAGAACTCGAACACCGGCTGGCTGGAGAACACGTGGAGGCTGTCGCGCCCGCTCTTCTCGCCGCACATGCGCGCATGGCCTTCGAGTTCCAGCGGCACGGCCACCGCGATGCGGTCCGACGGCACCGCGCCCCGCTGCAGGATCACCTTGTCGAGGTCTTCGACCAGGAGCCGGATGCCGCCGAGCGACACGATGGACGACGAACCATGAAACCGGCCGCCCGAGATCTGCGTGTAGTTGAGATGCCAGCCGTCGAAGATCCGCGCCTGTTCCTCCACGTCGGTGAACGCGCAGAACGCCACCGCGCGTGCGAACGGCGGGGCGCCGGAAAAATCGCTCGGATCGGCGGACGGCGTCATCGGAGTCGGGAAGGGGCGGGCCGGATCGACGCATTGTAGCCGCTGCGCGCGCCGGTCAAAAACCCCGGCGGCCCGATTCCCGGAGAAAACCCTCGCTTGCCGAAATCCGATAGTGAAAAGCCGGCCGGCGCAATACCTTTGGCATGAACGGAACACAACGCATCGCGCCGGCGCCGGAAGCATCCCGCTTCGTTGCCGGACGAACCGAACACGGCTGCCGGCGCGGGTCCGGCGGCACTTTTCTGGAGAGACGTCGATGGAGCTTCCACGTGGCGGGTTCTGGCGGAACTGGGTCGGCAATCAGTCGTGCGTCGCCGCGCACATGGCGTCGCCGACCAGCGAGGCGGAAATCGCCGAACTGGTGCAGGCCGCGACGCGCCAGGGCAAGAACGTCCGATGCTCGGGATCGGGACATTCGTTCACGCCGATCGTCGCGACGAGCGGCCTGCTGCTGTCGCTGAAGGACTACCAGGGCATCGTCGCGGTCGACGAGCGACGCAAGCGCGTCACGGTGAAGGCCGGCACGCGGATCAATGCGGTGACGCGTCATCTGAAGGACATCGGCTTCTCGCTCGTCAACCAGGGCGACATCGATTCGCAGGCGATTGCCGGTGCGCTCGCAACCGGCACGCACGGCACGGGGACGACGCTGGGCAACCTGTCGTCGCAGGTGGTCGGGATGCGGATCGTTCGCCCCGACGGCTCGATCATGGAAGTGAGCGACCGGCAGGACCTCGATCTGCTGCACGCGACCCAGGTGAACCTCGGCCTGTTCGGCGTGGTGTCGGAGCTGACGCTGCAGGTGACCGACGCGTTCTGGCTGCACGACCGCGTGTGGCGCGAGGACTTCGAGGCGCTGATGGAACAGTACGACGACCTCGCGGCGAAGCATCGCCATTTCGGGTTCTTCTGGTGCCCGACGTCCGAAAGCCGTCACCTGTACTGCCTGCCCGATACCACGAAGGTGTCGAATTCGAAGAAGGACTACGACGTGTGCGAGATCAAGGTGATGGACATCACCGACGAGCGCACGTTCTACGAAGGCGAGCACGAGAAGATCGCGTACAGCTCCGAGGTCTACGCGATTCATTACGTCGCGAACTTCCACGAGCTCGAATACGCGGTGCCCGCCGAACACGGCAAGGAGGCGCTGCGCCGCGTGCGCGAGCTGATCCTCACGAAGCATCGCGACTGCATCTTCCCGGTCGAGTACCGCTTCACGAAGGGCGATCCGGCATGGATCAGCCCGTTCAATCATCAGGACAGCGTGACGATTTCGTGCTCGGGCGGTCCGAACGGCGTCGACTACTGGCCGTTCCTGAAGGACGTCGACGACATCCTGCGCGACTACGGCTCGCGTCCGCACTGGGGCAAGCTGCACTTCACGAACCGCGACGACGTGGACCGCTGGTTCCCGAAGGCCGAGGCGTTCCGCGAACTGCGCCGCAGCGTGGACCCTGAAGGCCATTTCCTCAACGACCATCTTCGGACGCTGTTCAGCTGAGCGGTCCGAACGAACCAGACTGGAGAACGACTCATGAATGTCAAGATCGACGGGCGCCTGGCCGGCAAGGTCGCCATCGTGAGCGGCGGCGCGGGCGGGTGCGGCGCCGCCGCGTCGGAACTGTTCGCCGCGCAGGGGGCGAAGGTGGCGATCATCGACCGCGACGGCGACGCGGCCGCCACGCTCGCGTCGCGGCTGCGCGATGCCGGCTTGCAGGCGATCGGCCTCGGCGCCGACGTGTCGAAGCAGTCGGACGTGCGGAACGCAGTCGATGCGGCCTGCAAGCAGTTCGGCAACGCGGACATCCTGTTCAATCACGCGGGTACGCTGATCGTCAAACCGTTCCTCGACATCGAGGAGTCGGAATGGGACTGGCTGATGGGCGTGAACGTGAAGAGCATGTTCCTGATGACGCAGGCGGTGCTGCCGCAGATGCTGGAAAAAGGGCGCGGCAGCATCGTCTGCACGTCGTCGATCTCGGCCGTCTGCGCGACGCCCGGCGAAGTGCTGTATGACGCGACCAAGGGCGCATGCCACATGTTCGCGCGCGCGATCGCCGTCGAATACCGCGATCGCGGCATCCGCTGCAATGCGCTCGCGCCCGGGTTCATCCGCACGCCGCACGGGATGCGCGAACTGAGGGATCTGCAGGCGATGGGCGTGGACGCGACCGAAGCGGCTATCGCAGTGCAGCAAGGCCGGCTGTGCGAACCGTCGGAAGTGGCCGCGGCCGCACTGTTCCTGGCGTCTGACGAATCAAGCTTCGTCAACGGCACCCATCTGTTCGTCGACAACTGTTTCTCCGCCGTTTAGGCCCCGATATTCGCGGGAAGCCGACGGGCAGGCGCGAGCCTCCCAGGAACGGCAGGTTCTGTCGAAGGTTCCGCAGCGATGCGGACCTTCGATTTTTTTTGCCGGTTCGCCGCGCGATGTGTCCTAGCGGATTGTCGTAATCCTTCTATCTGAACGAATTTGCGTCTGCTGGAATGGCAATGCCGAATCACCGTTCAGCCGGCGTCGCGGGGCGGCATGGTTGTCGACGTCATCGAGCGCCGGTCCGGCGCTCGACTTCGCGGGTCCGGGCAAGTCCGGCCTACCAGGGTCAATCCATCACTCTCTTTTGATCAATCATCATGTTCAATCGCACTACCAGCACCGTCGCCAACGTCGATCCGGAACTCTGGACTGCCATTCAGGACGAGAACCGCCGCCAGGAAGACCACATCGAGCTGATCGCGTCGGAAAACTACACGAGCCCGGCCGTGATGGCCGCACAGGGTTCGCAGCTCACGAACAAGTACGCGGAGGGTTATCCGGGCAAGCGCTACTACGGCGGCTGTGAGTACGTCGACGTGGTCGAGCAGCTGGCGATCGACCGCGTGAAGCAGCTGTTCGGCGCGGAAGCCGCGAACGTGCAGCCGAACTCGGGTTCGCAGGCGAACCAGGGCGTGTTCTTCGCGATGCTCAAGCCGGGCGACACGATCATGGGGCTGAGCCTCGCGCATGGCGGCCACCTGACGCACGGCTCGCCGGTGAACATGTCGGGCAAGTGGTTCAACGTCGTCAGCTACGGCCTGAACGAACAGGAAGACATCGACTACGACGCGGCCGAGAAGCTGGCAAACGAGCACAAGCCGAAGCTGATCGTCGCGGGCGCATCGGCGTTCGCGCTGAAGATCGACTTCGAGCGTCTGGCGAAGATCGCGAAGTCGGTCGGCGCGTACCTGATGGTCGACATGGCGCACTACGCCGGCCTGATCGCAGCGGGCGTGTACCCGAACCCGGTGCCGCACGCGGACTTCGTCACGACCACGACGCACAAGAGCCTGCGCGGCCCGCGCGGCGGCGTGATCCTGATGAAGGCCGAGTACGAGAAGCAGATCAACTCGGCGATCTTCCCGGGCATCCAGGGCGGCCCGCTGATGCACGTGATCGCGGCGAAGGCCGTGGCGTTCAAGGAAGCGCTGTCGCCGGAGTTCAAGGAATATCAGCAGAAGGTGGTCGAGAACGCACGCGTGCTGGCTGAAACGCTGGTCAAGCGTGGCCTGCGGATCGTGTCGGGGCGCACCGAAAGCCACGTGATGCTGGTGGACCTGCGCGCGAAGAACATCACGGGCAAGGCAGCGGAAGCGGCGCTCGGCGCGGCGCATATCACGGTGAACAAGAACGCGATCCCGAACGATCCGGAAAAGCCGTTCGTGACGAGCGGCATCCGCCTCGGTTCGCCTGCGATGACGACGCGCGGCTTCGGTCCGGCGGAAGCGGAGAAGGTCGGCAACCTGATCGCCGACGTGCTGGAAGCACCGGAAGATGCCGCGACGATCGAACGCGTACGCGGTCTGGTCGCGGAGTTGACGCAGCGTTTCCCGGTCTACGGCTGAGACGCGGCAATCGGGTTCGACTGCCGACGCGGTTGAACCTCGCTCGTTCCGAAACGATGTAAAAAAATCCGGCTCGCACACCGCGAGCCGGATTTTTTGCGCTGCGTGCGAACCGGTGTCGCGTCACACGGTCGGATCGACGTTCGCCTCGAGTTCGCGAATACGCTCGTCGTTACGCGTGTCCTTGAGCACCGGCGGCCCGGCGAAGGACTTGCGCACGCCGAACCCGTACCAGATCACCATCAGCACGCCCACGAACGCGACGAGCACGTAGAGCACCTTCTCGTTCGGCGGCTGGATGCCGACGTACGCGAGCACGCACGCGCCCACCAGCGCGAGCAGCGCGCACGGCTTCGACCAGATGCCCAGCTGGAACGGGCCCTTTTCGGTCCACGTGCGCCCTTCGGCGAGCATCCCGGAACCGATCGGCATCGCATACGAGATGAACAGGAACACGGCGCTGCCCGCGCTCAGTACCGAGAACGCGTCGCCGTACAGCGTGACGACGATCGCGAGCACCGCGCAGGTCCAGATTGCCGGGCCGGGCGTCCGGTGATTGTGATTCACGCTGCGCAGCAGCTTCGACGCCGGCAGCCCGCCGTCGCGCGCGAACGCGTACATCATCCGCGACGTCGACATGATCGCGGCGAGCCCGCACACGTAGTTGATGAAGAACATCGCCAGCTCGAGGCAGACGCGCAAGGTCTTCGGGATCGGCGCGAGGATCGCTTCGAAGAATCCGGTGCCCTGTTTCATCGCGGCGGTCAGGTCGGGCATGACCAGCACAAACGTGCACACCATCACGTAGCCGAACACCGCGGACCAGAACACCGAGCCGATGATGCCGCGCGGCACGTTCTTCGCCGCGTCGTGCGTTTCTTCCGACGTATGCGCGGACGCGTCGAAACCGGTGATCGTGTAGGTCACCAGCAGCAGGCCGGACAGGAACGCGAGCGGCGTGGTCTGCTTCGGCCAGGCGCCGCCGTCGACGCCCGTGTAGTTGGTGAAGGTGACGAGCCGATGCAGGTCGAACGTGACCGGCGAGTAGACCAGCAGCGACACGACCAGCGCGATCGTCACGACGAAGATCAGGTAGCCGGACAGGTCGGTGATCTTGCTCGCGATCCGGATGCCGCGTGCGTTCAGGATCGCCTGCGAAATCGTGATGACCGTGATGAACGCGGTCTGATGCCACCACGTCAGGCTGTCCGGACCGACGCCGAACATCGGTGCGATCAGCGTCTTGAAGAACGGATCGTAGGTGCCGAAGTTGATCGCCGCGATCACGAAGATCAGGCCGATCAGGTTGAGCCACGCCGTCATCCACCCCCATTTCTTCCCGCCGAGGATCGCGCCCCAGTGATAAAGGCCGCCGGCGGTCGGAAACGCGGACGCGATCTGCGACATCGACACCGCGACGATCAGCGCGAACAGCGAGCCGAGCGGCCAGCCGAGGCCGACCGAGGCGCCGCCGGCTGCGGAGAACGCCAGTTGAAACGCGGTGATGCCGCCCGACAGAATGCAGATCACCGAAAACGACACGGCGAAGTTCGAGAAGCCGTTCATGCGTCTCGACAGCTCCTGCGCATATCCCATCTTGTGGAGGAGGCTTACGTCGCTGTCGATACCTGCATCAGGCTGGATTTTCGCATCCATATTCGCTCCGTCACGTATGTCCTGCGAGGCAGGACCGTCATCGCTGCCCGGGCCCGGTGCTGCGGCCCGCTCCTGGAATTCGTCGGCGGGCACGCGTTGTCATGCATCGATGGCGATCGCGTATCCGGTCCGATACGGAACGGTATGAAGCCAAATCTCGCGGCGATATCGGATTTCGGCAATCCGGCGAAACTCCGGACGGGTGCACCGTTCGGGGGCATTGCGTGGCGGGCTGAATATTTGTAAGGAATCCATGCGGATCGCGATGATCCGTACTTGTCGAAATGCGACAGCCGGGGAAAAAGTGCGCTCCCGTGAAGGGCGACATGGCCCGCAATCGCCTTCTGAAGTCGACCGCGCCCCGTGTCGCAATCCCGTGAGTCGGCCCGGCAGGGAACCTGGAGCGGCCTACTCGGCTTGCTGCTTGCCGGGTTTCTGTCCGAACCGCGCACGGTAGTCGCGCGGCGATATCCCGACCCGCTTCGCGAATGCACGTTGCAGCGCATCCACGCTGCCGAACCCCGAACGTTGCGCGACCCGTTCGAGCGGCCAGTCTGCCCGCTCCAGCAGCGCCTTCGCGCGCTCGACGCGTGCGGCCAGCACGAATTGCGCGGGCGGGAGCCCCGTCTCCTTGAGGAAATTGCGCGCAAACGTGCGCTCGCTCATGTGCAGGCGCGCGGCCAGCGCGGCGACGCCGAGGTCGCCGGTCGGGTCGTCGGCGATCGACGTGAGCAGCGCGCGCATCGGTGGCGTCGCGTTTGCCTGGATGTCGAGACCGACGCTGAACTGCGCCTGTCCGCCGGGACGGTGCATGAAGAGCACGAGCTCGCGCGCGACCGCGAGCGCGGTCGGCGCGCCGCAGTCGGCCTCGACGAGTGCGAGACACAGGTCGATGCCGGCCGTCACGCCGGCCGACGTATGAAACGGCGGATCGCTCACGTAGATCGCATCCGGCTCGACCCGCACGTCGGGGCAAAGCGCCTGCAGCGTCGCACACTGATTCCAGTGCGTGGTGGCGCGCTTGCCGTCCAGCCATCCGCCCGCGGCGAGCACGAACGCGCCCGTGCAGATGCTTGCGATCCGCCGCGTGCTCGCGATCCGCGTGCGCAGCCAGGGCAGCACGCCGGCGTTCGACGCCGCGTGCCGCAGCGCCGCTTCGCTGCCGCCTGCGACGATGATCGTGTCGATGGGCTCGGGCAACGCCGCAAGCGCGGTCGGGCCGGCAAGACGCAGGCCCGCGTGCGTGACGATGTCGTTGCCGTGTTGCGATGCGAGCGTGAGCCGATAGCGCGGGACATGCCCGGGAAGATGGCGGTTCGCGACCGCGAACACTTCCATCGGGCCGGTGATGTCGAGTGACTGGACGCCTTCGAAGCCGACGACGACGATGTCGCGTGCCGGACCGGTTGACTGGGGCATGGCGGAAAGTGCGGTGGAGTTGTCCTTGTGACCGCGTGCATGATCCTTGTAATTTTCCGCACATGCAATCGATTGACGCGGGTGGGCGATGCGGGAATGGAACAGAAACGGGGCGATGCGCGTGGCGGTTGCGCTGCTCGTGTGTGCGGTGCTGGGCGCGTGCATGTCGGGGCAGTCGGGGCAGTCGGCCGCGCACGGCGCACGAACGGTCACGCAAACGCTGAGCGTGAACGCACCGAAGGCGGGCCGTACGCGGCCGCTCGTTGCGATCGTCGCGGACAACGCCGGAACGGAGACGACCGATTTCATCGTTCCGTACGCGATTCTGAAGACGTCGGGCGCGGCCGATGTCGTGGCCGTGTCGGCCGACGCCGGCGCCGTCGAACTGATGCCCGCGCTGCGGATCCTGGCCGATACGACGTTCGACCGGTTCGACGCGGACGTGCCCCTCGGCGCGGACGTCGTGATCGTGCCGGCCTTGCATCGTGCCGACCGGCCGGCCGTGCTCGCGTGGCTGCGCAAACAGGCCGCTGCCGGCGCCACGATGGTGGCGATCTGCGATGGCGCGGCCGTGCTCGCGAACGCCGGGCTGCTGCGCGATCGCATCGCGACCGCGCACTGGTATTCGCGCGACGGGCTGCGTCGCCGTTTTGCCGAAACGGCGTGGGTCGACGATCGCCGCTACGTGATGGACGGCAACGTGATGACGACGAGCGGCGTGTCGGCGTCGATTCCCGCGTCGCTTGCGCTGGTGAATGCGCTGGCGGGGCCGGTGGCCGCGCGCGAAACGGCACGCGACATCGGCGCGCACGGATGGAGCGACGTTCACGACGGCAGCCGGTTCGGGTTGACCGCGCGTGCCGTGGCGACCGCACTGACGAATCGCGTCGCGTTCTGGCGGCATCGGACCTTCGATCTGCCTGTCGCGAGCGGATTCGACGAACTTCCGGTTGCGCTCACCGCGGATGCGTGGGCGCGGACGTGGCGCAGCGACATCGTCGCAACGGCGGACGCGCACGTGATCGAATCGAAGCACGGGCTGCGCTTGCTGACGCAACCGGCCGATGCCGGCCACGCGCGCGTGACGATTCCGGACGGGCGGCGCGGCGAAGCGGTGCTGCCCGGTGTGCTCGGCGACGTCGCGGCGAGCTACGGCGACGCGACGTCGGACTGGGTGGCGCTGCAACTGGAGTATGCGAGGTAGCGGGTGCCGGGCTTGCGCGTTACCGGGCGCAAACCGTGCTCCGACGCCGGAAACGGCCCGAACGGGATGATGTGCCGATCGACGAGCCCGGCCTGTGCCAGCGGACATGCGTGCAGCACTTCGCGCGCACTTCGCGCTTTCCACCGACTTGCATTCGGCGTTTGATCGCGACGCCCGGGCGGCCACGCGTCGAAACGTCGGTTTCGAGCATGAACGTGGACGCGCGCGATGCTTCGTTACATGCGGGCTGCGCTCAGACCGTCGCCGTGCGCCGCGCCGTCAGCCGGTTCCACAGCATCCCGGCGCGGCTTCCGCTTCGACAGTAGGCGAGCACCGGCTTCGGCAGCGCATCGATCAGCGCGCCGAACGCGTCGACTTCCGCATCGCCGATCCGGTCGCGTTCGACCGGCAGATAGCGCGCGTCGAGGCCCAGTTCGCGGGCGGCGGCGGCGATTGCTTCGAACGCCGGTTGATCGGCGCTTTCGCCGTCCGGCCGGTTGCAGATCACCGCGCGAAAGCCGGCGCTGCGGATCGCTTTCAGGTCCGCCGGCGTGATCTGTCGCGACGCGGTGAACCCGGTCGCTGCCGCGGCCCGGCATTGCTCGAGCGCGCGCGCGAAACATGCGATCGCGAAATCGACGTCCTGTTCCGTCGTGAAGCGGCCGAAGCTGATCCGCACCGTGCGGCCCGCGGCTTGCTCGTCGAGGCCGATCGCGGTCAGCACGTGGGACGGCACGCCGCTGGTCGAGTTGCATGCGGAGGTCGACGACACGGCGAGCGCATCGCCGAGCATGAACGGGAAGAAGCCCGGCACGTTCACCGTGAGGCTCAGCGTGTGCGGGATGCGGCGTGCCGCTGCCGCGTTGTGCGTGATGTCGCCGAGCGCGAGCAGCGCGTTCTTCAGGCGTGCGCTGAGTGCCGCGATCCGCGTGGCTTCGCGCTCGAGTTTCTCGGCGGCCAGTTCGCACGCCACGCCCATCCCGACGATCTGGTGCGTCGCGAGCGTGCCCGAGCGCAGGCCGCGCTCGTGCCCGCCGCCGTGGATCTGCGGCGCGATGCGCTCGGCGATCTCGCGGCGGACGAACAGCGCGCCGATGCCCTTGGGGCCGTACACCTTGTGCGCGGACATCGACAGCAGGTCGATGCCGAGCGCGCGCACGTCGATCGGCGTCTTGCCGAGCGCCTGCGCGGCGTCGACGTGCAGCAGCGCGCCGGCCGCATGCACGATGCGCGAGATCGCGCCGATGTCGGTCAGCGTGCCGAGTTCGTTGTTGACGAGCATCAGCGACACGAGGCCCGTATCGGGGCCGATCGCCGCGGCCACGGCGTCGACGGTGATTTCGCCGTCGGCGGTGGGTGTCAGGTAGGTCGCGGTCATGCCGCGCTTCGACAGGTTCGCCATCGTGTCGAGGATCGCCTTGTGTTCGATGCGGCTCGTGACGAGGTGGCGCTTGCCGGTCGCGGTCTCCGCGTAGCCCTTCAGCGCGAGGTTGTTCGATTCGGTGGCGCCCGACGTCCAGACGATCTCGTCGGCCTGCGCGCCGATCAGCGCGGCGACCTGCGCGCGTGCGTGCTCGACCTTTTCCTTCGCGAGCCGGCCTGCGGCGTGCGAACTCGACGCGGGATTGCCGAAGATGCCGTCGGCACCGAGGCAGGCCGTCATCGCTTCGATCACGCGGGGATCCGCGGGGGTGGTGGCTGCGTAGTCGAGGTAGTGCAGCGGGGTGGTATCGCTCATGTCCTTCTCTGGTTCTTTCTCTTCGGAATGGGAGAAATGATACGAGGGAGGACGGGGAAAAAGGATCCAAAGTTGGCTGTGAATTCAGAGCGATGTGGAATAACGTTTTCTTTTTGTTTGATACGGGGGAATTTGTTTTCGTCTGGACCTGACGGAAGATCGGGAATTGTTCATGCGGATGCCGGCGCGGCCGGGCGCTGCCGATGGGCGTTGCCCGGCCTGCCTGCGACGTATCGGATGTCCGTGAACGCCTTGAGGGGCGCGTCGATCACGTCAACTCGTCTTGATCGGGCTGATTCGATAAACGATGCGCGTCCTGCACCCAGGCATGCAGCGCTTGCTCATATTTCGTGGGGATCGTAATCGTGAGCGTGGTGAGGTGCGTGACGTTGCCCGGTAGTTCCAGATATCGCTGCCACGCCTTGCGAACGAGCTGCGACATTGCCGAGCGGTTCATACCCAGTTTCGCGGCCAGCTCGCGCTGTGGGCGGCCCTTCACGAAAATCTCGTGCAGGGCCCATTGGTTCAACGGTTTGATGCGGGTATCTTGAAGCCGCAGCAGTCGGAACTGTTCGGCGGTCATGCGTCGTGTCTTCAGCATTCAGGGGCGCCCGGAGTTCGGAATGGAAGAAACGAGCGTCGCGCCGCACGAAGTCTTGTGACCGTCGAATGCGGCGGCCCGACCTTCGACGTCGAAGGCAGTGTCGCCGGCGGCAATCGTGCAGGTGCCGTGGATCGGACACGAACACGTGTCGCCGAAGCGCGCGACCGCGCGCCCCATGACCTTGCTGATGTCGGCGCCGGACTCGACCCGGCCGCCGTGGGTATGGCTGTCGCCTACCCGGATGATTCCTCGCATATGACTCGTCCTCTCGATGATTCGGGCGGCATTGGCGTTTTACTCGCCACATGCCGCGGTGCTGGTTTGCATCACCACGAATAGCCTTGCATGCCGTAGTCGGTGTCGTGTCGACGACCCCACCAGGGGAGGTACGCGTTGTTGCCGCCGCGTGCGCGGAACCAGTCTTGGTCCGGATCGATCGGGGTGAGCTTCGACGGTGGTCTGACGACGACGGCGACGGGGTGCTCGGGGTCGGTCGTGCCGGCGACCAAGGCGTTGCCGCCGAAGTGGTTGATCCGGCCGATTGCGAGTGCGACATCGGTCAATGCGCTGCCGGTTCCCATGTCGCCGAGCAGGGCGGCCGTGTTGAAGGTCTGATTCGTGTGGTCGTATTCAGGGAGGGTTTCGGTCAAGGTCTGCGCGAGCGAGACAACGCGTAACGACGCTGCGTCGCTGGGTACACCTGCGTCGTGGACGATGTAATTCAGGTCCGTGACCGCGACACCGGCATTGCGTGCTGCTTCGTCGATCGTGGCTTTCCATGCCTGCACCGTTCGCGTCGTGCCGACCTTCGGCGAAAAATCGTGCGTGTTGCCGGTTGCGGCCTTGCCGATCCAGGCGAGCGGTTCGCGCTCGGTGTTGAAGTTTGGGCCGGCGAGGAACAGCACGACGAGGTTCTCGTTGATCTGCGCATCCGTGGGCGGGAAGTTCGGGGCGTCCCAATTCATCGCCCATACGGTCTTGTCGGGGTTCGCCTGCAAGTAATCCAACGCGTTGTTCAGCGATGTGAAGCCGGCGTTTGCGCCGCCTTGAGTGATTTGTACGTCGGGAGGCGTGTCGCGGCTCCACATCGTCGGGAAATGCGGATTTCCGATCAAGAAGGTATCTGCAATTTCCTTGGTCAAAAACTCCCTCGACTCGGCGATTTCGAGTCGTTCAGGGATTGCCTGCTCAACGTGGATGCCTGCCAGCTCGCGCCAATCCTGAGAGTTCTCGGATTTAACCGTGTAGAAGTACGATGCATTCATCGCGTAGCGGTTGCGTAGCAGATCCAGGAATTCTTCCATGTACTTATGGTAGAAGCCCTTGAACGTTTCCTGCCCCTCGTTGCCGTACGCAATGCCGGCTACTGATTGCACTGTAGTAAAGGACTTCGGATCCGTGCGGACCATATCGTCATTCTTGTTTGGTGCTACAAGCCCCTGCGCCCAAAGCAATTGCCACTCTGTGGGATAGTCCTTGCGTTGCAACGGATTCAGCCAGATCAGGCCGATGACCTGGGCAATGATCGGCTTCGCCGTTTTTTCTATAGCAGGTGCTGCATTCGCTGCTGGCTTCAGAGTGGAGCCGGCGTGCGCAGCGCGCATCGCAGCCGTGGTGAACAGAAGCACCATAAGAGCGACCAAACCAGGTAAGAGAACCAATCGTTTCATCCAATCACCTATTTCCAGATGTGCCGGGTCGGGTTGTTCTACGTACGCGACCAGCGAAGCCATGAACAGGATAGTGATCAGCCATGCCGAAACGGCAAATGCGATTCGGCGCGGCCATGTAGCAATCAGTGCCGTCATATCAAGTCTCCGGCCTTCAGATAGAACTCACCTTCGCGTTCATCCAAGATCGTGCCTGGTAGGTTGCCCTCACTGTTTTCTGCATGAACCCATTTATGCATGGGGAGTCCATCGACGGTGCCGGATTTGAAGTACTTCGCAAATTTCTTGTTCCGATCGTCATCCGAGATTCCACTTGCCATGCGCCAGTCGGCTTGAACGCGCAGCGCGTTGATCTGCTTTTCCGTCAGATAGCACAGGCCCACAGCGACGTCATACGCAAGCGCCTTTTCGGCATGCTCTGGGTTGGTCATCGTCGTCGAGTGATTCGTCGGGCTGTTGGTCGTGCCGCGATCGAGCCAACCGACGATCTGTTTGTCGCGCCAATCCTTGTAGCCTTCGGGCATCGCGCTTTTGCCGTCCTCGCCGATCACGTGGCCGTCGCCGTCGAGCCATTCGGTGTTTAGCGTCCGACGCGCTTCCATTCGCATCAGCGCGCGGTCCTCGTAACGTTGTCCGGCTTCCGTTGCGGCCGTACCTTGAGCGACGCTGTCCTGGTTCTTCGCCTTGTACTGGTCGTAGGGGTCGTCGGCTCGCTTGTCCGCGTCAGCCTTGTTCGCGTCGCGCCATGCAGCCGGCGGATCGTTGCCTTCGTTGAAGTCGCTGATCGCGTCGCCGTCCTTGGTCGCGACTGACTTGCCGAATCGCAATGCCTTCGGCGGGAATGGCTCGTCAAGCGCCGGGGCATCCGCAACTACCGTCCAGCCCTTCGGCGGATCGGCGTTCACACGGAGCATGTTCAATGCCGAACTGATGCCGGTCACGACGAACATGAGTGGCGCGGTCACGAGCGTCGCCGCCACACCGAACACAGACTCGTTCCCTCTGATCGCACCCACCAGATTGAATTTGGCTGGCGGCGACGGCGGATACCAGAACCCCGGCTTCGTTCCTTGTTTGCCGTGTCGCCAATCGTCTTCCCAATACCGGTACGGTTTCTGCACGCCGACCGCGAAACCCGATGCAAACACGCGCTGCGTCAGGATACCGGCCGCGCCGATATCGTCGAGTTCGTGCTTACTGATGCCGCGCCAGCCGATCCCTTGCACCGTCACCGCCGAAATCACCTGATCGTGTGGGCAGCAATATGCGGTGAC
>NZ_QTQM01000034.1:0-83622 GCF_003854225.1 Burkholderia sp. Bp8986 | reverse complement strand
GAAACCTGGGCGCTGATCGTGTGGCTCAACTACGCGGCCTGGCTGCACATGCGCCTGATGAAGGGCCTGCGCGGCGCGGTTGCCGCTTGGTGGGCGCTCACCGGCCTGAGCGTGACGACATTCGCGTTCCTCGGCGTCAACATGTTCCTGTCCGGGCTGCACAGCTACGGGCAACTCTGAAGCATGCTGGGCGTTTCCTACCGTGTTCTACCCATGCACTTCGGCGAGCATTACCCCTACCCGCCGCCGGCGTGCCGGACCAGAATGTCCGAACGAGCATCGCCGCATTCCGGATGCGACGCAGGAGGAGCTGCCATGAGACGCGTCTATTTTCTGTTGCCGACGGCGCAATGCGCGCGGTCGATCGTCGGCGAGCTGCTGTCGCTGCGAATCGAGTGGCGACATATCCATTGCCTCGCGAATCACGATGTCTGGCGCGACGACTTGCCGGAAGCCACGCTGGTGCAACGCAGCGACCTGCTGCCGTCGCTCGCGCGCGGCACCGCGGTCGGCTCCGCGACCGGCATGCTGATGGGGCTGATCCTGCTGCTGGTCCAGCCCGCGGGTTTGCCGATCGGCGGCGGGATCGTCGTGGCGATCACGCTGTTCGGCGCGGCCTTCGGCGCATGGGTGGCGACGATGATCGGCATCGACATGCCGAGCACGCGCCTGAAGCGTTTCGAGGAGGGCATCGAGCATGGCGAGCTGCTGATGATGATCGACGTGCCGACCGACCGCGTTCGCGAGATCGAAGACGCGATCAGGCTTCACCATAGGGATGCGCATCTGCAGGGAGAGGATCCGACTGTCCCGGCATTTCCATGAGTGGCGGGGCGGGCCGAATGCCGGCCGCTACGGCGCTACACGTTGCCGGACGCCATCGCTTCATGGCGCCCGGCAACGCGCCGTGCGCGCGATGCCGGCAGCATTGCCGCGCGCAGGCTGCCGCGGGTCGCGCGTGTTTCGCGTTTTTCCGCGTTTTTCAATTCGCGGCGAGCAGCCGCTTGTAGCGCGCGAGCACGCGCGGCACGTACTCGCGCGTCTGCGGCATCGACGGGATGCGATACCCGGCCCGAATCACGGCATTCTCTCCGGCGTTGTACGCAGCGAGCGTGAGCTCGACGTTTTCCTTGAACAGGTCGAGCAGGAAGCGCAGATACCGTGCGCCGGTCAGCACGTTGGCGCGCGGATCGAACATGTCGCCGCCCGAGAAGCGCCGGGCCGTTTCCGGCATCAGTTGCATGAGCCCGAGCGCGCCCTTGTCCGATACCGCCTTCGGGTTGTATCCCGATTCGACGTCGATCACGGCGCGAAGGAGTTCGGGCGGAACGTTGAACGACCGGCTCGCTTCGGCGATCACGTCCTCGAACGACGACGCGACGACGTGTTTCGGCGCGACACGCCTCGTCGTGGATGCGGCCGGCCTGGCGGCTGGCCTCGCGGCCGCGACGATCACTTTCAGATTGACCGTGGTGGGCACGTTGGTCAGGACGATGACCCCGTTCTTCGCCACCATGCCGAATATCTGCGCGTGAGCGGCGCACGACCATGCCGAGCCGATTCCCGCGCATGCGGCGACGATGATGGTCTTTCGTAATCCGGACGAAGGTTGGCAGTGCATCTTTCAGGCCTCCTGCATCTGCATTTTCGTGGTCGGTTGATCGCATCGACAATGGGGCATCCTCCTACAATTCGATGCCGGCGGAGACGCTGCCGCGGTGGCGGTGCAAAACTGTTACACAAGGAATCGCCGGTAGGATTCGGTAATCCGGCGAAGTTGACGATCCTTACGCGGAACAGTTGTTTTCTGCTCGATGCAACCGTGGTTGCAGAAGAAATCATTTCTCGCGCGGCGAAAGCGATCGGATAGTCCCGCCATCCGTAGTCTTACTGATGCGACGCACCACCCCGAAACGATTCACGCCTGAAACATTCCCGTCGTCGCACGACGTTTCCGCAGATGCATGCCCGGCGCGGGCGCTCGCGCGCGGCGCGGTGGCGCGATCCTTGCTCGGACGAGGAGCGTGGCCAATCGCTCGCGAGGCGGGCCACCAGACCGGACCGACCAAATCATCAGAAAGAGCGTCCGGCACCGTGCAACCGAGGCATCGATGTCCAACGGGGGTGCAGGCGCGGGAACACTTGGGGGAAGTCGTGAATACTAAATATCGCGTGATAATTGCAGAAGATCACGATCTGCTGAGAAACGGGCTCCGGTCGATGCTTTGCGCACAAGGCGATTACGAAGTCGTCGGCGAAGCGCGGGACGGCAAGGAGGCATGCCATCAGGCAATGACGCTCGCGCCGGACCTGATCCTGATGGATCTGTCGATGCGCGGGATGAACGGCATCGATGCGAGCGCGACGATCAAGCGTCGAACGCCGTCCGTCCGGATCGTCGCGCTCACGGTGCACCAGAGCGAAGAGTATGTGCGCGAGGCGCTGCGCGCGGGTGTCGACGGCTACGTGCTCAAGGACGTTTCGTTCGACGAATTGCTGCTCGCGATGCGCATGGTCATGCAGGGGAAGAAGCACCTGAGTGCCGACGTGTACGGCTACATGGTCGACTCGTTCGTCAGCGGTCGCGAAATGCCCGCGCCGAAAAAGGCGTGGGACATCCTGACCGCACGCGAACGCAGCGTGCTGAAACTGATCGCGGAAGGACGCACCAACCGGCAGGTCGGTCAGTACCTGAACCTGAGCCCGAAGACGATCGAGAAGTACCGGGCGAGCATGATGCACAAGCTCCATCTCGCGAATCTGACGGAGCTGGTGCTCGTCGCGATGAACATGGGTCTGTTGACGACACTCGCGGCGAAATGCGCGGAGCCGAACGTGGACGAGGTGTCGACGCACGCAGTCGCCGACGGCGTGCAGGCGGCAGGCGCCGTCGCGCGGCTGGACGACTATCCGGCGGGCGGCGTGAAGGGCTGAGCGCGGCTGCGCGTCAGAGCGGCCAGGTTGCCGAGACGCGCGTGCCCGTCGCGGCGGACGACTGGATCGCAAACGTGCCGCCGTGCGCCTCGATGCGGTGCTGCATGCCGATCAGGCCGAGCCCGGCCGTGCGCGCGTCGTCCGTCGAAAGCGGGCGACGTTCGTAGCCGACACCGTCGTCGTCGATCGTCAGCATCAGGCGGCCGGCATCGTGTTGCAGGCTGAGCACGATCTCGGTGGCCTGTGCATGCTTGACGATGTTGTGGAGTGCCTCCTGCGCGACTCTGAACGCGTCGGCCTTCAGATGATCCGGTATGTCGTCGTCGTCGACGTCGCAATTGAACTCCACCGACAGCGGGTCCGCGTCGCGCTCGATGCGCCGGCACAGCGAAGCGAGCGCGGCCGGCAGTCCGAGCTTGTCGAGTATCGGCGGCCTCAGTTCGCCGCAGATCTGGCGTACTTCGCCGATCGTCTCGCGGATGCGCAGCACGGCGTCGTCGAGCAGCGTCGTCGCGTCGGCGATCTCGCCGCGGCGAATGCGCATGAGCGCGTCCTCGTTCATCAGCTTGATGAGCGTCAGCGCCTGGCCGAGCCCGTCGTGCAATTCCGCGGCAAGCCGATGCCGTTCCTTCTGCTGGCCCATCAGGAGATAGGTGTTGCAGGCATGCACGCCCGCATCGTTCGCCGCGGCGCCGCGCCGTTCAGGCTCGGGCGTCGACGGTTCCTCGAACAGCGTCAGCGACAGGTGCGTGTCGGGAAGTGCCTGCTGATGTACGACGAATCGCGCGGGATGGCCGCTTCGCCCGCTGAGCATTGCAGTGAACGAATGCTGCTGAAGGGCGGCGCTCGTGGACAGCTCGCCCGCCAGCTCGGCGTGGGCGTCGTCGGGCGCCAGGTCGGACAGATGCCGGCCGACGAGTTCGGCGGCCGTGTAGCCGAACACCGCCGCGGCACTGCGATTGACCGATACGAAGGTGCCGTCGTCGGCGAGAATGGCGAGCGCCGCTCCACGCGCATCGGTGACGACAGCACTGCGGCGATCATCGGGACGCACCGCGCTGCGCAGCTTGCGCATCGCATCGATCAGATCGAGCAGCCTGATCCGTGGTCCTTCCGGCTGGCGTTCAGTCATGGTATCTCCCGAAGCGCAGTTTTCAGGAAACCGTAAGGTTTCGATCATTCTAGGACGTGACCGACTCGGCCCGCAACATGGGGATTTCGCGCGTAAGTCTTGGGGAAATACCTTCCGTATGCAACGGGAAATCCCGCCAAGCGGGCATGTCCTACCGGCCTTTGGGGGGCGTCATCCCATGACGCTCGCGACCGGATTCATGACACTTCAGTGGCGGGGCACGGAATTGTCCGCTGTCTGGGCGCGTCTCAGGGAGGCTGGTATGAACAGGATCGGAAGATCGACGATGGGCGCACTCGTGGTCGCGGGCGTTGCGCTTGCCGCGACGCCCGCGTGGTGTGCGCCCGATGGCAGCGCGATCGAGAACGCCGGCGGTGCGGCCGCGGAAAACGCTGCCGCGAGCACGAGCGTCACGGAGAATGGTGCGCCGGATGCCGTCGAGAGCATGACGGGAATGACCATGCAGAACGGTGTCGAAGATCCCGCCGGAAACACCGCCGACAGCGCGGCGACGCACGCCGCGGAGCACGCGATGGAGCCGGCCAGCGAGCCCGCGATGCAGCCCGCCGCGGAGCAGGCGACGGAGCCCGCTACCGAGCCCATGACGCAGCCCGCCGCGGCGCCCGCCAACGATAGCCCCGCCGCGCCCGCGCCGGCCGCACCCGCCGCAAAACCGGCGGACAAGGCCGCCTCGCAGATGACCGACGGCGCGACCGGAGCCGCCGGCATGCACATGCATCATCACGCCGTGATGCCGGGCACCGTGCACACGATGGTCCAGTATGCCGAGCCGTCGGTCCAGCTCGTGCGCGACGACGGCCGGACCGTCTCGCTGGCCAAGGAACTGGACGACGGCCGGCCGGTGATCCTGACATTCATCTACACCAGTTGCACGACCATCTGCCCGATGATCAGCCAGACGCTCGAGCAGCTGCAGGGCGAACTCGGCACCGACCGCGACAAGGTGCACATCATGTCGATCTCGATCGATCCGGAGGCGGACACGCCCGAGCGGCTCAGGACCTACGCGGCACGCTTCGAAGCCGGCCCCGAATGGCAGCACTACACCGGTACCGTCGATGCGAGCGTCGCCGCACAACGCGCGTTCAACGTGTATCGCGGCGACAAGATGAACCACACGCCGGTGACGTTCGTGCGGGCTGCGCCGGGCCAGCCGTGGCTGCGTATCGACGGCTTCGCGACGCCGACCGAGCTGCTCGCGGCCTATCGCGATGTCGTCGCGTCCAACTAGGTATCGCGTCTCTGAAAGGAGCGTCGAAATTGGACAACAAGCACCGTGTGCTGATCGTCGAGGATCAGCATCTGTTGCGGGTCGGCCTGAGTCACCTGGTTTCCGAGCTGGCCGACTACTGCATCGTCGGCGCGGCGAGCGGCGGGGTCGAGGCCTGCCGTCTCGCCGAGAAGACGCGGCCCGATCTGATCCTGATGGATCTGTCCATGCCGGGCGGCAGCGGCTTCGAAGCGATCGCGACGATCAAGCGCGACGTGCCGCATGCGCGGATCATCGTCCTCACGGTTCATCGCAGCGAAGACAACGTCAGGGAAGCGTTTGCCGCCGGCGCGGACGGCTACGTGGTCAAGGATTCGCCGTTCGCCGACCTGGTGCGCGAGATGCGCTTCGTGATGCAGGGCAAGTGCGTGGTCAGCCTCGACGCCTATCGCGCCCGCGCCGGCCAGCGCGGGCTGCACGACGCGAACGCGCATCGGGCGCGATTGTGGAATGCGCTGACGAATCGCGAGCGCACGGTGTTGCGCCTCGTCGTCGAAGGGCACACGAGCCGGCAGGTCGGCGAGTGCCTGAAGGTCAGTCCGAAAACGGTGGACAAGCACCGCGCCAATCTCATGCGCAAGCTCGGCG
The DNA here is from genome assembly GCF_003854225.1 of Burkholderia sp. Bp8986. NCBI lineage: Bacteria > Pseudomonadati > Pseudomonadota > Betaproteobacteria > Burkholderiales > Burkholderiaceae > Burkholderia > Burkholderia sp. Bp8986. The sequence goes on along the minus strand of NZ_QTQM01000034.1, from coordinate 77,677 downwards.
TCGTGAACCTGACCGGCCTCGTTCACTTCGCGATCGACGTCGGCGTGCTCGCGCTGAACGACGACGACCGTGTGTAAATCCCCTCCATTCGGGCAGGGCCCAACAGGGGGGGATTTACCCATGGGGATGGACGGCACTCCCTACTTCTGACCCGTACCGGCGTGAACAAGAATGCAATCAACGGCATCGGCGGCGCCGGTGCCGCGGGTCGATACAGGGAGGCAGCCGTGAGCCACGAATCGTTCTCGATCCCGGCCGGCGGGCCGGGCCGGCGGCAGCGTGACGAGCGACGCGTGTGCCGCGCGTGTGCGAGTCGCGGCTTCACGCTGCTCGAGCTGCTCGTCGTGATGGTCATCATCGGGTTGCTGGCAGGGCTCGTGGCGCCACGATATTTCGAACAGGTCGGCAAGTCCAACGTCAAGATCGCGCGTGCGCAGATCGTGTCGCTCGGCCAGGCGCTGGATCAATACCGGCTCGACGTCGGTACCTATCCGACGACCGAGGAGGGGCTGGATGCGCTCGTAAACAAGCCGCAAAGCGCATCGCGGTGGAGCGGCCCCTATCTGCAGAAGGCCGTCCCGGTGGATCCGTGGGACCGGCCCTATCAGTATCGTTCACCCGGCGAGCACGGCGACTACGACCTGTTCTCGCTCGGCAAGGACGGGCGCGGCGGCGGTACCGGCGAGAACGTGACGATCTCGTCGTGGTAGGGGCGCATGGCCGCGGTCGCGGCGCGCGTCGTGAGCAGCTCGCAAGGAGGCTCGACGTGAAATTCGTGCTGCATGTATTCGATACGAGCGGCTCGGTGCAGACGCTTCGCATCGACAGCGATTCGCCGGCGAACGCGGCCTCGCTCGCGCGTGCGCGCGGCCTTCGCGTCGTATCGGTCAGCACGGACGCCGGGCGGCAGCGGCGCGGCGCGAACCGGCTCGGCATGCCGCGTGCGCGGTTCGACGTCGACATGTTCGCGCGCGAGCTGGCGGCGCTGCTCGATGCGGGTGTCGGCCTCGTCGACGCGTTGCGCACGCTCGGCGGCAACGCGCGGCGCGAGGCGTCCGCACAGGTGTGCCGCGACCTGCTGCGGCAGCTCGAGGAAGGGCAGTCGTTGTCGGCGGCGCTCGAGCACGCGAGCCCGATCTTTCCGCCGGTGCTGGTGGCCTGCGTGAAGGCGAGCGAGCAGACCGGCGGCCTGGCCGACAGCCTGACGCGCTATTCGCACAACAGCGCGACGCTGCGCGAGTTGCGCGCGCGGGTCGTGTCGGCGGCGATCTACCCGACGGTGCTGCTGTTCGTCGGTGCGGCCGTCGTGCTGTTCCTGCTCGGCTTCGTGGTGCCGCGCTTCGCGACGCTGCTCGAACACAGCGGCCGCGAGCTGCCGCTGATGTCGCGGCTGCTGATGGCGTGGGGCGGCATGGTGCACGCGCACGGCACCGAGCTGGCCGGCGGCCTCGCGGTGCTGGCGGTGGCCGCCGGTGTCGCGCTGCGGCGGCCGGCGCTGCGCATCTGGCTCGCGGATCGGCTGCTGGCGCTGCCCGGCATCGGGCAACACTTCCGCGTGTTTCGCCAGTCGCAGTTCTATCGCACGACGGCGATGCTGGTCGACGGCGGCATTCCCGCCATTCGCGCGTTCGATCTCGCACGCGGCCTCGTCGGCCGCGCGGACCAGGCCGCGCTGGCGCGCGCGCTGCAGCAGGTCCGCAACGGCGCGAAGATGTCCGACGCGTTCCAGCAGGCCGGTCTCGCGAATGCGATCGGCTACCGCTTGCTGACGGTGGCCGAGAAGACCGGCGGGCTCGGGCCCGTCCTCGACCGGATCGCCGCGTTTCAGGAAGCGCAGGTGTCGCGCACGATCGACCTGATTTCGCGGCTGATCGAACCCATGATGATGATCGTGATCGGCGTGGTGATCGGCGGCATCGTCGTGTTGATGTACATGCCGATCTTCGAGATCGCGTCGAGCATTCAGTAGCCGCCCCGGAGACGCGCGTGGACACCCTCACATCCTCCCCCGACAACCCGCCCGACGCGGACGCCGAACTGCGCGACCTGCTGCGCACGCTCGGCGAACGCCACGGTTCGGGCCTGCGCGCGCTCGAGGCCTTGACGGCGCAGACGGCGCTGGGCGCGGACGAGATGCGCGAGCGGCTCGCGTCGCAATTCCGGATGAAGCCGATCGGCATGCGTGAACTGAACCGCCTAGAGCCGGATTTCGAGCTGGTGCCGTTCGTCGAGGCAACGGCGCGCCTTTGCGTGTGCCTGCGCGATCCCGACTGCGGCGCGCTGCTGTTCGCGATCGCCGATCCGCTCGATGCCCGCACGCGCGGCTGGATCGAGCACCGGATGCGTGCGCACCCGGCGCTGCCGTACGGATGGGCGCTCGCGAGCGCGGGCGACCTGGGCGCCTATCTCGCCGTGCGGGAGAAGGACATCCGCGCGATGGATTCGCTCGCGTTCGACGATCCGATCCAGAGTGCGCCCGATCCGGCGTCGCTCGCGTTGACGCTGCAGGGCATCAGCAGCGACGACAGCCCGGTGGTGCGTCTGCTCAATTCGACGATCTACGACGCGCTCAAGATGCTGGCGAGCGACATCCACCTCGAATGCCGGGCGAACGGCTTGATGATCAAGTGCCGGGTCGATGGCGTGCTGACGGTGGTGGGGCGCGTCGAGGGCCGCGACGTCGCGGACCAGGTGCTGTCGCGCGTGAAGGTGATCTCCGAGCTCGATATCGCGGAGCGCCGCATTCCGCAGGACGGGCGCTTCAAGGCGATGTACGCCGGACGCGAGATCGATTTTCGCGTATCGATCATGCCGAACCAGTTCGGCGAGGACGCGGTGTTGCGGATTCTCGACCGCTACCAGCTGTCCCAGGCGTCGGGCGGCCTGACGCTCGAGGCGCTGGGATTCCAGCCCGCCGACACGCGCTTCATGCGGTCGGTCGCGTCGATGCCGTACGGGATGCTGCTCGTCACGGGCCCCACCGGCAGCGGAAAGACCACGACGCTTTATGCAATCCTCACCGAAATCAACAACGGGCTCGAGAAGATCGTGACGATCGAGGATCCGGTCGAATACCAGCTCGGCGAGATCCTGCAGATACCGGTCAACGAGGCGAAGGGCCTGACGTTCGCGCGCGGCTTGCGGTCGATCCTGCGGCACGATCCGGACAAGATCATGGTCGGCGAAATCCGCGATCCCGAAACCGCGCAGATCGCCGTGCAGGCCGCGCTGACCGGCCACCAGGTGTTCACCACCGTGCATGCGAACAACGTGTTCGACGTGATCGGCCGTTTCACGAACATGGAGGTCGATCCGTACAGCTTCGTATCGGCGCTGAACGGCGTGATCGCGCAGCGGCTGCTGCGCCAGTGCTGTCCGGACTGCCTGGACGAGGACACGGTCGACGCGGATGCGCTCGCCAGCTCGGGCATCGACCCGGACACGGCCGGCAGCTACCTGTTTCGCCGCGGTACCGGGTGCGCGATGTGCCGCGGCAGCGGCTATCGCGGCCGGCGCGCGATCGCGGAGGCGCTGCGCATGAACGACGAACTGCGGCAACTGCTGTCGGAGCGCGCGCCGCTCGGGCACATCAAGGCGGCGGCGCTGCGCTACGGCATGACGACGTTGCGCGCATCGGCGATCGACCTGGTGAGGCGCGGCGAAACGACGCTCGAGGAGATCAATCGTGTCACCATGGTCGAATGATCGGCTCGCGATCGGCGTCGGCACGCGCGAGATCGTCGTCGGCATCCGCCCGCGCGCACTGTGGCGGCCGGGCCGGCGCGGGTTCGCCGCCGATCCGCTCAGCGTCGTCATCCCCGACGAACGGTTCGGGAGCGAGACGGGGGTGCTCGACGCGCTGGCTGCCGCGCTGGCCGCGACGGCCACGACGGCCGGCAGCGACGGCAACGCGAAGCGGCCGCCCGCGCGCGGCGCGCACATCGTGCTCGACGATTTCTGGTGTTGCCATGCGATCCTGCGCGGCGACTTCCGCGCGCTGCATGCTCGCGAACTCGAGGACATCGCGCTCGCGCATTTCTCCGACACCTACGGGGTCGCCGCCGAGTCGCTGGTCACGCGCTTCGACGTGCGGCGCGGTGGCCGTGTGCTCTTTGCCAGCGCGCTGCCGCGCACGCTGTACGACGGCATTCTCGGGACGGGCGCAGCCGGCGACGTCCGCATCCGCTGCCTGCGCGCGGGGCTTCCGGAGACGCTCGATCGGGTCGCGGTGAAGCCGGACGGCGACGCGATGCTGCTCGTCGTCGGCGAGGCGTTGCTGCAGGCGGTCATGATCGAGCGCGGCGAGTGGACCGCGTACGACGCGCAGCGCCTCTTTCCGGGCGAGTCCGGCGATGCGTCGAGGCTCGCCGAACTCGCCGAGCAGCTGTTCGAACGCTCGGCGACGCGCACGGGCCTGACGCGCGACGACTGCAAGGTCTATCTGTGCGGCGTCGACACGGATGCCGCGCCGTTCGAGGCGCGTTTTGCCGCGGCCGTGCTGCCGGGCCGCGCGACGCTCGACGGTTCGCCTGCGCGCCGGTTGCTGGAGTACGCATCATGAGCCGCACGCTCGACATCGATTTTTGCCGGCGCCGCGCCCGTATCGGCGTAAGCGGCGCGATCCTGCTCGGCGTCGCCGCGCTGCTGTGGGGCGCGTGCGCCGTCCGGCTCTGGCACGCGTATGCGGAGAACGATCGCATCCGGGACGCGCTGGCGCTCGTCCAGCATCGCACGTTCGCGCAGCAGCACGTCGTGAAGCCGCCGCCGAGCGCGGCCGCGCGGCTCGCGGAAAAGCAGAGCCAGGCCGTGCTGCGCGAACTGACCGTGCCGTGGCAGACGCTCTTCTCGATCGTCGAAGACTATCCGGGCCATGACGTCGCACTGATCGGCATCGACCAGAACCCGGCACAGGGCCAGATTCGCATCACGGCCGAAGCGAAGGACCCGGACGCGATGATCGCGTACCTGAAGTACTTGCAGACGAGCGACGTGCTGCGCGAGGCGACGCTCAACGGCCACCTCGTCGAGGAGAACGTGGCGGGAAAGCCGGTGCGTTTCCAGATCACGGCCGTCTGGAGGAAATCATGAAAGCCGATCGTTTCGCGGACCGCCTGCTCACGCTTCGGTTCGCGTGGCGCCGTGCATTCGGCCTGCCGGGGCTCGCCGGGATCCTGATGCTCGGTGCCGCGGGCATCACGTATGCGGCGCTCGCCGGCGTGGAGGCCGACACGCGCGCGATGCAGGCGCCGGCGGGCGTCGTGCGCGCCGCACGCGGCCATCGTCCGGCCGACGTGCGCGGCACGGCGGCGGACGCGACGACGCTCGACACGTTGCCGGCGCTCTTTCCGCGCTTTTCGCAAAGCGCGGACGACATCGCGTCGATCTTCGAGCAGGCGCGCGACCGCCATCTGGCGCTCGGCTCCGCCGAGTACCAGATGACGACCGAGTCGGGGGCGCGCTTCACGCGCTACCAGATGCTGCTGCCCGTGAAGGATCAGTACGGCGCGATCCGGCATTTTCTCGCGTCGGTGCTGAACCACGTGCCGAACGCGGCGCTGCAGGAAATCCACGTCGAGCGTCCGGCGGTGGGCAGCAGCATTCTCGACGCGCGGGTTCGTTTCGAACTCGTCTATCGGAGCGCCCAGCCATGATCTCCGCCGTCATGAAACCCGCGTCGCGCAATCGACTCGTGCTCGTGCTCGTGCTGGGCTGCCTCGTCGTCGCCGGTACCGGATATCGCGTGCTGGTGGCGGCGATGCAGCAGCCGGCTCCGGCCGCTGCAAGCGGCATCGTCCATCGCGACGGTGCGCGCGTGGCGCCCGCGCCGGCACGCGCACGCCTTGCGGCGGCCTCGCATGCCGCGGCGCCTGCGCCCGCGTCGTTGCCCGCGGCGCATGACGTACCCGCGCCGCATGACGCGGCGGCGACCGCGCGGGAACAGCTCGCCGCATTGCGGGCGCCCGTGTCCGTCGAAGCTGCGCATGATCCCTTCACGGCGTCGTCATGGCTGCCGCCGCCGCCCGTCGAGCCGCCGCCGCCCGAAGCGCGTCCGGCGCCGCCGACCGCGCCGCCGGTGCCGTTCATCTATCTCGGCCAGCAGGATGCCAAGTCGGCGAAGCCGCAAGTGTTTCTCGGCAACGGAGACCAGTTGCTGATCGTTTCGCCGGGCGATGTGATCGACAGCCAGTATCGCGTCGAGTCGGTGTCCGAGTCGAACGTGGTGCTCACCTATCTGCCGCTGAACCAGATCCAGATGGTGCCCATTTCAGTGGAAGGAAAGTAAATGGAAACCGTACTGACACGGGATGTGCGCCGCAACGGGGACGGCGGCCCGTCGACACACCTTTGCGCCGTCACCCCGGCCGGTGCGCGACCCGCACCGGCGCCCCGCTGCGCGACGCAACGCGCGCTGGCGATCGCCGTGGCGCTGCTCGCATGCGGCGGTTGCGCGCATGTGCCGAACCTTCAGGACGATCCGACCAATGCGCAGGTGAAGATCGACGCCTTGCACGAGCGCAACGACGCGGTCGGCCAGCTGCTCGACAACGCGGACGCGTTTCGTCAGCAGAACGAATTCGACGACGCGGCGCGCTCCGTCTACATGGCGAAGCAGCTCGATCCGACCAGCGAGCGCGCGCGCCGGATCGGCGCGATGATCGACCAGGACCGCAAGCATCTCGCGATCCTGCAGGAAGCGGACCGCATGATGAAGCGCGGTTCGTACGCGCAGGCCGCCGAACGCGTGCATCGTGTGCTGGTCGAGGATCCGGCCAATGCGATGGCGATGCGGATGCAGGCGGAACTCGACGAAAAGCACCGCCAGCAACACGCGGACCGCGACGACAAGCTCGCGGCGTCGTCGATCATGCGCACGCCGGTGTCGCTGCAGTTCCGCGACGCGAACGTGCGGATGGTGTTCGAGGCCTTGTCGCGCACGTCCGGGCTGAACGTCATTTTCGATCGCGACGTGCGCGCCGACCTGAAGACGACGATCTTCGTGCAGAACGCGTTGCTGCAGGACACGGTCGACATGATCCTGTTGCAGAACCAGCTCGACAAGAAGCAGATGAATGCGAACACGCTGTTCATCTACCCGGCGACGCCGGCCAAGGAGCTCGAATACCAGGAGCTCAAGGTGCGCACGTTCCAGCTGTCGAACGTCGATGCGAAGCAGATCCAGTCGCTGCTGAAGAGCCTGCTGAAGGTGAAGGAGGCCGTGATCGACGAGCGCGCGAACTCGGTGACGATCCGCGGCACGCCGGACACGATCAAGGTCGCCGAGGAAATGATCACCGCCCAGGACTTGCCGGAGCCGGAGGTGATGCTCGAGGTCGAGGTGCTGGAGGTATCGCACGACCGGATATCGCAACTCGGCATCAACTGGCCGAACTCGTTTACGGTGTCGACGCCGAGCTCGGCCGATACCTGGGGCGTGCTGCACCATCTGCCGATCAATGCGCTGAACGTGAGCGGCCTGTCGGCCACCGCGGACTTCAAGCTGACCGACACCGACGCGAACCTGCTCGCGAGCCCGCGCATCCGCGCGCGCAACAAGGAGAAGGCGCGCATCATGATCGGCGACAAGGTGCCGGTGATTTCGAGCTCGAGCACGCCGAGCACCAGCGGCCCGTCATTTACGCAGATGATCCAGTACCTCGACGTGGGCATCAAGCTTGAGGTCGAGCCGCAGGTTTATCGCGACGGCGACGTCGGCATCAAGCTGAATCTCGAAGTCAGCAACATCACCAACACGATCTCGAGCGGCAACTCGCAGGGGCTGAGTTCGCTCGCGTATCAGATCGGCACGCGCAGCGCGTCGACCAGCCTGCGGCTTCGGGACGGCGAAACGCAGATCATGGGCGGCCTGATTTCGGACGAGGACCGCCGCAACGCGAACAAGGTGCCGGGTCTCGGCCAGTTGCCGGTGCTCGGCCGCCTGTTCTCGGATCACGGCGGCGATCACAAGAAGACCGAGATCGTGCTGCAGATCACGCCGCATATCGTCCGGCCGCAGGTTGCGGCGGATGCGGACACGCAGGAAGTGTGGTCGGGCACCGACGTCAACGTGCATGCCGACCAACTGCGACTCGACCCGGTGGCGCTGAATGCGGAGGCGCCCGCGGCGACGGACGCGAAGGCGCCGGCGGCGCCAGAGGCGAAGGCACCCGCGGCGCCGGAGGCGAAGGTCGTTCCGGGCAGCGTGGGCGGCGGGACGTCGGGCGGCGCGGCGCCGTCGCCGCTGGAGGCCGCGGCGAACCGTGCGCAGCCATCGCCGCAGAGCGGCGCGTTCGGGCAGCTGCCGGCCGCACCGCGCACGACGCCGCCGCCCGACCCGTACGGCGGGCGGTTCGCGCGGCCACAGCCGGCGTTGCCCGCGCCGGCCGCCGGGACCGCCGCGGCGGAGCAGCCGGCTGGCGGCGCGCCGCAGGCGGCCGCGCCGGCGGGCAATGAAGTGGCGCCCGCGCCGGGCACCACCGTGACGCCGGTTGCGTCGCCGGCACCGGCCGAGCAGGCGGCCGCGGCGGCCAATGCGCCGGCCGCCGCGCCGGCGGCGCCCGCTCCGACGCTGCAGATGCCGGCGGGCGATATCCCGAACGAAAACCCGCTTCGCCCGATCGGGAAGTGAGCCGTGAACGCCCGCCGCGCAGCGCCTCGCATTGGCCGCGTCGGCCGGCGCGGCTTCACGTTGATCGAGATGGTCATCACCCTCGCGCTCGTGTCGATCCTCGCGCTCGCGATCATGCCGTTCTCCGAACTGATCGTGCAGCGCCAGAAGGAGCAGGAACTGAGTGCCGCGTTGCGCGAGATTCGCACGGCGCTCGATGCGTACAAGGATGCGAGCGATGCGGGGCAGATCGAAAAGGAGGCGGAAGCGTCCGGCTATCCGCCGTCGCTGGCCGTGCTCGTGACGGGCGTGAAGAACGTCCGCGACCCGAAGGGCGGCATGATGACGTTCCTGCGCCGCGTGCCGCGCGATCCGTTCTTCGCCGGCGATCCCGATACGCCGGCCGAGGAAACCTGGGATGTGCGCGCGTACGGCACGCCACCGGACCCGTCGGCCGACGCGGCTCCTGCCGCCATGGAGCCCGGCAAGGACGTGTTCGACGTGACCTCGAAATCCGCTCGTGTCGGCATCAACGGCATTCCGTACAAACAATGGTGACGGTTCATCATGAAACCCGCTCGCATGCGCAGGATCCGCGGCTTTACGCTGATCGAAATCGTGGTCGTGATGGCCATCATCGGGCTGCTTCTGACCTTGGCCGTGCCGCGCTACATGCACAGCATCGAGCGCGGGAAGGAACAGGTGCGGCGGCAGAACCTCGCGGTGATGCGCAATGCGATCGACCAGTATTACGGTGACAACGGGCAATACCCCGACACGCTCGACGAGCTGGTCGCGAAGCACTACTTGCGTGCGGTTCCGGTCGATCCGGTGAACGGCGACGACAAATGGGCGACGATCGCATCGCCGGACGACACCAAGCCGGGCGTCTACGACGTGGGGCCCGCGAGCGGTGTGCAAGGCGCGCCGCCGGGCGTGGCGGCAACGGCGGGCGTGGCCGGAGCGGTGAAATGAGCCGGTCCGGCCGGGCCGCGCGCGCGCGTGCGATGCATGCCCGCCTGCGCGGCGGGCGGCAGCGCGGGCTCGTGCTGCTCGCGCTGCTGATCGCGCTGATGCTGATGTCGATCGCGCTGGCCGGCGCGCTGGACGTCTGGTCGCTGCAGCGGCGCCGCGAACAGGAGCGGCAACTGCTGTTCGTCGGCGACCAGTACCGCAGGGCCATCGTCGCGTACTACCGTGTCGGGCGCGTATATCCGCAAACGGTCGACGACCTGCTGGACGATACGCGCTTTGCCACGCCCATGCATCATCTGCGCCGCGCATATCCGGATCCGGTCAGCGGCAAGAACGACTGGTCGTTCCTGTGGCGGGCCGACCGGTTCTACGGCGTATCCAGCAGCTCGGATGGCGCGCCGATCAAGCGCGCGGGATTTCCGGATCGATACAGGGACTTCGAGGGCCTCGAAACCTATCGGCAATGGAGGTTTCTTTACCTCGCACCGGGTATGGCCGCATCGGCCGACGAAGCGTCGCCGGCGGCGCCGGCGCGGCCGGCCAGTGCGCCGAGCCTGTCCGGTTTTCCGGGCGGCTCGCTGCCCGGACAGGTGCCGACGGGCCTGCGTTGACGCGGATTCGGCACCACGCGATACAGGCCGCACGCAAAAAAGCGCGACGCCCGCAACGGGCATCGCGCGTAAAACGGCGTGGAGCGCCGACGAATGAAACGTGATGAAGAAAGAGGCGCCCGGCCAGGGGCGCCCGGTTAGGGACGTCCGGCCAGGGACGCCCGGTTAGGTGGCTCAGGCCTTCGCGAGCTTGATGCTGGTCGGCTCGGCGGTCAGGTAGCCGACGCTGGCACCGAAGCGGTCCTTGTAGTTCGCGCGCACGAGCGGGTCGAGCGTCGCCTTGACCTTGTCGTGCAACGGCGTCTCCCAGTCGCCCACGTGCTGGAAGTTGCTCATCACATAGGTCCAGCCGTTGATCTCGTCGACCGCGTGCAGGCCCGTCGATTCGGCGCCGGCCGGGCACGACAGCACGCGCGCGAGCGATTTCGTGTCGACGTTGTACGCCCACAGGAAGTTGTTCACGTGCATGCCCGAGTCTTCGCCGATGAACAGCGTGCGCAGCTTTTCGGAGAACTTCAGGTTGTCGGGGTTCGCGATCTTGTCCGGGTTCGCGAGGTTGCCGAGCGCATCGGCCGCGGCGAGGTCCTCGCCGACGAGCGCGGCCGGCGCGCTCATGTCGACCGGCACCCACTCGCTGTCGATCGCGCTGCCCGACGTGTCGCGCTGGCCGGCCTTCAGGTTCAGCGCGTAGACGGCGCCAGCGGCGATCTTCTTGTCCACCGCGACGTCGCGCGACACCGCATTGCCCTTGACCATCGACGTCTCGATCCGCGACATCGCCGTGTAGACGATCTTGTCCTTCGCGTTGACCGTCGTGCCTTCGAGCTTCGTGAACGCCATGCTGCCGCCGATCAGCGCCGCGTAGCGGTGCGTCTCGAGGAACGCGGCCGCCTTTTCCATCCCGGGCTTCACGCGCATCCAGTTGAACTTGCCGCCGAAGTGGATCTTCGTGTAGCTCGCGTCGTTCGGGTCGGTCGTCGTCAGGTCCATGATGTCCGACGCCTTCAGCGTGTTCGCGAGCGTCTCGATCTCGCTGCTCGTCGCGTGTCCGATTTTGATCCACGTGAGCGTCGCGCTGCCCGCGCCGGCGGACGACGTCTGCGTCCACTTCGCGACGTACAGCGTGCCGGCCGACAGGTCGGCCGCCTTGTCGGCGACGAACATGAACAGGCCGCCGTTGGTGGCGTCGTCACCCATCATCACGGTGCGCTGGTCCGGCATCACCTGGATCAGCTCGTGCGAGATGCGGCCGAGGCAGTAGTGCTTCTTCACCGTGCCGGTGCCGTCCGGATTCACCGTGATCTCGGGCAGGTGGCCGTAGTGGTAGGGGTTCGCCTTCGTCTCGTCGCCGAACGTGTTCCGGCTGAATGCCTTGAACTGCGCGTCGGTCGCGGCCTTCGTCGCATCCGGCTCGTATTCCTCGCTCGACAGGTGCGTGCCCCACGGCGACAGGCTCGCGCCGCACGTGATCCAGAGGCCGTGCGCCTTCGACGTGTCGACGTTGTGATACTTGACGACCTTCAGCGCGCCGTTGGACGGATCCTGGTCGAGCGTGATCACCGCGATCGGCGACGGCAGCTGGCCGTACTGTGACGCGCTTGCCTGGTCGCGCGTCGTGTATTCGAACTGCACGACCGCGAAGACCGTGTTGCCCTTCACGCCGGCAACGCTGGCGTTCTTCAGCGTCAGCAGCGAGCTGCCGTCCGGGCAGTCCGAGTAGAACTGGCGCTCTTTGCCCGCCACCGAGCGGTCGATGATCGGCTGGTTGTTGATGTCGTAATAGCCGCCTGCGAGCGTCGTGCCGCCCTTGCCGTCCGGCACCATGTCGCCCGTCACGAAGAACGGCCGGTACGCGAGCTTGAAGTTGCGCGACGAGCCGTCCGAGAACGACACCGACAGCGTCGAGCCGACCGTCGTCGTGGCCATCGCGGCCGCATTGTCGAGCGTGGGCGCGGCCATCGCCGAGAACGCCGCCGACGTGTACGCGGCGGCCGGCGTCGCCGCCACCGGATTGTCGTCGCCGCCGCAGCCGGTCAGCAGGGCCGGCAGCGCGAGGCCGGAGAGGGGCAGCATGGGCGCGCCGGCGAGGATCTTCAGGGCCTGACGACGGGAAGCATTGGGCAACGCGGGCATGTGGAGTCCAGTTTCAGATATTGGAAGAATGGCCTTCCGCGAAGCAGGCGATCGGCAAGCAAGGCGAAGGCAAGTTGAAAACTGGACAGAAGTGTAGGGACGCTAGATGAAAGTTTTTTGAATAGAAAACGTAATGATGTGTCGGGCGTCCGTCAGGCGGGCTGCCGGACGCCGGTCGCAAGCGTTTGCGCTCAGTCGCGCTCGGGCGTCGCCGAGATGCGGTGGATCGACAGGTCGGCACCGTCGAATTCGGCTTCGCGATCGAGGCGCAGCCCGACGGTCGCCTTCAGCGCGCCGTACACGAGCGTGCCGCCCGCGGTGGCGATCGCGATGCCGCCGAGCGTGCCGATCAGCTGCGACACGAACGACACGCCGCCGAGGCCGCCGAGCGCGGGTTGCCCGAACACGCCGGCCGCAATGCCGCCGAGCGCGCCGCACATGCCGTGCAGCGGCCACACGCCGAGCACGTCGTCGATGCGCCACTTGTTCTGCACGCAGGTGAACATCGCGACGAACAGTGCGCCGGCCGCGGCACCCGTGACGAGCGCGCCGATCGGGTGCATCACGTCGGAGCCCGCGCAGACGGCGACGAGGCCCGCGAGCGGGCCGTTGTACGTGAAGCCCGGATCGTTGCGGCCGGCCATCCACGCGGCGAGCGTGCCGCCGACCATCGCCATCAGCGAGTTCACGGCGACGAGGCCGCTGATCTTGTCGAGCGTCTGCGCGCTCATCACGTTGAAGCCGAACCAGCCGACCGCGAGCACCCACGCGCCGAGCGCGAGGAACGGGATGTTCGACGGCGGATGCGCGGCGATCCGGCCGTCCTTCGCATAGCGGCCGTGGCGGGCGCCGAGCAGCAGCACGGCCGGCAGCGCGACCCAGCCGCCGAATGCGTGCACGACGACCGAGCCCGCGAAATCGTGGAACGGCGCGCCGAATGCATGCGTGAGCGAGGCTTGCACGCCGAAGCGCTCGTTCCATGCGATCCCTTCGAAGAACGGATAGATGAAGCCGACGATGATCAGCGTCGCGACGAGCTGCGGATTGAATTTCGCGCGCTCCGCGATGCCGCCGGACACGATCGCGGGGATCGCCGCCGCGAACGTCAGCAGGAAGAAGAAGCGCACGAGCGCGTAGCCGTTGTGCTGCGACAGCGTGCCGATGTCGTCGAAGAACTCGACGCCGTACGCGATCGTATAGCCGATGAAGAAGTACGCGAGCGTCGACACCGAGAAGTCGACCAGGATCTTCACGAGCGCGTTGACCTGGTTCTTCTTGCGGACCGTGCCGAGCTCGAGAAATGCGAAGCCCGCGTGCATCGCGAGCACCATGACGGCGCCGATCAATAGGAACAGTGTATCGACGCCGGATTTCAGACCATCCATGCCGTGGCTTCCTTGCGCAAAAAACGGGCGAGGAATGCAAGTATCGAGCCAACTTGGTGAACGGTTGCGTGCAATTGGTGCGAAGCGCCGTTTGGTGCGGCATTCCGGTGATGCCTGCACGATGACGGGGCAGGCCGCGTGCGGCGCGAATGCCGTGACGGGTGCACGTATGTGGTGCGGTACGTGCTCAACTGGTGCGTGCGATGCGCGTCGCGGTGCGGCGTGGTGCGCCGCGATGCACCGGTCTGGCGCGTCAGCGGCGCGCGAACAGCGCGCGCGGGCGCCGCAGCCGCCACGCGCTCGCGGACCAGTAGGCGGCGACGGCCGAGAGCCCGAGCGCCGCGAACGAAAGCGCGGCGAGGCCCGCGTACGACTGGTCGTCGCCGGCGGGGCCGAGGATGCCTTGCAGCACGATCAACGCCGCCGTCCAGAAGCCGATCACCGCCTGCACGAGCAGCCGGGCGCAGGCGACGCGGCGCGGGCGCCCGGCGTCACGCAGGCGTGCCGCGGAGGGTGAGCGAAGGCACAGGAACAGGGTGGCGGCGAGCACGGCGGCCAGCGTGATGAACCAGTCGATGAGGAAAGCCATGAAGAAAGCGGAAAGCGGGTGGAGCGGATGGAAGCCTGCTCACTTTAGTGCTGGCGCGCGTGCGATTGAATCGGACAAGTCCGAAATTGAAAGGCATTTTTAATCGGGAGTCGGCATTGGCCCTGTTCCACAGGCGGTATCATCGACACCGGTCCAACCCTGCAGGCCGTGCGGCGCACGGCCGGAGATTGCTGATGAAGATGAAGACTTCGCGGGCGCGTCGCATGCCCGGGTCCGTGCTGGCGGCCGCGGCCGTCGGCGCGGTATTGTTGCTCGCAGGCTGCGAGAAGTCCGGCACGCCGGCCACGCAACCCGATACGGCCGCGAGCGCGGCCGCCGATGCCGCAAACAACGCGGCCAAGGCGCTCGACCAGGTGGCGAGCACCGTCAACCAGCAGATCAACGCCGCGAAGGCCGGCATCGCGAGCGCGGCATCGGCCGTGCCGCCGCTGTCCGCGAGCGGCCTCGCGTCCGCCGCGCAGGCGCAGATCGATGCGGCCGCTTCCGCGGTCGTCGCGCACGCGGCATCGGAAGCCGGCGCGAAGATCGCGGAGGCCGGCAAGAAGCTTCAGCAGTGGAGTCAGCAGAACGCGTCGGGTGCGAAGCCGGCCAGCGGCGAGTAGCGGGCCTTGCGCAATTCGCGAAATGTAATTATAGTGGTTACACATTGTCGCCGGCTGCCGTTCGGGCCGGCGTCGCCGAGTGAGTGAGGAATGAATACCAGCAGCCGGTTCGCGTTTGCCGTTCACGTGCTCGCCTTGCTGTCGATGCAGGAAGGCGAGCCGCTGTCGTCCGACATCATCGCGGGCAGCGTGAACACGAATCCGGCGCTGATTCGCCGTCTGTTGTCGATGCTGGCGGCCGCGGGGCTGACCACGTCGCAGCTCGGCGCGGGCGGCGGGGCGCTGCTGGCGCGCGAGCCGGGCGAGATCACGCTGCTCGACGTGTATCGCGCGGTCGACGACGCGCAGCTGTTCGCGCTGCACCGCGAGGCGCCGAATCCCGCGTGTCTCGTCGGGCGGCACATCCAGGGCGTGCTGATCGACTATATCGGCGACGCGCAGCGCGCGATGGAAGCATCGCTTGCCACGCGCACGCTCGCGGACGTCACGGCCGACGTGCTCGCATCGGAGCAGCGCGGCCGGCCGGCGGGGAACGCGAGCGGCTGAGCGCAGGCAGCGGATGAGGCAGGGCAGGAGGCCGGATGGCGCGCATTGCGTGGCGCCCGGCACGACGGAGTGCGGCTCCGTTTTTTTTCGGTCTTATATGTAATTGCTGTAGTTACTTATTTATTTCTGGAGAATCGACATGACGCAACGTTCCTTGAACATCGCACTGTTTGGCGCCACCGGGATGATCGGCTCGCGCATTGCCGCGGAAGCCGCGCGCCGCGGCCATCGCGTGACCGCGCTGTCGCGCCATCCGGGGGCGGCGGCCGACGGCATCACCGCGAAGGCGGCCGACCTGTTCGATGCGGCCAGCATCGCGGCCGCGCTGCCGGGCCACGACGTCGTCGCCAGCGCGTACAGCCCGAAACAGGACGATCCCGCCAAGGTCGTCGCCGCGGCGAAGGCGCTGGTGGAAAGCACGCGCCAGGCGGGCCTGAAGCGGCTCGTGGTGGTGGGTGGCGCCGGGTCGCTCGAGGTCGCGCCGGGTAAGCAGCTGGTCGACACCGAAGGTTTCCCGGACGCGTACAAGGCGGTCGCGCTCGCGCACCGCGATGCGCTCGACTATCTGAAGACGGTCGGCGACCTCGACTGGACGTTCTTCGCGCCGGCCGCGCTGATCGCACCGGGCGAGCGCACGGGCACGTTCCGCACGGGCGTCGGCAAGCTGATCGTGGACGCGCAGGGCAACAGCAGGATCTCGGCGGAAGACTACGCGGTCGCGTTCGTCGATGCGCTCGAGCAAGACAGCTTCGTGCGCGAGATCGCGACCGTCGCGTATTGAGCGGCATCGTGGCGAGGCGGCACGCAAGTGCCGCATTCGCCGTGAGCGGCGCGCGGCGGGCAGCGCAGCCGCAGTGACCACGGGCGATTCCATCTCGACGGGTGGAATCGCCCGTTTTCGTATGGGCGCCGATGATTCATGGACCGACGTGCACGCGATCCGTGCGCGACGCGGATCCTTCCCCGCCTGATTGGTATTTATCCCGGTCGACGCCGCGCAGCGGTTTCCATATTGTTCCCCGTCATGCAGGATGCATAGAAAAAATTTCTACCTACGAGGGACTGGGTAAATGGATGCCATCGATCGCAAGCTGCTGGAGCTGTTGCAGGCAGATGCCACATTGCCGATCGCGGAACTCGCGCAGCGCGTGAACCTGTCGCAGACACCCTGCTGGAAGCGCGTGCAGCGGCTCAAGGAAACCGGCGCGATCCGCGCGCAGGTCGCGCTGTGCGATCCGCGCAAGCTCGGGGTCGGCACGACCGTGTTCGTCGCGATCCGCACGAACCAGCACACCGAGGAGTGGGCGCAGCGTTTCACGCAGGTCGTGTGCGACATGCCGGAAGTCGTCGAGGTCTACCGGATGAGCGGCGAGACCGACTATCTGCTGCGGGTGGTGGTGGCCGGCATCGACGATTTCGATCGCGTGTACAAGCAACTGATCCGCGCGGTGCCGCTGTTCGACGTGAGCTCGTCGTTCGCGATGGAGCAGATCAAGTATTCGACCGCGCTGCCGGTGCGCGATCTGGCCGAGCCGGCGTAGCGCGCGGGACGGCAATGCGTCGCGGCGCATCGCGTCGGTGCGGGTGGGTTGCGTGTTCCCGCCGCCGTGGCCCGACGTCGTCGTAATGGCCCGCTCAGCGGCCGCGCGACATGGCGCGTGCGCGTTCGTCCGCCAGCGCGTCGCGGCGCACGAACTCCGCGACGAACGGGCTGGCCGGGTGGTGATGCAGCGCGTACGGCGTGTCCCATTGCGCGAGCCGGCCGTCCTTCATCACGCCGATCCGGTCGGCGATCGCGAACGCTTCAGCCTGGTTGTGCGTGACGAGGATCGCGGTGTGACCCGTGCGCTTGAGGATGTCGCGCAGCTCGAACGCGAGCCGCTCGCGCGTATCGACGTCGAGATTCGAGAACGGCTCGTCGAGCAGCAGCAGCTCCGGCGACGGCGCGAGCGCGCGGGCGAGGGCGACGCGCTGCTGCTGGCCGCCCGACAGTTCGTGCGGATACGCGCTGCCTGACGCGGCGAGGCCGACGAGTTCGAGCAGGTCCGCGACGCGGGCGCGCCGCTCGGCCTTCGGCATGCGCCGCAGGCCGAACGCGACGTTGTCGGCCGCGCTCAGGTGCGGGAACAGCGCATAGTCCTGGAACATCATGCCGATGCGCCGCCGCTCGGGCGGCACGTCGAGCGACGGCGCCGAGACGGTCGTGCCGTCCAGCACGATGCGTCCCATGCGCACGGGCTCGAAGCCCGCGATCGCGCGCAGCACGGTGGTCTTGCCGCAGCCCGATGCGCCGAGCAGGCAGCCGATGTCGCCGCGCGGCAGCGCGAGGCTGAGCCCGTCGACCACCGTGCGGCGGCCGTGCGGCGTATCGTAGGCGACGCAGAGGTCGTCGAGTTCGAGCAGGTTCACGGTGTCAGGCTCCGATCTTGTGACGGGTGCGCGCGAGCAGGATCACGGGCACGAGCCCGGCCAGCACGATCGCGAGCGCGGCGACCGCGCCTTCCTCGTAGGTGCCGCGCGCGGCTTCCGCATACAGCCAGGTCGCGAGCGTGTCGAAATTCAGCGGACGCAGCAGCAGCGTCGCCGGCAGCTCCTTCATCGCATCGACGAACACGAGCAGCGCGCTCGTCGTGAGCGCGGGCCGCAGCAGCGGCAGGTGCACGCGGCGCAGCGTGCCGCCGGCCGTCTCGCCGAGCGAGCGCGCGGCCTGTTCGAGCGATGGCGGAATGCGCGCGAGGCCGGCTTCGATGCTGCCGGCCGAGATCGCGAGAAAGCGCACGGTGTACGCGATCACGAGCGCGGCCGCGGACCCCATCAGCAGCAGCCCGTCGCGGCCGAGCGCGGCACCCAGCAGCCGGTCGGCGGCCGCGAACGGGATCAGCAGGCCGATCGCGAGCACGGTGCCCGGCACCGCGTAGCCGAGGCTCGCGATTCGCGCGCACACGCGGGCCGGGCCCGCGCGCGCGCTGTCGCGCTGCGCGCGCGCCGCCCACGCGACGACCAGCCCGCATGCGAGCGTCGCGATCGTTGCGGCGGCGGCGATCGTCAGCGTATTCGCAAGCCCGGTCAGCAACTGCGCGGATACGCCGCCGACGAGATGCAGCCGCTTGCCGGTCTCGACCGCGAGGTACGCGGCCGGCGCGCCGAAGCCGAGCAGCACCGGCAGCCAGCCGAGCGCGGCGGTGCTCCACGCGGCCGCGCCCGTCAGCTTGCGTGGCGCGAGCGGGCGCATGCGGCGGCCGTGCGCGTAGCGCTGGCGGCGGCGCCCGTGGCGTTCGAGCACGATCATGCCGACCACGATCGCGAGCATCGCGAGCGCGATCTGCGCGGCGCCCGCGAGATCGGAGCGCGTGATCCACGTGGTGTAGACCGATACGGTCAGCGTCTGCACGCCGAGGAATTCCGATGCGCCGATGTCGTTCAGCGTTTCGAGCAGCGCGAGGCTCACGCCGACCGCGATCGCGGGCCGCGCGAGCGGGACGACGACGCGCCAGAACGTCGCGATGCGTCCGGCGCCGAGTGTGCGCGCGGCTTCGAGCAGGCTCGCGGACTGCGTGACGAACATCGCGCGCGTGCTCAGGTACACATACGGATACAGCACGAAGCCGAGCACGAAGATCGCGCCGGGCAGCGAACGCAGGTCGGGCAGGCGGAACTGGCGCGGGCTGTCGAAGCCGAGCAGCCAGCGGATCGCGCCCTGCACGGGGCCGATCGGGTGGAGCAGGTCGAGATACGCGAACGCGACGATGTAGGTGGGCACCGCGAGCGGCAGCAGCAGCGCCCAGGTCAGCATCCGGCGGCCCGGAAAATCGTACGCGGTGACGAGCCACGCGCAGCCGGTGCCGACGACCGTGACAATCGCGCCGACGCCCGCGAGCAGCAGCAGCGTATTGACGAGCGCCTGCGGCAGCACGAATTCGGCGAGGTGCTGCCAGTGCGCGAGATCGGCGCCGAGCGCGGCGGCGACCAGCACCGCGAGCGGCGCGGCGACCACCGCGGCGATCGCGACGGCCGCGCCCAGCCAGAGGCTGCCCGCGCGCGAACCGAGCGGCCGGCGGCGCGCGCGGACGAACGCTGCATCAGTTGTCAAAGCCGACCTTGTCGACGAGCTGGCTGGCCGCCTTGCGGTGCTTCGCGATGTCGGCCAGCGGCAGCGGGTCGACCTTCAGCGTGCCGAAGCTCGCGATCACCGGGTCGAGCTTCACGTTCGCGCGCACCGGGTATTCGTAGTTCGCCTGCGCATACAGCGCCTGCGCTTCCGGCGACACGAGGTACTCGAGCAGCTTCACCGCGTTGGCCTTGTGCGGCGCGTGCTTCGCGACCGTCGCGCCGCTGATGTTGACGTGCGTGCCGCCGCTCTTCGCGTTCGCGAACGTCGGCCGCACGACCTTGATCGCGTCGCCCCACTTGCGCGCGTCGCTGCCGGCTTCCGCGTTCTTCATGTGACCGACGTAGTACGCGTTCGCGAGGCCGACGTCGCAGATGCCGCCGAGAATGTCGCGCGCGACGTCGCGGTCGCCGCCCGTCGCCTTGCGAGCGAGGTTCGCCTTCACGCCGCGCAGCCACTTTTCGGTCGCGGCTTCGCCGTCGTGCGCGATCATCGCCGCGACGAGTGCCGTGTTGTACGGATGCTGCCCCGAGCGGATGCAGACCTTGCCCTTCCATTTCGGATCGGCGAGATCCTCGTAGCGGAACGCGTCGACCTTCAGGTCCTTCTCCACGTACAGCACGCGATCGCGCAGCGACAGCGCGTACCAGTCGCCCTGCGCGCCGCGCAGGTTCGCGGGGATCGCGTCGTCGAGCACCTTCGAGCGTACCGGCTGCGCGAGCCCGCCGTCGACGAGATCGAGCAGGTTGCCGATGTCGACCGTCATCAGCACGTCCGCCGGCGACTGCGCGCCTTCCGCCTTCACGCGCTCGAGCAGGCCGTCCTTCACGAACACCGTATTGACCTTGACGCCGCTCTGTTTCGTGAACGCGTCGATGAGCGGCTGGATCAGCTTCGGTTCGCGGGTGGTGTACAGGCTCACTTCCTCGGCCGCGTGGGCCAGCGGCGCGAATGTGGCGGCGGCAAGGGCGAGGGCGCCGGCGAGCGGCAGCAGGCATGTGCGCGGATTCGACATGGAGACTCCAATGAGGCAGGCGGACGAGGAAGCGTTCCGGGGCGAGCCTGCCGCCCGAGCGACCCGAAACATTACAAAGCGAAAGATTTCGGATTCTAGATCGGAATGGGAATGATTATCAAATGAAAGGTGGTGGAAAGTGATGCGGAAGGAACGGGGAGGGGCACGGCGACGGGGCGTCGCGGCACGGGCGCAAGCGCGTAGAATGCCCGCTTCAACGAATTCGACGGAGCCGCACCGACCATGAACGATCAGCGCAAGAAGAACCCTGTCCGCAACGTGAGCATCCTGATCGTCGTGGTCGTGCTGTTCGTGATCGGGACGATCCTGTACAACGCGATCTCGCAGAAGCGCGCGTACGACGAGGCCCATCCGGCCGAGGCCGCGAGCGCCGCGTCGCACTGACGCTGACGCTGACGCTGACGCCGACGCTGACGCCGACGCCGACGCCGACGCCGACGCCGACGCCGACGCCAACGCGGATGCGGATGCGGATGCGGATGCGCATGATCGCTTCGTGGCCCGGTCGGGCAGCCGGCGATGCGCGGAAACGGCGGGAAGGGTAGAAGCCGCGGCGGGCGATGCGCGAGGCGTCGCGCCGTGCCGGGAGAGACGCGGGCGCCGAAGCCGGCGCGCCGCATGCAAGGATCAGGCGTGCGTCATCGTGACGCAGGCGCAAACTTCGGGCGGATCCGAGCGTAGAACACGGCCGCGAGCAGCGCGAGCCATGCCGCGCCGACGTAGAGCGCGACACGCGTATCCTCGAACCAGCCGAGCATCACGATCACGAAGCCCATGAACGCGATCGTCAGCGCGGGCGCGACGGGCCACAGCGGCACCTTGAACTTCAGCGCCGCGACTTCCGCGCTCGACAGGCGACGGCGCATCGCGACCTGCGACAGCAGGATCATCAGCCACACCCACACGGTCGCGAACGTCGCGATCGCCGCGACCACCAGGAACACGTCCTTCGGCATCAGGTAGTTGAGCAGCACGCCGACCAGCAGCGCGCCGGCCATCACGAGCACCGTGACCCACGGCACGCCGTGCCGCGACGTCGTCATCAGCACGCGCGGCGCCTGGCCCTGCCGCGCCATCCCGAACATCATCCGGCCCGCGCCGAAGATGTCGCTGTTGATCGCCGAGATCGCCGCGCTGATCACCACGAGGTTGAGGATCGTCGCGGCCGACTTCACGCCGAGCGCCGAGAAGATCTGCACGAACGGGCTGCCGTCGCTGCCGACGCCGGTCCACGGGCTGATCGACATCAGCACGACCATCGTCAGCACGTAGAACAGCAGGATGCGCGCGGGCACCGCGTTGATCGCGCGCGGAATCACGCGCTCCGGGTCCTTCGCCTCGCCGGCGCTCATCCCGATCACCTCGATGCCGCCGTACGCGAAGATCACGACCGACAGCGACGCGATCAACCCGCCGATCCCGTTCGGGAAGAAGCCGCCGTGGTTCCACAGGTTCGCGAACGTCGGCACGTCGGCCGAATGGCCGAAATGCATGCCGCTCAGCAGGATCGCGACGCCGCCGCCGATCATCGCGACGATCGCGCCGACCTTGATGATCGACAGCCAGAATTCGAGCTCGCCGAACACCTTCACGTGGCACAGGTTCAGCCCGCAGATGACCGCGACGACGCCGAGCACCCAGATCCATTGCGGGACATCCGGAAACCAGAAGCCCATGTAGATGCCGAACGCGGTGATGTCGGCGATCGCGACGATCACCATTTCGAGCGTGTAGGTCCAGCCGGTGACGAAGCCCGCGAACGGCCCGAGGTTTTCCGTCGCGTAGTGGCCGAACGAGCCGGCGACGGGCTCGCGCACGGCCATCTCGCCGAGCGCGCGCATCACCATGTAGACGGCCGCGCCGCCCAGGATATAGGCCAGGATCACCGCCGGGCCCGCGAGCTGGATCGCGGACGCCGAGCCGTAGAACAGGCCGGTGCCGATCGCCGAGCCCAGCGCGAGAAAGCGGATGTGCCGCGCGCTCAGGTGGCGCTGCAAGTTTTTCATCGAGTCTCCGATATCGTTTTATGCGACGGACCGGGCGAGCGGGGCCGGTCCCGATGGCTCAAGTTGTCTATACAACTTAAATGTGAACGAATGATAACAAGCCGGGCCATGTGACCGGAATCGGGTATTCCCTGACTGGCGCAACCGGCGGAATCGGGCGTGGGGCCATCGCGCGGCGGGCGCGCGGGCCCTGTGGGGCGTGCGGGGCGGGCGGGGCATGCGTCGGAAGGGGATTGCGGGAGCGGGGCGCGCCGCCGGCCGGCCTGCATGCGCGGGCGGCCGGCGGCGGGACAACTTCATGCCGTCATGCGGGCAGGCGAATGACGCTTGCGTCCTTGCGGATCAGCAGCGACGACGCGAGCATCTGCTTGCACTGGTGCGCGAGCACCTTCAGGTCGTGCGTGAGCTCGGCGCCCACCGCGTCGGATTTTTCCGCGGACACGACCATCGCGTCGAGGTCACGCGTGATCTGCTTCGTCGCGTCGAGCTGGTCGGCCGGCGGCGGCTCGCCGGCTTCCGCCTTCTCGAGATTCTCGAGCACGGCGGACAGGCCGCGGCGCAGCGCATCGTCGTGGACGAGGTGCGCGTCGGCCGCGCATGCGCTTCGGATCAGCGGGGCGGCGGCGGTGATCTGCGCGCCGAGCACGTGCGTCTGCACGAGCAGGTCGTTCAGTTCGGGCACGAAGCGCTGGTGCGCCTTCGGCTCGATCATCATCCGCTGGAACGCCTGGCCGAGGTTCGCGAACGCGATGTGCACGTCCTTGCGCGCAAGGCGGTAGCGGTAGTCGTCGTCGAGGGTGGCGGCCGGTGTCTCGATCGCCGCGGCGACGACCGGCACGACCGCCGCGCCGTCGGCGGCCGGCACCGGCGGAGGCGATGCACCGCGCCCGGCGCGCCAGACGGCCTCGAAATACTTGCGGGTCGACGTCAGCATGTCGCTGACGAGCTTGCCCATCAGCCGGTATTCCCAGTACGGGAACAGGCGGCTCGCGGCGATTGCGATCATGCAGCCGACCACCGTGTCGATCGCGCGCTCGCCGATGATCCGCATGCTGCCCGGCGCGAGCAGGTGGAACATCAGCAGTACATAAGACGACGTGAATACGACGCTCGCCGCGTAGTTGAACAGCAGCAGGCTGTAGCTCATCACCATCGACCCGAACATGATCGCGATCAGCAGGTGCGGCTCCTTGACCGTGTAGATCAGGGCGATGCTCGCCGCGCAGCCGATCAGCGTGCCGACGATACGCTGGGCGTTGCGCTGCTTGGTGAGCGAGTAGCCGGGCTTCAGGATGATGATGGTCGTCATCACGATCCAGTACGCGTTCGTGAGCGGCAGCAGCCGGCCGAGCCAGAAGCCGACCGCGACCGCGATCGTCACGCGCAGCGCGTGGCGGAAGCTCGGCGAGCGCATGTTCAGGTTCGAGAAGATCAGCAGCGGCGACATCCGGCGCCGCTGCAGGAAGCGCGTGAGCGCCTTGTCGATCTTCAGTTCGGTCTGCTGCGGGTCGGCATGGCCCGACAGGTTGCGGCGCATCCGGTCGATCAGGCGCGTCGCGCTCCAGATGCGCCGGAACGTCGCGAGCACGGCCGCGTAGGCTTCCGCGTTGGTGGCCGGAAAGCTCTTCTTGCGCATCAGCTCGATCTCGTACTCGATCGCGCGCAGTTCGGCCTTCACGCTGATGCGCGAATGCGGCGCGCGGTTCTCGAGCACCGCGAGACCGATCTCCTCGAGATCGGCGGCCGCCTTGCAGATCAGGTCGCGATAGAAAATGATCAGGTCGGAGCCGCCGAACGTGTTGCGTATGAGCGGGTAGTCGGTGTGTGCGCCAACGAACAGTTCGTGCAGGTCGACGCTGTTGATGAACAGGTTGTACATCGTCGCGCGGCCGGGATCGAGCTTGCCGCGGCGCAGCTTCGGCAGGTTGCGCAACACGATGTCGCGCGCGGTTTCCTGCGTCTCGACCGCGGTGATCTGCTTCGCGACGAGATTGCGGTAGCACTCGTCGAGATCGGCGTCGAGATCGTAGAACCGCGCGCGCGCGAGCAGGTAGTCGGCGCACGCGAACAGGCTTTCGGCGAGCGCTTGCTGCTCGATCCGGCGCGCCTGCCATTGCGACACGAGCGTCGCCCAGTACGTGTACCAGAGGCCGCCCGCGAGAATCCAGCCGGCATTGATGAACGCCTGCAGCGGCGTGAACTTCTCCTCGAGCGTCATCACCATCATGAACAACGTCGCGAAGCTGATCTGCGGCCAGCGGTTGCCGTAGACGACGATCAGCGACAGCACGAACGTGAGCGGCACGATCGTCAGCCACAGCGCGAAGATGTTCGGCGTGGCGAGGCCGGTCGCGAGCGCGGCCAGGAAGCCGATCACGCTGCACGCGAGCATTTCGTTGTGCTTGTACTTCAGCGGGCCCGGCATGTCGACGACGCACGCGCCGAGCGCGCCGGTCGAGATCGTGAAGCCGAGCTCCCGGTTGTGAAACACGATCAGGCACAGCACGGCCGGCAGCGATACGCCGACCGCGATCCGCAGGCCGCCGAAAAAGTACTGGCTGTAGAAAAACTTTCTGATTTCGACCGAATAGCGCATCGATGGGCTGAATGACAGACGAAGACGCCCGGGGCGGCGTATTGACTGGCGACGAGTCTATCGTATTTCGCGGTCCGCAAAACCTGGCCGTTCGGACGAGGTTCATCGCGACGGCCCTTTTGCTATCCTTGGTGCTCCCGTGCGCCCGGCCCGTCCGGTGCGAGGCTCCGACACCCGCTTCATGCTCCATCTCTTCTATTCGAACCGTCACGAGACGCTGGCCGACGCGCTGCTCGACGACCTGGCCGCGTTCCCGGCCCGCAACGGCCCGTGGGCGCCACAGCAGGTCATCGTGCCGAGCGCGGCGCTGCGCCGGCGTCTGGAACTCGACATCGCCGCGCGCCACGGCGTGTGCGCGAACGTCGAATTCACGTATCTCGCGCAATGGCTGTGGGCGCAGATCGGCCGCGTGCTGACGGTGCCGGCACGCTCGCCGTTCGCACCCGATCGCCTCGTGTGGCGCTGCTACCGGCTGTTCGCGCAGGGCGCGGGCGGCGCGCCGTGGCTCGCGTCGCCGCGGCTGGCCGCGTATCTGTCCGCGTCCGACGATGCAATGCGCTACGAGCTCGCGCAGCGCGTCGCGGCCGTGCTCGATCATTACCTGACTTACCGGCCCGAATGGCTGGCCGCATGGCAGGCCGGCGAATCGGTGCTCGCGGGCGACGCCGCGCCGCGCGGGATCAGCGACGCCGCACGCGACGACGAGCGCTGGCAAGCCGCATTGTGGCGCGCGCTGCTCGCGGAGCTGAGCGACAGCGGCACGCCGCCCGCGCATCGCTTCCTCGTGGAGGCGCGCAACCTCGATCCCGAAACCGTCCCGCGTGCCGACTGGCCGGAATCGGTCAGCGTGTTCGCGCTGCCGACGATGCCGCCGCTGCACGTCGCGCTGCTGCGCGAGCTGTCGCGCTGGATCGACGTGCGCGTCTATGCGCTCAACCCGTGCCGCGAATTCTGGTTCGACATCGTCACCGCCGCGCATGCCGAGGCGCTCGACGCGGCCGGCCGGCTCGACTACCAGGAAGTCGGCCATCCGCTGCTCGCCGAGTGGGGCCGGCAGACGCAGGCGCAGCTGCACATGTTGCACGAACTGACTGAAAGCGCCGCGTCGGGCGATGCGTCGCGTTTCGTCGGGAATCCCGCGCCGACCTGGCTTGCGCGCGTACAGAACGCGATCCTCGACCTGCAGCCGGAGGCCGCGCTCGGAGAAGCGCCGGTCGAGCGCGGGATCGAGGTGCACGTGTGCCACAGCCTCGCGCGCCAGCTCGAGGTGCTGCACGACCGCCTGCTCGCATGGTTCGATGCGGACGCGACGCTGCAGCCGTCCGACGTGCTGGTGGCGGTCGCGGATCTCGCGGCGGCCGGGCCGCTGATCGATGCCGTGTTCGGCACGGCGGGCGCCGGCGGCGCGCGCGTGCCTTACCGGATCACCGGCCTGCCGCCATCGCAGGCGAACCCGGTCGCGCGCGTGCTGCTCGAATGGCTCGCGTTGCCGGAACGGCAGGTCGGCGCGCCGGAGCTGGTCGAATGGCTGCGCGTCGACGCGGTGGCGGCCCGTTACGGCATCGACGCGGCCGCGCTCGAAACGGTGCAGACCTGGCTCGCGGCCGCCGGCGCGCGGCGCGGGCTGTCGCCGACGGCGAGCGACGATGCGGCGGTGCCTGCGCCGCGCCATACGTTTTCCGATGCGCTCGCGCGGCTGTTCCTCGGCTATGCGATGCCCGAAGGCGCGGCACCGGTCGGCGCGTGGCTGCCGATCGAGGCGGCAACCGGCAGCGAGGCCGAACTGCTCGGCCGGCTCGCGCGCTTCACGGACGATCTCGACGGCTTCTCGCGACGGCTTGCCGACGCACACACGCCGCGCGCATGGAGCGAACTGTTCGCCGACACGCTCGCACGGTTCTTCGACTCCGGCGCCGCGTATGCCGATGCGCTTTCGGGCGTGCGCGACGCGCTCGACGCGATGCTCGCCGCGATGACGGAAGGTGCGCCCGACGAGGCGTTGCCCGCGGCCGTCGTGCGCGCGGGGCTGGCCGCCGCGCTCGACGATCCGGCGCGCGGCGGGGTGCCGTGGGGCGGCGTCACGTTCTCGTCGCTGACGAGCTTGCGCGGGCTGCCGTACCGCGTCGTGTGCCTGCTCGGGATGGACGACGGCGTGCTGCCGAGCCTCGCCCGCGCGGACGAGTTCGACCTGATGGCCGTGTTGCCGAAGCTCGGCGACCGGCAGCGCCGCGACGACGAGCGCAACCTGTTCCTCGACCTGCTGCTCGCCGCGCGCGACCGGCTGCTGATTGCCTATACGGGGCGCAGCATTCGCGACAACGCGCCGTTGCCGCCCGCGGCACTCGTCGACGAACTGCTCGACCATCTCGCGCTCGTCACGGCCGGCGACGACGCCCCACCGGACGCGGTCGATGCCGCGCGGCGCGCGTTCATCGTCGAACATCCGCTGCAACCGTTCGCGGCCGAGTATTTCCGGCCCGGCAGCGAACTGGCTTCGTACGACGCCGAGCGCGCGACACTCGCGTCGCTGCTGGCAGCCGAAGCCGCGCGCGACGCGACGCGCGAGCAGCCGTTTTTCGCGCAGCCGCTGCCGGCCGAGCCGGTCGAGCCCGTCGCGTTCAGCGAATTCGAACGTTTCTGGCGGCATCCGGCCCGCGCGCTGCTGCGTGCGCGGCTCGGCATCGTGCTGTCCGACGCGCAGGCCGAACTGCTCGACACGGAGCCGTTCGCACTCGACTTCGCGGGCAGCGACGCGCTCGCCGAGCGCGTGCTGCCGCTTTTGATCGAATCGGACGAAGGCGGCGTGCACGATCATGCGCTGCGCATCGCGGACGCCAGCCCGGAACTGCCGGGCGGCGCGACGGGCGCGGTGTGGCGCGACCAGGCGCTCGGCTCGATGACGCAGCTCGCGTCGAACGTGCGGCGTGCGCTGGCCGACGGCATGGAACGGCGGCCGTTCACGCTCGCGATCGCGCCCGCATGGCCCGACACCGACCAGGCGCTGTTCGGCGCCGACGACGCGATGCTGTCGCGCGATGCGGTGAGTGCGCCGCTCGAGCTGCACGGCACGCTGAACCGGCTGACGCCGGCCGGCCAGATCATCTATCGCTATGCACGGCCGAGCGCGCGCGACTACCTGTCCGCGTGGCTCGCGCATCTCGTCTATTGCGCGGTGGAGCCCGGCGGTCCGCGCCGCACGCTGTGGTTCGGCAGCGGCGGCGCCTTCGAGCTGACGCCGGTCGCGGCGCCGCTCGAGCGCCTCGCGCCGCTGGCCGCGCTGTTTCGCGCGGGGCGGCGCATGCCGCTGCGCTTCTTCCCGCGCAGCGCATGGGCGTGCGTGTCCGACGGCGAGGCGAAGGCCGCGAGCGTATGGATCAACGAGCGCGTGGTGAGCGAAGCCGACGATCCGGCCATCGCGATCGCATGGCGCGGCGCGCATCCATCGCTCGACGAGCCGTTCGGCACGCTCGCGCGGCTCGTGTTCGAGCCGATGCTGGAACACCTGAAGGAGGTCGCATGAGCGCCGCATCCCAGCCGCAGGCGGCGCTCGAACTCGACGTGTTCGCGTGCCCGCTCGACGGCGTCAACCAGATCGAGGCGTCGGCCGGTACCGGCAAGACCTGGAACATTTGCGCGCTTTACGTGCGCCTGTTGCTGGAGAAGGATCTCGGCGCGGACGAAATCCTCGTCGTGACCTTCACGAAGGCGGCGACGGCCGAATTGCACGAACGGATCCGCGGCCGGCTGGCGCAGCTCGCCCATGTGCTCGATACCGGTGACGACGGCGGCGACCCGTTCGTCGCGCGCCTGCTCGAGACGACGCTCGGCGCAGCCGGCGCGCTCGACCCCGAGACTGCCGCGAAGCGGATCCGGCGTGCGCTGCGCGCGTTCGACCAGGCGGCGATCCACACGATCCACGCGTTCTGCCAGCGTGCGCTGCAGGAAGCGCCGTTCGCGGCCGCGATGCCGTTCGCGTTCGACATGCAGGCCGACGATGCGGCGCTGCGCTTCGAGCTTGCGGCCGACTTCTGGCGCACGCGCGTCGAACCGCTGGCCGCACGCTGGCCGGGCTTCGCGACGTGGCTCGTCGATTCGGGCGCGGGCCCGGCCGCGCTCGACGCGCAGCTCGCGCGCCGGCTGAAGAAGCCGCTCGCCGCGCTGCGCTGGGACGGCGTCGACGAACCGGACGAATCGGCTGAGGCCGCTGCCGCCGAGTGCTTTGCGGAAGCCGCGCGGATGTGGGCCGCCGAGCGCGACGCGATCGGCGCGTTGCTGCGCACCGCGCAGCCCGCGCTCAACCAGCGTTCGCACAAGCCCGACGCGCTCGCCGATGCGCTCGCAGCATGGTCCGCGCATTTCGCGCAGGGCAATGCCGCGGCCGCGCTGCCGAAGGCGGCGCTCAAGCTCACGCGCACCGCGCTCGTGAAGGCGACGAAAAAGGGCGGCGCAACGCCCGAGCATGCGTTCTTCGACGTCGCCGATGCGCTCGAAGCGGCGGTGGCCGCGGCCGAGGCCGCGCAGCGCGCGCGCTGGCTCGCGCTGATCGCCGACTGGCTCGACACTGCACCGGGCGCGCTGGCCGAACGCAAGCGCACGCGCCGCGTCGTGTCGTTCGACGACCTGCTCGCGAACCTGTATCACGCGCTGCATGCGCATCCGTGGCTCGCCGAGACGCTGCGCGCGCGCTATCCGGCCGCGCTGATCGACGAATTCCAGGATACCGACCCGCTGCAGTTCGCGATCTTCGACCGGATCTTCGCGCCGGGCGGCCCGCTCTTTCTCGTCGGCGATCCGAAGCAGGCCATCTACAGCTTCCGTGCGGCGGATCTGCACACGTATCTCGCCGCGCGAGCCAGCGCGAGCGCGTGCTACACGCTCGGGGTCAACCAGCGCTCGACGCCGGCGATCGTCGATGCGTGCAACCGCTTCTTCATGTCGAACCCGCGCGCGTTCGTGCTCGACGGGCTCGACTATTACGCGGTGCGAGCCGGCACGCGCGTGCGTGCACCGTTCGTCGACGGCACCGATCCAGGCCCGGCCGGCGATTTCCGGATCTGGGCGCTGCCGGGCGGCGACGGCACGCTGCTCAAGCGCGACGCACAGGCACAGGCCGCGCAGGCGTGCGCGGCCGAGATTGCCCGGCTGATGCGCGGCGCGCGCGAAGGGCACGTGCGGCTCGGGCGTACGCCGCTGTCGCCGGGCGACATCGCGGTGCTGGTGCAGACGCACCGGCAGGGCAGCCTCGTGAAGCGCGTGCTCGCGACGTGGGGCATCGGCAGCGTCGAGCTCGCGCAGGCGTCGGTGTTTTCGACCGGCGACGCGGAGCAGCTCGAGCGCGTGCTGGCGGCGATCGATGCGCCGGGCGACCTGCGGCGCCTGCGCGCGGCACTGGCGGCCGACTGGTTCGGCCTCGATGCGGGTGCGCTGTGGCGAATGGAGCAGGGCGACGGCGACGCGTCGCGCGAAGCTGACGACAGTGCGGACGCGATGAGCTGGGTCGAGCGCTTCTCGCGCTATCGGCTGCTGTGGCGCGAACGCGGCTTCGCGGTGATGTGGCGCACGTTCACGCGCGAGTTGCGGATCGCCGAGCGGCTGATGGCCGGCGCGGACGGCGAACGCCGCGTGACCGACATCAACCATCTGGCCGAGCTGACGCAGGCGCGCGCGTCCGCGCAGCCGGGCATCGCGCCGACGCTGCGCTGGCTCGCCGCGCAACGGCTCGACGGCGGCGGCGAGGAAGCCCAGTTGCGTCTCGAATCCGATCGCAACCTCGTGCAGATCGTGACCGTGCACAAGTCGAAGGGCCTCGAATACGCGGTCGTGTTCTGTCCGTTCCTGAACGACGGCGGGCTGCGCGAGCCGCCCGCGTCGGCGCTGCCCGACGCCCGCGAGTATCACGACGACGCGGGCGACGCCGTGCTGCATTACGGGTGCGACGACGAAGCCGCCGAGCATGCCGCACGCCAGGCGCTGCGCGAACAGGCGGCCGAACGCGCGCGGCTCGTCTACGTGGCGCTCACGCGCGCGGTCTATCGGTGCTATCTCGTCGCCGGGCCTTATCTGTCGTCGCGCTCGACCCGCGAGGCGAGGCGCAGCGTGCTGAACTGGCTCGTGGCCGGCGCCGGCCAGTCGTTCGACGCGTGGCTCGACGAGCCGCCCGACGAAGCGGCGCTCGACGCGGCGTGGCAAGCACTCGCGAGCGGGCCCGTGAGCGTTGCACCGTTGCCGGTGCCGGCGCGTCGCGAGCGGCTCGCGGCCGGGCACGATGCATCGCAGACGCTCGCGGCACGTCATGCGACGCGCGTGTTGCGCGACGCGTGGCGGATGGCGAGCTTCAGTTCGCTGACCGCGTCGATGGCACGCGAGGAAGCAGGCGTCGCGCTCGTGCCGGACGACGAGCTGCGGCCCGATCACGATGCGCTTGCCGCCGTGGCGCCGGACGGCGCGTTCGTCGTGGCCGACACGGCTGCGGTCGAGCCGCCGGACGATGACATCCTCGTGTTTCCGCGCGGTGCGGCAGCGGGCGAATGCCTGCACCGCCTGTTCGAACTCAGCCGGTTCACCGAGCCAGATTCGTGGCACCGGGCGGCGCTCGGCGCGCTGCACGACCGGCCGGTCGAGGCCGAGCCCGAACTCGCGACGCGCCTGCCGGCGATGATGGCGCGGCTCGTCGGCGATGTCGTGCGCACGGAGCTCGTGCCGGGCATGCGGCTTGCGGATCTCGATCCCGCCAGGCGGCTCGACGAAATGGGTTTTCTGTTCCCGGCGCCGTCGCTCGAGCTGGGCGCGCTGCGCCGGTTGCTGGTTGCGCACGGCTATCCGGACGTTGCGCTGGACGCGGGCATGCTCGCCGGTTTCATCAAGGGTTTCATCGACATGATCGTCGAACACGACGGCCGCTTCTGGATCGTCGACTGGAAGTCGAACCACCTCGGCAATACGCCGGATGCCTATGGTCCGCGCGCGCTCGACGTCGCGATGGCCGATCACGCGTATCACCTGCAGGCACTGCTCTATACGGTCGCGCTGCATCGCTATCTGCGCGGGCGGCTGCCCGACTACGACTACGACACGCACATGGCGGGCTACCTGTACCTGTTCGTGCGCGGCGTGCGGCCCGGCTGGCGCAGCGGCGGCGAACCGGCCGGCGTGCATGCGCGGCGGCCCGCGCGCGAACTCGTCGATGCGCTCGACCGGATGATGGAAGGGGGCCGCGCATGAACGTCACCGACGATACGCTCGAATTCACCGGTGGCCTCGTCGCGCGCCTGCCCGAGCCCGCGGATTTCGGCATCGCGCTCGCGGAAGGGTTCGCGCGGCGCATCGGCGACCTGTCGCGCCGCGCGGGTGCGCCGGCCGCGGCCGCGCGCTGGGCGGCACGCGCCGCGTTCGCGACGAGCCGGGCGACCGCGGGCGGTCACGTGTGCGTGTCGCTCGGCGCGCTCGCGCAGCGCTACGAGGAACCGGTCGACGATGTGCGCGCGGCGCTTGCCGCGAGCGGCGTGGTGGCGTTCGGCACGCTCGCGCGCGGCGACGAGCGGCCGCTGATCGTCGACCGGCTCGACCATCTGTATCTGTCGCGCTATTTCGACTACGAACGTCGGCTCGCCGATGCGCTCGTCGCGCAGGCCGGCATCGCCGCGCCGGGCGACGCGCTGTCGCCGGACCGGTTGCGCGACAGTCTCGCGCGTTACTTCGGGCCCGCGACGGGCGACGTGGACTGGCAGCGCGTCGCGGCGATCGTTGCGCTGACGGGACGCGTGACGATCGTCAGCGGCGGCCCCGGCACCGGCAAGACGACGACCGTCGTCGGCGTGCTGGCGTGCCTGCTCGACGCGCATCCGGGCTTGCGCATCGCGCTGGCGGCACCGACCGGCAAGGCCGCGCAGCGGATGCAGGAAGCGCTGCACGGGCGGGCGGGCGACCTGCCGCCGGAACTTGCCGCGCGCCTGCCGGACACGTCGTACACGCTGCACCGCCTGCTGGGCGGCGGCGGCGCGGCGGGCTTCCGCCATCATCGCGACAATCCGTTGCCGTACGACCTGATCGTGGTCGACGAGGCGTCGATGATCGACGTCGCGCTCGCCGCGCATCTGCTCGATGCGCTCGCGCCCGGCGCTCGGCTCGTGTTGCTCGGCGACAAGGACCAGCTTGCCGCGGTCGAAGCAGGCGCCGTGTTCGCCGAACTCAGCGCCCGGCCGACGTTTACCGCCACGGCGCGCACGCGCATCGCGGACGCGCTCGGGGTCGACGAGGCGGCGTTCGTCGCGGCGCTGCCGGTGCCGGACGGCGAGGCGGCGGGGGCGGCCGGGGCGGTTGCCGCGCCAATTCCAGCGCCGGCATCCGTTCCGTTACCGGCTGCTCCCGCGCGCAAGGCGTCGGCGCGGCGGAACGTGGATACGCGCCAGGCGTCGCTGTTCGACGACGAGCCGCAGGCTGAAGCGGTTTCGCCTGCCGATGCCGCGCCACCCGCGGCTTCGTTGCCGCCTGCGGCGCTTGCGCCGACCGACACCGATCGCACCTCGGCGGCCACCGATCCTGCATGGATCGAGGCCGGCGAGCTCGCGTGGCTCGACGCGGTCGAGCTCACGCCGTTCGATCCGGCCGCTGCGGGCGATTCGGCATGGGCGTCGACCGTTGCAACGCGCGCCGCGGACGGCGTTGCCGCCGCGTCCCCCGCACCCGCACCGCTCGCGGACTGCGTCGTGTGGCTCGAACGCAATTACCGCTTCGGTCTCGATTCGGCGATCGGCCGCCTGTCGCTCGCGATCCGTCGCGGCGACGTGCAGGGCGCGCTCGACGCGTTGCCGACGGACGAGGCCGCGGCCGCGTCGTTTCATGACGATGCGGGCGACACGCTTGCGGCGTCGACCGTCGAGCGGCTCGCGCGCCGGTTCGGCGCCTACCGCGATGCGTTGCGCGCCGCGTTGTCCGCGCCGGTGCCCGACCCGTTGCCGTTGTTCGATGCGCTCAACCGCTTCCGGATCCTGTGCGCGACGCGCACGGGCTCGCGCGGCGCCGAGCACGTCAATGCGCTGGTGGCCACGCATGTGCGGCATGCCGCACGCGTGCCGCTCGCGGTCGGCGCACACTGGTTCACCGGGCGGCCGATCATGGTGACGCGCAACGACTATGCGCTCGGGCTGTTCAACGGTGACATCGGCATCGCGCTGCCGGACGCGCACGGCGTGCTGCGCGTGTGGTTCCGCCGCGCGGACGGCACCGCGCGCGCCGTGTCGCCTGCAGCGCTGCCGCCGCACGAAACGGCGTTCGCGCTGACCGTCCACAAATCGCAAGGCTCCGAATTCGACGAGGCCGCGCTCGTGCTGCCGGCGTCGTTCAGCCGCGTGCTCACGCGCGAACTCGTCTATACGGCCGTCACGCGCGCGCGTACGCGCGTGCAGGTGATCGGCCCGCGGCGTGTGCTGGCGCAGGCGGTCGCGACGCGCACGCAACGCGATTCGGGCCTCGCGGCCCGCGTCGACGAGGCACTCGCGCGGCGCCGCAAGGAGACGACGCGATGATGATCCGCTACACGCTCGATCCGGCCGAAGTCGAATGGACCGCCGTGCGCGCGCAGGGCGCGGGCGGCCAGAACGTCAACAAGGTATCGAGCGCGATTCACCTGCGCTTCGACATCCGCGCGTCGTCGCTGCCGCCCGTCATCAAGGAGCGGCTGCTCGCGCTGTCCGACCAGCGCATCACGCGCGACGGCATCGTCGTGATCAAGTCGCAGGAATACCGCACCCAGGAGAAAAACCGCGAGGCAGCGCTCGCGCGGCTCGATGCATTGATCGGCAGCGTCGCGTTCACGCCGCGCGCGCGTGTGGCGACACGGCCGACGCGTGCATCGAAGGAGCGGCGGCTCGAACACAAGTCGCGCCGCAGCGTGGTGAAATCCGGAAGAGGGAAGGTGATCGACTGACGGAAGATCGGCCCGGCCGGCATGGCGGGCGCCGCCGCGCCCGTCAGCGCATCACGGTGCCCGCGCTGTCGAGCACGAAGTCGACGCAGAACACGACGAGGCGGCTTTGCGCGCGAATCGCGACGGCCGCCGTGTAGCAGTCGCGGCCTTCGGTCA
Organism: Burkholderia sp. Bp8986; assembly: GCF_003854225.1. Classification (NCBI taxonomy): domain Bacteria; kingdom Pseudomonadati; phylum Pseudomonadota; class Betaproteobacteria; order Burkholderiales; family Burkholderiaceae; genus Burkholderia; species Burkholderia sp. Bp8986. The sequence goes on along the minus strand of NZ_QTQM01000034.1, from coordinate 42,383 downwards.
GCGAGAAGTGCGGGCCCATCAGCGCGACGCGCCCCGGCGCCGCGATCGCGCGCTGGAAGTACGGGCGCCGCGACCAGTTGCTGTGCGTCTCCGGGAACAGCGGTGCGAGCCGCGTGCCGCTCGCCTGGCCATCCTCGGGGCGCGCGCCGATCGACGGCAGGAACTGTTCGCCGATCTCGTCCGTGACGAACACGCGGCGCGCGGCCGGCACCGCGAATACGCGCTGCGCGGCGTCCTGCAGGTTGCCGCTCGCGGAAAAGGCAGCCGCGCCGGTGAGCACGAGCCGCTCGATCGCATCGAAGCCCGGCTGCTCGGCGATCGCCGGCGTATGCCGGCGCGCGATGAAGCGTTGCCACGCGGCGTCGAGCATCGCGGGCGCCGCGGCGCTCGCGTGCGCGATCGACGCATCGGGCTGGCCGAACTGGAAGCCCTGGACGAAATCGATATCGGCTTCCATCAGCGTCTGCAGCGCGTCGTCGCTTTCGACACCCTCCGCGAGCACCATCGCGCCGGCCTGGTGGAGCATCGATACCAGGTGATGCATGATGCGGCGATCGTCGGCCGACGCGTTCGCGCGCTCGACGAGCGAGCGATCGAGCTTGACGATATCGGGTCGCGCGCGCCACACGCGGTCGAAATTCGAGAATCCGGTGCCGAAATCGTCGATCGCGATCAGGAAGTCGCGATGCTGGATCATGTCGATCGTGCGGGCGAGCGCGGCTTCGTCGCGCGACGGCTGCTCGACGACTTCCAGCACGATGCGGTTCGGCGGCAGCGCGAAATGACGGCACAGCGCCTCGACGAATTCGCGCTGCACGAGGCCCGAATCGAGCACGCGTGGCGTCACGTTCAGGAACAGCCAGCCGTCGCCGATGCCCTGCGCGACGAAGTTGGCCGTATGCAGGCAGCGGGCGAGCCGGTCGAGCAGCAGCGCGTCGGCAGCAGCGCGCGTCTTGTCGAACAGCGCGACAGGCGAAGCCAGCGTACCGTTCTCGTCCACGACGCGCAGCAGCGCTTCATAGCCGACCACGCGCTTGTGCGTGATCGACAGCACGGGTTGAAACACGCTGCGCAGCGTCGTGTCGCGATACGTGGCGATCCAGCCGCTGGGCGTCGGTGTCAGGCGTTCGAGCAGGGAATCGAGCGAGAGGTCGCGGGCGGGCTTCATGTCAACGATGCCCTGGGGCGATCGGGGGGCGGTATCGTGCGCGCCACGCAGAAGCCGTCGCACGCACAGGTGGACGCGAAAGAACGTGGTGCATCGTGACCGCCTTCTGCGGATGAGTGTTACGAGTGTAACGGGAATGGCGCGGCGCGCGTATCAGGGTAACTCCAGACGCAAACGCTACACCGTCGCGTGGACCGGGCTGTCCGCCCGCAAGCGCGACACGCAAGGGCCGCCGGTCGTGCACGCGGCGACAGCGCCGCGTGTGCCGCGTGCATTGCGTGCGAAGAAGGCCGGCGGATCAGGAAAACGGAAAAACGGACAAGCCATGCGGCTGCATCGGCATCAGATGCAAAACGACCTGCGCCGTCGCGCTCCGGTCCATGCGCGGCGCTCGACGAACGGTGGCCGGCGCGTCGCGGGAAACCTGCAACCGGCAGGGTGCGGGCCCTGCGCGTCGCTCAGGTCGCTTCGCCGCCGCGCGGGCCCAATCCGGGAATCCGCTTGATCACGCCGGTCGCAAGCGCGGTGCCGACGAGCACGATCGCGCAGCCTTCGATCATCACGACCGACACATGTTCGCTGAGGAACAGCGCGCCCCACAGCAGGCCGAACACCGGGATCACGAACGTCACCGTAATCGCGCGGGCGGGGCCGACATGCGCGATCAGGTAGAAGAAGATGAAATATGCGATGCCCGTGCAGGCGATGCCGAGCGCGAGCACGGCGCCCCACGCATGCGCGCTGACGGCAGCCGTGGGCCAGGTCGCGATCGCGAACGGCAGCAGCAGCACGGTCGAGCCGATCATGCTGCCAGTCGCGTTGACGAGCGGGTCGACGCCGCTGAGCGTGCGCTTCGTGTAGTTGGCCGCGATGCCGTACAGCAGCGTCGCGCCGAGCGCGGCGGCGGCAGCCAGCGCGGTGGCGCTGGCGCCGGTGCTGCCGTTTGCGTTGGCGACCTGGTCCCACACGAGCGTGAGCACGCCGGCGAAGCCGATCACGAGGCCGAGTGCGCGCGGCAGCGACAGCTTGTCCTTCAGCCAGAGGTAGGCGACGAGCGCGCCCCACAGCGGCGTCGTCGCGTTGATCACCGACGTCACGCCGGCCGACAGCGTCAGTTCGGCGAACGCGAACAGGCAGAACGGGATGCCCGAGTTCAGCGCGCCGACGACGAACAACGGCCATGCGCGACGGCGCAGCTGCGCGCCGAGCTCGGCGGGCTTGAAGCGCGTCAGCGCGAAGCCGGTGAGAAACAGCGCGCCGATACCCACGCGCAGCGCCATCAGCGGCGCGACACCGAAGTCGGCGACGCCGACCCGGATGAACAGGAACGACGCGCCCCACAGGGCGGCGAGGACGGTCAGCAGAAAGGCGTTCTTGGGCGACATCGAGCGTGGCGGGCGAGGGGACGGGATGCAAAGGATCTTACACCGCGTTACCGCGCCGTCGTTTCACGATCGGATGAAACGGCAAGAAACGGCAAGAAACGGGAATGTCGCCGGTCGCCGGCCCGGGGCGACCGGCCGCGCGAGATCGGCTGCGCATGGAGCGGCGCGCTCAGTGATGGTGGTGCCAGCCGCCGCGTCCGCCGAAGCCGAAATTGAGCGACAGCGCGGGTCCCCAATAACCGCCCCATGCCGGCGCATACGCGGGCGCCGGGTAGTAGGCGGGGCCCGGATCGACGTACACGGGCGCCGGCTGTACCGGTGCGGCCGCGTAATAGCCGCCGGGATAATAGCCGTACGGGTAGTAGCAGCCGGCGAGCGTCGTGCACGCGAGCGCCGCGGCGGCGAGTGCGACGAGGGTCCTGTTCATGATGTCTCTCCGGCGGAGCCGGCAATCGGCAGATGCTTAAGCTTAGGCCGCGCGGCGATGACAAGATGCGCAAAACGGTAACGGATCATTTCCGGGCCGCTGCGTCGTGTTGCGGCGCCGCATACGAAAAACGGCGCTTCCGCCGCGCGGAAACGCCGTCAGGCCGGAGCTTGCCGCGCGTCGCGCGGCAGCCGGGTAAGCCGGCCGGCTTATTTGCCGACCTGGTTGCCGATGATGCCGCCGGCGGCTGCGCCGCCCAGCGTCGACAATGCGTTGCCGCCGATCGCCGCGCCCGCGACGCCGCCGACACCCGCACCGATTGCCGTATCGCGCTGGCGCCGCGTCATCGAATCGCAGGCCGACAGGCTGGCCACCGTCGTGACGAGCAGCGCGCATACCCCAAAACGCCGAATCGAAGCATTCATGATCGTTGTCCTTGCGGTAGTGAACGGAAGGTCGCATGGCCGCATTGCGGCCGCGCATGAAACCAATCTACCTGCCGTCCCACCGGGCTGCTGTAAGGACTTGTTAAGACTCCGACGGTTTCGTAATCAATTGTTTCCCTTGCGCCGGCAGGCACGACGCATGCGCGCGCACGCAAAAAGCCCGCTCGAAAGCGGGCTTGGTGCAGTGCGCCACGATGCGGTCCGTGCGAACCGCCGCGTTTGCTGGCCGGCTTACTGACGGTGATAGATCTCGGCGCCGGTCTTCACGAACTCGACCGCCTTGACTTCCATCCCCTTCTTCAGCGCTTCGCTTTCCGACACGCCCTGTTGCGCCGCGAACTCGCGCACGTCCTGCGTGATCTTCATCGAGCAGAAGTGCGGGCCGCACATCGAGCAGAAGTGCGCGACCTTCGCGGAATCCTTCGGCAGCGTCTCGTCGTGGAATTCGCGCGCCTTGTCCGGGTCGAGGCCGATGTTGAACTGGTCTTCCCAGCGGAACTCGAAGCGCGCCTTCGACAGCGCGTTGTCGCGGACCTGCGCGCCGGGGTGACCCTTGGCGAGGTCGGCCGCGTGCGCGGCGAGCTTGTACGTGATGATCCCTTCCTTCACGTCGTCCTTGTTCGGCAGCCCGAGGTGTTCCTTCGGCGTCACGTAGCACAGCATCGCGGTGCCGAACCAGCCGATCATCGCGGCGCCGATGCCCGACGTGATGTGGTCGTAGCCCGGCGCGATGTCGGTGGTCAGCGGCCCGAGCGTGTAGAACGGCGCTTCCTTGCACCAGTCGAGCTGGAGATCCATGTTCTCCTTGATCAGCTGCATCGGCACGTGGCCGGGGCCTTCGATCATCACCTGCACGTCGTGCTTCCACGCGATCTGCGTGAGTTCGCCGAGCGTCTTCAGCTCGCCGAGCTGCGCTTCGTCGTTCGCGTCGTAGATCGAGCCGGGGCGCAGGCCGTCGCCGAGCGAGAAGCTCACGTCGTACGCCTTCATGATCTCGCAGATCTCTTCGAAGTGTTCGTACAGGAAGCTTTCCTTGTGATGCGCGAGGCACCACTTCGCCATGATCGAGCCGCCGCGCGACACGATGCCCGTCATCCGGTTCGCGGTGAGCGGCACGTATTGCAGGCGCACGCCCGCGTGGATCGTGAAGTAGTCGACACCTTGCTCGGCCTGCTCGATCAGCGTGTCGCGGAAGATTTCCCAGGTCAGGTCCTCGGCCTTGCCGTTGACCTTCTCGAGCGCCTGGTAGATCGGCACCGTGCCGATCGGCACCGGGCTGTTGCGGATGATCCACTCGCGCGTTTCATGGATGTGCTTGCCGGTCGACAGGTCCATCACCGTGTCGCCGCCCCAGCGGATCGCCCACGTCATCTTGTCGACTTCCTCGCCGATCGACGACGTGACGGCCGAGTTGCCGATGTTCGCGTTGATCTTCACGAGGAAGTTGCGGCCGATGATCATCGGCTCGGATTCCGGGTGGTTGATGTTCGCGGGGATGATCGCGCGGCCGCGCGCGACTTCGTCGCGCACGAACTCGGGGGTGATCTCGGCCAGCGCGTTCGCGCCGAAGGCCGCGGCGCCGAACGCCTGGCCCGGGTGCTGGCGGCCCATCATCGCGGCAAGCTTCGCGCCGTTCGGGCCGCTCGACTTCAGGCTCTCGATGTATTCGGCGCGGCGCTGGTTCTCGCGAATCGCGATGTATTCCATTTCCGGCGTGATGATGCCTTGCCGCGCGTAGTGCATCTGCGTGACGTTCTTGCCGGCCTGCGCGCGGCGCGGGTTGCGGTGCAGGCCCGGGAAACGCAGGTCGGCGGTAGCCGGGTCGGCCGCGCGCTCGAGGCCGTACTGGCTCGACAGGCCGTCGAGCACTTCGGTGTCGCCGCGTGCCTCGATCCAGCGCTGGCGCAGCGCGGGCAGGCCCGCGCGGATGTCGATCTTCGCGTCCGGATCGGTGTAGGGGCCCGACGTGTCGTACACGTAGATCGGCGGATTCTTTTCGCCGCCGAAGCCGGTCGGCGTGTCGGCCTGCGTGATTTCACGCATCGGCACGCGGATGTCGGGCTGCGAGCCGGTTACATACACCTTTCGCGAATTGGGCAGCGGCGCGACGGCTGCAGCGTCGACGTGGGCGTCGGCAGACAGAAACTTCGGATTGGCGTTCATGCAATCTCCTGTGTGAGCGCCGGGCAGGCGCTTCGGCGCTTGCCCGGAGCCCTTGACGAATGTGGGGCTCGAGCTAAGCAGGAGACGAGGCTTGGTGAGGCGGCGGATTTCGTCAGAAGGATGGCGGTGAAATCCGTACGCTTCCCTGCGCTGGCATTATCCAGATCAGGTTCAAAGGGTATTTCTCACCCGCAATGCCGGTTGTTTGACCGAACGCATTGCAGGACCCCCGCGTTAGCAGCGCACACGATACACTGGCTTGGCGGCGGTTTCAACCGGGACGGGATCGGCCGTCCCGGTGCGGCCGCAGCATGGCGGGCGGTGTGATGGCCCGTCGAAATGACGGCGCGCTTCGCCGCCGCGCGGCCCCACGGCTCGGCCGGCCGCGGCGAAGCGGTGCAACATGGCGCGCCTTCGCGCGACCTCACAAAAAAAATTTCGCAGCGGCTGTCATTTCCCGCGACGTCGTCCGTCTATTCGGCTCCTTAAACCCATGTTTTGGAGAGATGTCATGAAAAACGTACTGGTCGCCACCTGTGTCGCTGCTTTCGCCACGCTTGCAACGGGCGCGTATGCGCAGAACGACGCGATGTCGCAAAACGGCTCGTCGATGTCGAAGGACGCGATGGGTCACGACGCGATGGCGAAGGACGGCGCGATGAAGAAGGACGCCATGAAGAAGCATGCGATGAAGAAGGACGCGATGAAGAAAGACGCGATGTCGCACGACGAGATGGGCAAGGCGAAGTCGGACGACAAGATGGCGCCGTCGAACTGACGGAGCCGGACAGGGCGTGCGGCCGGCGCGTGTGCTCGACGACGGCCGCCCGCGTCTCGTTTTGTCTCGACTCGTCTCGTCTCGTCGACGCGTTCCGGGAGTCTTCATCATGCAAACCGTTCCCGCCAGCGGGCGCGCGGCCGTCACGCCGCCCGCCCGCAAGATTCATCCCCTGTGGGTGCGCGTGAGCCACTGGCTCAACGCGCTCGCGGCGATCCTGATGGCGCTGTCCGGCTGGCGCATCTACGATGCGTCGCCGATCTATCCGCCGTTCGTGTTTCCGCACGGCATCACGCTCGGCGGCTGGCTCGGCGGCGCGCTGCAATGGCATTTCGCGGCGATGTGGCTGCTGGTCGGCAACGGGCTGTTCTACCTGACGATGTCGATCGCGACCGGGCGCCTCGCGCGCAAGATGCTGCCCGTCACGCCGGCGTCCGTGTGGCGCGACGTGCGCGCCGCGCTGCGCGGCCGGCTCGCGCACGACGATCTGAGCGTCTACAACGCGGTGCAGCGTGCCGCGTACCTGGTCGCGATCGTCGATCTGATCGTGCTGGTGCTGTCCGGGCTGACGATCTGGAAGTCGGTGCAGTTTCCGCTGCTGCGCGAACTGTTCGGCGGTTATGACAACGCGCGCGTCGCGCATTTCTGGGCGATGTCGCTGCTCGTCGCGTTCTTCGTCGTGCACGTCGCGATGGCGCTGCTGGTGCCGCGCTCGCTGCTCGCGATGCTGCGCGGGCGCTGACCCGTCAACTCCGGGTGAAGGAAATCATCATGTCGGATTCCGAATACAGGCGCGCTGATTCGCGCTGGACGCTCGACCGCAAGTCGCTCGAACTCGACGTGCGCCGCGAGCTGGAGATGCCGTCGCGGCGGCTGTTCAATCGCCGCATCCTGACGCTCGGCGGCCTGACGATGCTGACCGGCTGCACGCTGAAGGACGACGCGTCGGTCAACACGTTCCTCGAGAAGGTGTCGCGCATGAACGACCGCGTGCAGGCGTGGCTCTTCAGCGGCGAGCGGCTCGCGCCGACCTACACCGAGGCCGACATCACGCGGCCGTTCCCGTTCAACGCGTATTACGGCATCGACGACGTGCCGCACGTCGACGCATCGACGTACCGGCTCGTGCTGTCGGGCCGCGTGACGGGCAAGCGCGTGTGGACGCTCGACGAGCTGTATGCGCTGCCGCACGCGGAGCAGATCACGCGGCACATCTGCGTGGAAGGGTGGAGCGCGATCGGCCGCTGGGGCGGCACGCCGTTCGGCGCGTTTCTGGCGCGTGCCGGCGCTGATACGCACGCGAAATACGTCGGCTTCAAATGCGCGGACGACTACTACGAAAGCATCGACATGCCGACCGCGCTGCATCCGCAGACGCTGCTCGCATTCGACTACGACGGCCACCGCCTGCCGCCGGAATTCGGTTTCCCGATGAAGCTGCGGATGCCGACCAAGCTCGGCTACAAGAATCCGAAACACATCATGGAAATCTTCGTGACCGATACTTTCCCGGGCGGCTACTGGGTCGATCAGGGGTACAACTGGTTCGGCGGATCGTGAAGCGGCGGCGCGCGAACGCGTGCTGCCGTGCGTCGCGGCGTGTCACACGGATTCGCGCACCTGCAGGTCGACGCGCAGGCCGACCGCCGCCGCCATGTTCACGAGCGCGTCGAGCCCGAACAGGTTGATCTTGCCGCGCAGCAGATCGGACACGCGCGGCTGCGTGACGCCCAGCCGTTGCGCAGTCTGCGCCTGGCTGAGCTCGAGCTGCGCGATGCGCTGCTTGAGCGCGATCATCAGCTCGGAGCGCAGCTTCATGTTCTCGGCTTCGGCCGGCCGGCCTTCGAGTGCGTCCCAGACGCTCGCATGACGTTCGTTGCTCATCGTTTCCTCTCCATCATCAGCGCCCGGTAGCGTCGGGCCGCCAGGTCGATATCGGTCTTGCAGGTGCGTGCCGACTGCTTGCGGAAGCAATGCAGCACGTAGATCGCGTCGGCGAAGGTCGCGACGTAGACGATCCGGAACGCACCGCTCGCATCGCGCAGGCGAATTTCCCGCACGCCCGGGCCGACGGTTCGCATCGACTTCCAGTCGTCGGGCGCGAGGCCGCGCTGCACCTGGTCGATCTGGTGGCCGGCTTCGCGGCGCGCGAGAAGCGGAAAGCCGCGCAAGTCGTCGAGCGCGGTGCCGACGAACACGACCGGCTTCGGCGGAAGAATGGTGGAATTATACAAAATTTTGTATGGGTGGTGTGCGGGTCGAGAGGGCGAATGTCGGCGGCCGGATGCGCCTGCCGACCGTCGCCGATCATCACCATAAGCGCGAAGCGACCGCTGAAGCGCATGACTGGCCATCAGGCCGATGGAGCGATCGCTGCTGCAGGACGGGATGCCGGTCGGCCCGCGCGACGCCCGCGCCGCGCGTATCCGGCCCCCGCTCCGGTTGGTCCGGATGCCGAAAAATGTCGCGCCGAAACGTCAGTCGATAAGCTTTCAGACTGGTCTGATGATGCTTTCGAATCCTTGATGCCATAATGCCGAGCGTGCGCAGCCGAAGCGGCTCGCGCCCGCTTTTCGACCCTCTGCCGCCGCTTGCCGGTTCTTATTCGTCGCCGTTCGCACTGCCATGTCGTTCCGCACGTCCGTCTCCGCCTTCCCGGTCCAGTCAGGGCCGTTTGCCGGTCTCTCCGGCGTCTTTCAGCGGAGCACGCGACACGTCGTGCGGGCGGGCTGAACGATGACCCCGCTCGACCGCCTCCTCGATTTCCTCGCCCGCCTGCCGATCCGGATCCGCCTGCCGCAAAGCCGCGGCGGCCGCGTCGCGCTCGCCCTCGTTTTCATCTATTTCGTCTGGGGTTCGACCTACAGCGGCCTGCATTTCGCGCTGCAGTCGTTCCCGCCGCTGCTGCTGTCGGGGCTGCGCAACCTGCTCGGCGGGATCGGCCTGTTCATCTTCGCGCTGCGGCGCAAGCCCGAATGGCCGACGCTGCTCGAAATCCGCAACTCGGCGATCGTCGGCACGATGCTGGTCGCGCTGTCGTCGGGCACGATCGCGCTCGGGATGCGCACGGTCAGCAGCGGCTCGGCCGCGGTGATGGTCGCGACGGTGCCGCTGTTCGCGACCGTGATCGCGGCGGTCGCCGGGCGCGCGGTGACGAAGGGCGAGTGGGCGGCGGTCGCGCTCGGGATGGTCGGCATCGTCGTGCTGAATTCGGGCGGCGCGGCCGCCGCGAACTCGGCGCTCGGCACGATCTGCGTGCTGGCCGGCGCGCTGTTCTGGGCGGGCGGCGCGCATCTCGCGACGCGGCTCAAGCTGCCGTCCGACCTGTTCCTGTCGACGTCGCTGCAGATCGGCCTGGGCGGGTTGATGTCCACGATCGGGGCGTGGCTGATGGGCGAGCGCATCGAGCAGGTCGCGGTCGCGCCGGTGTTCGCGTTCGTGTACCTGATGGTGTTCTGCACGATGGCCGCGTACGTCGCGTACGGCTACCTGATTCGCCACACGAGCCCGATCATCGCGAGCAGCTGCATGTATGTGAACCCGATCGTCGCGGTCGCGCTCGGCGCGCTGATGCTCGGCGAGCCCGTGACGACGGCAACCGTGGTCGCCACCGTCGCGATCCTCGGCAGCGTCGGGCTGTCGTTCCTGTTCGATCCCGCGCGCCGGCCCGCGGCGCGCGCGGCGGCCGATGCCGCGCCGGGCGTGGTGACCGTGGCGACCGCGGCAACCGTCGCCGCCGAATCGACGGCGGATGCGGCGTCAGTACCGGCTCAGGCGGCGATACCGGAGCCGGCACCGATCCTCGCGCCTTCCGCGGTACCGCTTGCGGTGCCCGCACCGGCCGCCGTCGTGGACCCGGCCGCGGTCATGGATCCCGCGCAGGCATTCACGCCGCCGCCGGCCGTCAATCCGGCCGCGTCGCGGGCCGACGCATGACGCCGGCGCGCGGGGCGGCGTTCAGTCGCGACGTGCGCCGCGATGGTGGGACCAGCCGGCGAGTGCGGTAAACAGCAGGCCGGCCGCGCACATGCCGATCCAGCCAAAGGCGTGCCACGCCGCGACGCCGGCCGACGAGCCGAGCGCGCCGCCGATGAAGTAGCACACCATGTACACGGTGTTCACGCGGCTGCGCGCCTCGGGCTTCAGCGCGTAGATGCGCGACTGGTTCGAGATCTGCGCGGCCTGCACGCCGACATCCAGCACGATCACGCCGATCACGAGCCCGACGAGGCTCGTTCCCGACAGCGCAAAAATCACGAACGACGCCGCGAGCAGCGCGATCGCGAGCGAGATGATCGCGCGCGGGCCGCGCGTGTCCGCGAAACGGCCCGCGTACGGTGCAGCCAGCGCACCGGCCGCGCCGACGATGCCGAACAGCCCTGCGGCCTGCGGGCCGAGGTGGAACGGCGCACCGGCGAGCAGCAGCGTGAGCACCGGCCAGAACGCGCTGAACGCGGCGAACAGCGCGGCGCCTGTCAGCGACGCCTCGCGCAGCCCGCGCAGTTCGACCGCCAGGTGCCACATCGAGCCGAGCAGCTTGCCGTACGGCAGCGTCGACGTCGGCGAGCTGCGCGGCAGCCGCAGCACGATCACCGCGGCCAGCGCGACGAGCGCCGCGACCGACGCGCCGAACACCGCCCGCCAGCCGAAATATTCGGCGACGAAGCCGGCCGCCGTGCGCGCCAGCAGGATGCCGAGCAGCAGGCCGCTCATCACGGTGCCGACCGCATGCCCGCGCTCGGCCGGCGGCGCGATCTCGGCCGCGAACGGCACGGCCTGCTGCGCGATCGTCGCGAGCACGCCGATCGCAAGGCTCGCCACGGCCAGCACCGCCAGCGACGGCGCGGCCGCGGCCACGATCAGCGCGATCGACAGGCCCGCGATCTGCATCAGGATCAGCCCGCGGCGATCGAAGCGGTCGCCGAGCGGCGCGAGCAGGAACATCCCGGCCGCATAGCCGAGCTGCGTCGCGGTCGGCACCGCGCCGATCCATGACGCGCCGTCCGGGAAGGCCGAGCGGAAGCTGTCGAGCAGCGGCTGGTTGTAGTAGATGTTCGCGACCGACACGCCCGCGATCGTCGCGAGCAGCAACAGCAGGCTGCGCGAGTAGTGGGGCGAGGCGGCGTCGGTCGGACGGTCGGTGGAGGCGGCGGACATGGCGGCAACGGAACGGAGTTGGGCGGCGTGGCGCGCGGCGCGGCGTCGGTGGCGCAGGCGGCCGGGCGCCGAGCGAGCGTGCCGATCATACCGGAGCACCGGGAATCGTGCCGGCGGTGCTGCGGCCCAGCGGCCCTGCGGCCCAACGGCTCAGCGGCTCAGCGGCTCAGCGGCTCAGCGGCTCAGCGGCCCAGCGGCCCAGCGGCCCAACGGCCCAACGGCCCAACGGCTCAGCGGCTCAGCGGGCCCAGCGGCCAGAAGCCCAGAAGCCCAGAAGCCCAGAAGCCCAGAAGCGCAGAAGCGCAGAAGCGCAGAAGCGCAGAAGCGCAGAAGCGCAGAAGCGCAGAAGCGCAGAAGCGCGGTCGGCTGCGCGGCTGGCGCGATCGCAGCATGGCGGGCCGCGCTCAACCGCAATCAACCGCAATCATTCGACGCGGCCCCGACCGGCCGCAGCCGCTCGTCATGCATCCGCGATTGCGTACGGTTCAGTCGACCAGTTCCCCGCTCGGCTCATAGAACGGATACGGCCCGTCGCCTTCGTCCACGTACACGTGGTGGGACGTCATTCCCGTGTCCGGCGTATGGACGTGCACCGCGAACGCGGGCGGCTCGAGCCGGAACGCGGACGGCGCGTCCGCTCGCAAATCGAACGCGACCTGGTGCGCGGGCGCCGGCACGGCCGATGCGAGCGTGCCGCCGAAGCGCGTGAACATCGTCCGGTGCACGTGGCCGCACAGCACGCGCTCGACGTTCGGATAGCGCCGCAGCAGCGCGTCGAGTTTCGTGGCGGCGGCGGGCGCGAGGCGCAGCGCGTCCATATGTCCGATCCCGGACACGAACGGCGGGTGATGCAGCGCGACGATCACCGGCCGGTCGCGCGCAGCGTCGAGTTGCGCGGTGAGCCACGCGAGCCGCGCATCGCACAGGTCGCCATGGCTCGTGCCGGGCACCTGCGAATCGAGTGCGAGCACGCGCACGGCGCCGACGTCGAGCGCGTACTGCACGAACTCGCCGTCCTGCAATTCGGGACGATCGGCGAACGCGCGGCGCAACCCCGCACGATCGTCGTGATTGCCGACCATCAGGTAATACGGAATCTCGAGCGGCGCGAGCAGGTCGCGCAGGTGGCGGTATTCGTCGTCGTGGCCGAAGTCGGTCAGGTCACCGGTGACGAGCACCGCGTCGGGGCGCGGCACCAGCGCGTTCAGCTTCGCGATGCAGCGCGCGAGCGCGGCGGCCGTGTCGACGCGTCGGTACGCGAGCTGGCCCGGGCGCTTGATGTGGAGATCGCTGATTTGAGCAAGCAGCATCGTCGTTCCTCGGAATGTGTGGTTATCGTGGGGCGGTGTTACGCGGCGAGCGCGATCAGGCCTTCCGGCGCGATCGTGAGGCCGACCGCCGTGCCGCGCGCGAGCTCGATGCGGCCCGGCACGTCGATCACGAGCGCGTCGGGTGCCGCATGCTCGATCGTGAGCCGCGTGCGTTCGCCGAGAAACGCGCACGCGCCGATCGCGCCGCGCAGCGGCGCATGCGCGGGATCGGCGAGCTGCGCATCCTCCGGACGGAAGAACCACTCGTCGGCGGCATGCGGCGTGACGATCGCGCCCCCCATCGTCACGAGCGCGCCGTCCTGCCATTGTCCTGCAAGCCGGTTCAGCGTGCCGATGAACTGCGCGACCGTGCGGTTCGCCGGGCGGTAGTAGATGTCGCGCGGCGTGCCGATCTGCTCGATGCGGCCCGCGCCCATCACGACGATCCGGTCGCCGAGTTCCATCGCCTCGGCCTGGTCGTGCGTGACGTAGACGGTCGTCACGCCGAGCTCGCGCAACAGCGCATTCATCTCGCGGCGCAGCACGTCGCGCAGCTTCGCGTCGAGCGCGGTCAGCGGCTCGTCGAGCAGCAGCACGCGCGGGCGCACCGCGAGCGCACGCGCCAGCGCGACCCGCTGGCGCTGGCCGCCGGACAGCTGATCGACCGGTTTGTCCGCATGCGCGTCGAGCCGCATCATCGCGAGCAGCTCGTCGACGCGTTCGCGCAGCGCGCCCGGTTCCGTCTTGCGGATCTTCAGTCCGTAGCCGACGTTGCCGCGCACCGTGAGGTTCGGGAACAGCGCGTAGTTCTGGAACACCATGCCGACCTGGCGGCGCTCGATCGGCAGCGCGGTCACGTCGTCGCCGCCGAACCGGATCGTGCCGCCGGCATCCGGCGTGTCGAGGCCCGCGATCAGGCGCAGCGTCGTCGTCTTGCCGCAGCCCGACGGGCCGAGCAGCACGAGCGTCTCGCCCGCGCCGATCGTCAGGTCGAGCGGTTCGAGCACGCGCGTGCCGCGGAACGTCTTCGCGCAGCGGGTCAGGGTGATGGGGGTGGAATCGAGTTTCATGGGAAGGGTAAGGTCAGCGCAGGGTCAGCGCGGGCGACGCGTCAGCGCGCGCGTGCCGGACGGATCGACGCCGAGCCACTGCATCGCGACGAGGAGCGGCAGCGTCATCAGCAGGAACACGATCGTGTACGCGCTGCCGACTTCGAGGCGCAGCGACGCGTAGGTATCGGCGAGCCCGACGGGCAGCGTCTTCGTGTCGGGCGTATGCAGCATCCAGGTCAGGTTGAATTCGCCGATCGACAGCGTGAGCACCGCGAGCGCGCCCGCGACGATGCCGGGGCGCAGGTTCGGCAGCACGATCGTGACGAAGCGCGTGACGAACGACGCGCCGAGGCTCGCCGCGCCTTCCTCGAGCGTGCGCAGGTCGGCGCCGGCGGCGACCGCCGCGACCGCGCGCACCATGAACGGCAGCGTGAACACGACGTGGCCGACGACGATGAACCACAGGCTCATCCGGAACGCGGTGAAGCCGCCGTACACGACCAGCAGCGCGAGCGCCGACGCGAGGCCCGGCAGCGCGACCGGCAGCACGAGCGCTTCCTCGATCACGCGGGCGACGCGGCTCTTGCTGCGCGCGAGCGCATAGCCGGCCGGCACGCCGACGACAAGCACGATCGCGAGCGTCGCGAACGCGACGCCGAGCGACAGCGCGACCGAGCCCTGGTACTGCTGCCACACCTGTTCGAGCCAGCGCAGCGTGAGGCCGCTCGACAGCCCCCGGAAATAGTTGACGGTGAGGCCCGCGAGTACCGACATCACGACGGGCACGATCAGGAACGCGCACAGCAGCAGCGTGACGCCCCACTGCAGCGCGGCGATCGCGCGCGCGCCCGACACGCGCGGCGTGCGTCGGGCGGCGCCGTTCGCCTGCGACGAAGCAGGCGACGGCGCGGACGAACCGGAAAGCGATTGCATGAAGGAATCCTCAGGCCGCGGCGGCGGCGGTGTGGCCGGTGAACCGGCGCGCGAGCGCGAGCACGGCCCACGTGACGATGCCGAGCACGATCGAGAGGCCGGCAGCCGTCGCGATGTTCGCGTTCAGCGTGAACTCGGTGTAGATCGTCATCGGCAGCACGTTCAGGTCGGTGGCGAGCGTGAAGGCGGTGCCGAACGCGCCCATCGCGGTCGCGAAGCAGATCGCGCCGGCCGCGACCAGGCCCGGCGCGAGCGCCGGCAGCACGATGTCGACGAAGATGCGCCACGGCGACGCGCCGAGCGAGCGCGCGGCTTCCTCGAGCGACGCGTCGAGCTTCGACGCGGCCGCGATCACGGTGACGATCACGCGCGGGATCGAGAAGTACAGGTAGCCGACGAACAGCCCGGCAACCGAATACGCGAACACCCACTTGTCGCCGGTCAGCTTCGCGGACAGCATGCCGATCAGCCCTTGCCGGCCGGCGAGCATGATCACCATGAAGCCGACCACGACGCCCGGGAACGCGAGCGGAAAGGTGAGCAGCGCGAGCAGCACGCGCTTGCCGGCGAATTCGCGGCGCGCGAGCAGCAGGCCCGAGATCGTCGACAGCGCCAGCGTCGCGAGCGTGACGCCGGCCGACAACGCGATCGTTTCGCCGAGGCTCGTCATGTAACGCGCGTTGCCGAGCAGCGCCGCGTACTGCGTGAAGAACGCGCCGTCGGCGGACACCCGCACGAGCGCCGCCATCGGCAGCAGCCAGAACGCGGCGAACACCGCGAGCGCCGGCGCGACGAGGGTGACGCGCCAGCGCAGCGGGAAAGTCAGGTCGAGCATGGCGTGGGTCCGGCGCTTACTGCATCACTTGCAGGTATTGCTGGCCGAACGCTTGCTGGCCGGCCGCCATCTTGCCGAAGTCGACCGATTTCGCCCGGGCGTATTCGCTCGCCGGCAGGAACTTCGCGGCGACGTCGGCGCCGAGCGTCTGCGCGCGCACCGGACGCAGGTACGCATTGGCCCACAGCTTCTGGCCTTCGTCGGACAGCACGAAGTCGAGCACCTTCCTGCCGTTCGCGTCGTGCGGCGCACCCTTCACGAGGCTCATCACGTAGGGCACCGCGATCGTGCCTTCCTTCGGAATCACGAACTCGACGTTCGCGTGATCCTTGTACTTCGCGCGATACGCGTCGAAGTCGTAGTCGAGCAGGATCGGAATCTCGCCGGACAGCACGCGCGCATACGCGGTCTGCTTCGGCACGATCGGCGCGTTCGCCTTCAGCTTGCGGAACCAGTCGAGCCCCGGCTTGAAGTCGTCGAGGCTGCCGCCGAGCGCCTGGTTGACGGCCACGGCGCCTGCATAGCCGACGAACGCGCTCGACGGATCGAGGTAGCCGACCATGCCCTTGTATTCGGGCTTCAGCAGGTCGGCCCACGAGCGCGGGACCGGCTTGCCGTCGAGCGCGTCCTTGTTCACGAAGAAGCCGAGCGTGCCCGAGTGGATCGCGAACCAGTAGCCCTGCGGGTCCTTCAGGTTCGCGGGGATGTCGTTCCAGTGCGCGGGCTTGTACGGCGCGATCACGCCCTTGTCCTTCGCCTGGAACGCCGACGACACGCCGAGATAGACGACGTCGGCGACCGGGCTCTTCTGCTCGGCGATCAGCTGCGCGATCGCCTGGCCCGAGTTCTTGTTGTCGAACGGCACGCGGATGCCGGTCTTCTGCTTGATCGCCGCGATCTGCGCGGCCCAGTCGGCCCATTCGGGCGGGCAGTTGTAGCAGATCGCCGATTCGTCGGCATGGGCCGCGGGTGCGAACGCGACGAGCGCGGCGCAGGCGACGGGGGCTGCGAGCACGCGCAGCAGCGAGGTCAGGCGAAAGGACACGATGGATCTCCGGGCGGGGGCGGGGTAGCTTGCGCGCGCCGTGCACGATGGCGCGGCGCGCGCGTTCAGGCTTGGTGCAACTGCAGGTCGGCGGCCGGCGGCGCGACCGTCGCGCCGTCGCGCACCGTATGCGGCAGGATCAGCGACGTGCGCTCGATCGTCGCGCCGCCGATGCATTCGACGAGGCGCTGCCATGCATGACGGCCGATGTCCTGGTTCGGCGTCGCGACGCTCGCGAGCGGCGGTGCGAGCAGCTCGCCGATCGCGATGCCGTCGAAGCCGAGCACCGACAGGTCGTCGGGAATCGAGAAGCCCGCGCGGCGCAAGCCGCGCATCACGACCATCGCGAGCAGGTCGTTGCTGCAGAAGAGGGCGGTCGGGCGCGTGGCTCGCGCGGTGAGGTGCGCGAGCACCGCGTCGGGCAGCTCGGCCGCGTTGAAGTCGACCTCGACCGGCGGCAGCGTCGCGACGCCGGCCTCCTCGAGCGCCTGCGCGTAGCCGAGATGGCGCTGGCGAGCGCGATCCGACGCGGCGAGCGAACCGGCCAGCATCAGCACGCGGCGATGACCGCATGCCGTCAGCATGCGCACGCCGTCGTAGGCGGCGCTGCGGTTGTCGACCGACACCGACGGGCGGCGTTGCGTGTCGTTGTGCATCAGCACGTAGTGCGGGCCGTCGCGGTCGAGCATGTCGAGCAGCGGATGCGTGTCCGCATCGGCGACGGTCAGGATCAGCCCCTCGACGCGCTGCTCGCGCAGTGTCTCGATCGCGTGGCGCTCGCGCGCCGCGTCGTATTCGGTCGTCATCAGGATCAGCTTGAAGCCGGCCTCGGTCGCGAGTTCGTCGATGCCCTGCAGGCAGTCGGCGAATACCGGGTTCGACAGCGTCGGCAGGACGACGCCGACGAGCCGCGTGCGCTCGCCGCGCAACTGCCGGCCGAGCGGGCTCGGGCGGAACTGCAGCGTGTCGATGGCGGTGCGAATGGTCACCAGCGTGGCGGGGCTGACGGTATGCGGCGCGTTGATCGCACGCGAGACGGTGGCGATCGAGAAGCCGGCGAGCGCGGCGACGTCCTTGATGGTCGGGGGCATGAAGTTACGCGATGTAAACGTTTTCGACGGGAGAATTATCGAAAGCGTTTGTGACTTCGCGATGACTGACGAGACGTCTGTTTCGTAAAAGATGCGATACAAACATCAGATGGTTGGCGCCCGGCGAGCGGGGCGGATTCGATTGTATCGACGGATGCTGCGGCGCGGGAGGAAATCGGCGACGGTGTCGCGCCGACGTCGGTTGCGGTGCTCGAGTTCGGGTATGGACAGGGCAGGCCGACATGCTGCATCGCGATGCAATGCGCGCGAATCAGCTAATGCATGCGCAAGCAATGGTAGAATCGCGTCCGCCCTTTTGCCGGGGTGATGAAATTGGTAAACATAGCGGACTTAAACGATTGAGTGCCCGGCCGGAAACGACCGGTGCAGAACCCTTCAAATTCGGTGAAACCCCTGACGCGCGCCGTGCGTCGAGGCAACGCCGAGCCAAGCCTCGCGGTACGACTGCAGCGAGGAAGGTGTAGAGACTAGACGGGGGGCGCCTAAGGCGCACGGGCGGCAACACCGCCCGCGCGCGACGGCGAAGGCATAGTCCAGCGCACGAACGGCTTCGTTTCGACGACGCCGGCTTTGAAAGAAGCAGTGTGACGAAAATCCGCCGCCTTAACTGGCTTGCCGGTTCGAGTCCGGTCCCCGGCACCAAGATCGCTTCCATGCGATTCCATGACGTTCCGAAAACCCGCGAGAAACAAGCCGCTCGCGGGTTTTTTGTTTTTCAGGTCGTGCTTCGCTTCGATGGCGGCGGCCGGTTCCCGTAGATCCCCCGCGCTGGCCAAACGCAAACGTACCGGCGATTGAAATATCGATTCCCCGCGATTTGCTTCAGGCGTCCGCTCGTCGCCCGAATGAGGCGCGCTTCAACACCCGGCTATCCGCTTTCCGCGCCGAAAAACAGCCGGCGTTCTGGAGAGCACCTTTCCGCTGCAGGCCACTAACAGCAGAAAAACGGCTCATTACACTGCGCCCGTCGCATCGCGGGGAAACATCGATGCGACGCACATTCGCAGCACGCAACCGTTGCGACCAGCAAACGAAAGACCTGGGGGTAAATCGTCATGAACATGCGTTTGGGGATCATCGCACCCGCCGCCTTGCTTGCTGCCGCGGCGCATGCACAAAGCAGCGTGACGCTGTATGGCAAGATCGAGGACGGTATCAACTACACGAGCAACGCACGCGGCCACGGCACCGTGCAACTGCAAAGCGGCTATGACTACGGCAGCCGCTGGGGCATCAAGGGCACCGAAGACCTCGGCGCAGGCTACCAGGCGATTTTCACACTCGAGAGCGGCTTCGACGTCAACAACGGAAAAATGAGCCAGGGCGGCCGGGAATTCGGCCGTCAGGCGTTCGTCGGCATCGCGTCGGACCGATACGGCACCCTGACGTTCGGTCGTCAGTACGATCCGAGCGTCGACATCTTCTCGCCGCTCACCGCAAACGGCAACTGGACCGGCTACCTGTTCTCGCATCCGTACGACAACGACAACACCGACTACTCGTTCCGCGTGAACAATGCGGTCAAGTACGTGTCGCCCGTATGGCACGGCGTTACCGCGGAGGCGATGTATGGATTCAGCAATCAGGCGGGCGGCTTCGCGAACAACCGTCTATATGGCGCCGCGCTGCAATACCAGCAGGGCGGGCTGACGGTCGGCGCCTCGTATTTGAAGATCAACAACGCACGCAATGCCGATTCGAACGGGGCGATCACCGGCGACAACACGTTCGATGCATCGTCGCAGCAGAACATCGGCATCGGCGTGAATTATGCGTTCTCGAATGCCCTCGTGGGATTCACGTATTCGCACGTCGACGTCTACGATCCGACTTCGAACGCGTATTTCACCGGTACGACGCAGCCGGCGGGCGGTGCGTGGAAGTCGTGGAAATTCGACAACTTCGAGGTGAACGGCCTCTATCACTTCACGACCGCGTTCTACGTCGGCGCGGCATATACGTACACGCAGGCCCGCGTCGCGTCGACGGTCGGCGCGTTCAATCCGAAGTGGCATCAACTGAGCACGAAGTTGAACTACGACTTGTCGAAACGCACGTCGGTGTTCGTCGAAGGTGTCTATCAGCATGCGCTGAACGCGCACACTGGAACCGACTTCGACTACGCGTACATTCCGGGCGCCGCCGATATCTCGTCAGGCCCGAATCAATACGTCGCGCGTGTCGCGCTGCTGCATCATTTCTGACGCTGCTCTCCGGGCGGTTATCGGTCATGTGTGGGTAAAAAAGTCCTGAATTTCGGGCTTGAAGGGAAATGTCGGCTCGACGGGCCACGGCGGGCCACTTCACTGCGACGAAAGCGCCGCCATGTGATACTTGGCACGCACGTCACACTCGACGCCGTCACCGCTATCGCCGCACTGACGCGGCCGATGGAATCAAACGACGTTTCCCTCCCGCAAGACCACCCGCCATGACCGACTCGAACTACCACTATTACGAACCGTCGCAAGGCCACGGGCTGCCGCACGATCCGCTGAACGCGATCGTGGGCCCGCGCCCGATCGGCTGGATTTCCTCCCGCGGCAACGACGGCACACTCAACCTCGCGCCGTACAGTTTCTTCAACGCATTCAACTATCGTCCGCCGATCATCGGCTTTTCGAGCACGGCCGCGAAGGACAGCCTGCGCAACGTGCAGGAAACCGGCGAGTTCGTCTGGAACCTCGCGACGCGCGACCTCGCCGACCGGATGAACCAGACCTGTGCCGCAGTGCCGTACGACGTCGACGAATTCGAACTCGGCGGCCTGACCGCGATTCCGTCGCGCCTCGTCGGCGTGCCGCGCGTGGCGGAAAGCGGCGTCAACTTCGAATGCAAGGTGACCGACGTGATCCGGCTTCGCGATCACCGCGGCGTCGAGACGCCGGCCACGCTGGTGCTGGGCGAGGTCGTCGCCGTGCATATCCGTCACGACCTGCTGAAGGACGGCATCTTCGATACTTTCGGCGCGGGCATCATTCTGCGCGCGGGCGGCCCGTCCGCCTATGTGCACGTGACGCCCGACAGCCGCTTCGACATCGCGCGCCCCGACGCGTGACGCATCGCATCATCGACGCGTCGCGCCATCGCGCCCATCGCGTCCATCGCGCGCCGGAACGATCCGGCGCGCGAGCGCTGAAGCACGCGGACGCGCACCGACAAAGACAAAGACCCCGCCGAGACCCAGGATTTCGCGGGGTCTTTCGCTTCGTACCCTCCGACACGCCTGACAGACGCGCATCGATTCCGCGCTCCCCGACGCGTTGACGCATCGCAGCACACGCCACCGTCCTTCAAACCCACCGGCAATGCCGCTCGCCCATCGTCGCCGCCATGGCAAATCTGCTCACCCCGAACGAGCGGGTTGGGCATCGACGTCCGGCACGGCAAGGCATACATTCCCAAGGTTGGCGTGCTTATCCGCGTGCCAGCCCGCGCGTGAGCCGGCAAGCGGCCGCGCGTTCCAATCAGCGTGAGACACAATCGAGCGTGGAGACGACACGATGAGCCTGTCAGAGCCATTGCGTCTGCATGTGCCGGAGCCCACCGGGCGCCCGGGCTGCAAGACGGATTTTTCCTATCTGCATCTATCGCCGGCCGGCGCGGTTCGCCGCCCGCCGATCGACGTAGCGCCGGCGGACACCGCCCATCTCGCCCGCAGCCTGGTGCGCGTGCTCGACGATCACGGCGAAGCCCTCGGCCCGTGGGCGCCGGATCTCGACGATGCGCGCCTGATCGCCGGGATGCGCGCGATGCTGAAGACCCGCATCTTCGACGCGCGCATGATGATCGCGCAGCGTCAGAAGAAAATCTCCTTCTACATGTTGAGCCTCGGCGAAGAGGCGATCGGCGCCGCGCATGCGATGGCGCTGCGTCACGGCGACATGTGTTTTCCGACCTACCGCCAGCAAAGCATCCTGATCGCGCGCGACGTGCCGCTCGAACGGATGATCTGCCAGCTGATGTCGAACGAAGGCGACCCGCTGAAGGGGCGCCAGCTTCCGGTGATGTACTCGGACCGCGAAGCCGGCTTCTTCTCGATCTCCGGCAATCTCGCGACGCAGTTCATCCAGGCGGTCGGCTGGGCGATGGCGTCGGCGATCAAGGGCGACACGAAGATCGCGTCCGCCTGGATCGGCGACGGCGCGACCGCGGAAGCCGACTTCCACACCGCGCTGACGTTCGCGCACGTGTATCGCGCGCCGGTCGTGCTGAACGTCGTCAACAACCAGTGGGCGATCTCGACGTTCCAGGCGATCGCGGGCGGCGAGGGGACGACCTTCGCCGGGCGCGGCGTCGGCTGCGGCATCGCTTCGCTGCGCGTCGACGGCAACGACTTCCTCGCGATCTACGCGGCGTCGACCTGGGCCGCCGAACGCGCGCGCCGCAATCTCGGCCCGACCTTGATCGAGTGGGTCACCTATCGCGCCGGCGCGCATTCGACGTCGGACGATCCGACCAAATACCGGCCGGCCGACGACTGGGCCCATTTCCCGCTCGGCGATCCGATCGCCCGCTTCAAGCAGCACCTGATCGCGAAGGGCATCTGGTCGGACAGCGCGCACGACGCGCTCACGGCCGAACTGGAAGCCGAGGTGATCGCCGCGCAGAAGGAAGCGGAGAAGTTCGGGACCCTGGCCGACGACCGAATTCCGTCGCCGGCCTCGATGTTCGACGACGTGTACAAGGAGCTGCCCGCGCATCTGCGCCGTCAGCGCCAGGAACTGGGAGCGTGATCATGGCGCAACATGAAACAACGACGGCATCGGCCCAGCCGATGACGATGATCCAGGCGCTGCGCTCCGCGATGGACGTGATGCTCGGCCGCGACGACGACGTGGTCGTGTTCGGGCAGGACGTCGGCTACTTCGGCGGCGTGTTCCGCTGCACCGAGGGGCTGCAGGCCAAGTACGGGAAGTCGCGCGTGTTCGACGCGCCGATCTCGGAAGGCGGGATCGTGGGCGCTGCGGTCGGGATGGGCGCGTATGGCTTGCGGCCGGTCTGCGAGATCCAGTTCGCGGACTACTTCTACCCGGCGTCCGACCAGATCGTGTCGGAAGGCGCGCGGCTGCGCTATCGCTCGGCTGGCCAGTTCACCGCGCCGATGACGATCCGGATGCCGTGCGGCGGCGGCATCTACGGCGGCCAGACGCACAGCCAGAGCCCGGAGGCGATGTTCACGCAGGTCTGCGGACTGCGCACGGTGATGCCGTCGAATCCGTACGACGCGAAAGGACTCCTGATCGCGTCGATCGAGAACGACGATCCGGTGATCTTCCTCGAGCCGAAACGCCTGTACAACGGGCCGTTCGACGGCCATCACGAGCGTCCGGTCACGTCGTGGCTCAAGCATCCGGGCAGCGAGGTGCCGGAAGGCTATTACACGGTGCCGCTCGACACGGCCGCCGTCGTGCGGCCCGGCAACGACGTGACGGTGCTGACGTACGGCACGACCGTCCACGTGTCGCTGGCGGCCGCCGAGGAGACCGGCGTCGATGCGGAAGTGATCGACCTGCGCACGCTGTGGCCGGTCGATCTCGACACGATCGTCGCGTCGGTGCGCAAGACCGGCCGCTGCGTGGTGGTGCACGAGGCGACGCGCACCTGCGGCTACGGTGCGGAGCTGGTGTCGCTCGTCCAGGAACACTGCTTCTACCATCTGGAGGCACCGGTCGAGCGGACGACGGGCTGGGACACGCCGTATCCGCACGCGCAGGAATGGGCGTATTTCCCCGGGCCGGCCCGGGTCGGCGAAGCGTTGCGACGCGTGATGGAGGCCTGAGATGGGGATTCATGTCATCAAGATGCCGGATATCGGCGAAGGGATCGCCGAGGTCGAGCTGGTGGCCTGGCACGTGCAACCGGGGCAGACGATCGCCGAAGACCAGCCGCTCGCCGATGTGATGACCGACAAGGCGGCGGTGGAGATTCCGTCGCCGGTGGCGGGCAAGGTGCTGGAGCTCGGCGGCCGGATCGGCGAGATGATGGCGGTCGGCAGCGAGCTGATTCGTCTCGAAGTCGAAGGCGACGGCAACCTGAAATCGGGCGCGAAAGCACACGATGCAGGCCCGGATGCGACGCAGCGAGCGGCGGCGGTCGACGTGCCTGCCGATTCATCTTCTACCGCTGAGGGATCCGAAACACATGCGTCGTCGAAGGCAGCGACGCACGCCGCATCCCGCGCGCCGGCCGAGCCGCGCCGCGCGGAACATGCGGCGCCGCCGCGCGCGGCGCTCGCGCCGGGCGAACGGCCGCTCGCGTCGCCGGCGGTGCGCCAGCGCGCGTGGGACATGGGCATCGAGCTGCGCTACGTGCGCGGCACCGGCGAGGCCGGGCGGATCCTGCATGCGGACCTCGACGCGTATGCGCGCACGGGCGGCGGCGCCGCGCGCGGATCGCAAGCGCGCGGCTACGCCGAGCGCAACGACGCAACCGAGGTGCCGGTGATTGGCCTGCGGCGCGCGATCGCGCGCAAGATGCAGGAAGCGAAGCGCCGCATTCCGCACTTCAGCTACGTCGAGGAGGTCGACGTCACCGAGCTCGAAGCGCTGCGCGCCGAGCTGAACCGGCGCCACGGCGACACGCGCGGCCGGCTCACGCCGCTGCCGCTGCTGATCCGCGCGATGGTGATCGCGCTGCGCGACTTCCCGCAGATCAACGCGCGCTACGACGACGAAGCCGGTGTCGTCACGCAATACGGCGCGGTGCACATGGGCGTCGCGACGCAGACGGACGGCGGCCTAACGGTGCCGGTGCTGCGTCATGCGGAGGCGCGCGACGTATGGTCGATCTCGGCGGAAATCGCGCGGCTCGCCGACGCGGTGCGCGCGAACCGCGCGCAGCGCGACGAGCTGACCGGCTCGACGATCACGATCTCGAGCCTCGGCGCGCTCGGCGGCATCGTGTCGACGCCGGTCATCAACCATCCCGAGGTCGGCATCGTCGGCGTGAACCGGATCGTCGAGCGGCCGATGATCCGCGACGGCGCGATCGTCGCGCGCAAGATGATGAACCTGTCGTCGTCGTTCGACCATCGCGTCGTCGACGGAGCGGACGCGGCCGAATTCATCCAGGCCGTGCGCGAGGTGCTCGAGCGCCCGGCGCTGCTGTTCGTGGAGTGAGCCCGATGAAGAACGAACACACCACGCTGCTCGTGATCGGCGGCGGGCCGGGCGGTTACGTCGCCGCGATTCGCGCGGGGCAGCTCGGCATTCCGACGGTGCTCGTCGAGCGCGACCGGCTCGGCGGCACGTGCCTGAACATCGGCTGCATTCCGTCGAAGGCGCTGATCCATGTCGCCGATGCGTTCGAGCAGGCGCGCGGGCAGGCCGGCGAGGGGATGCTCGGGATTCGCGTGCGCGCGCCGGAGATCGACATCGCGAAAAGCGTCGCGTGGAAGGACGGCATCGTCGAGCGGCTCACGCGCGGCGTCGGCGCGCTGCTGAAGAAGCACGGCGTGCGCGTGCTGCACGGCGACGCGCGCGTCGTCGACGGCAAGACGGTCGACGTCGTCGCCGGCGACCACACGACGCGGATCGCCTGCGAGCACCTGTTGCTCGCGACGGGTTCGGAGCCGGTCGCGCTGCCGTCGATGCCGTTCGGCGGCCACGTCGTCTCGTCGACCGAGGCGCTGTCGCCCGCGTCGTTGCCGAAGCGGCTGGTCGTCGTCGGTGCCGGCTACATCGGGCTCGAACTCGGATTCGTCTATCGCAAGCTCGGCGTCGACGTCAGCATCGTCGAGGCGGCCGAGCGCGTGCTGCCCGCATACGACGCGGAACTCGCGAAGCCGGTCGCCGATTCGCTCGCGCGGCTGGGCGTCGGGCTATGGACGGGCCACAAGGTGCTGGGCCTCGCGAGCGACGGCGCGGTGCGCGTGCAGGCACCCGACGGCGCGGAGAAAACCCTGCCGGCCGATCGCGTGCTGGTCGCGGTCGGCCGCCGGCCGCGCGTCGACGGCTTCGGGCTCGAATCGATGCCGCTCGATCGCAACGGCCGCGCGCTGCGCATCGACGACGAATGCCGGACGTCGATGCGCAATGTATGGGCGATCGGCGACGTCGCCGGCGAGCCGATGCTCGCGCATCGCGCGATGGCGCAAGGCGAGATGGTGGCCGAGCTGATCGCGGGACGGCGCCGCAAGTTCACGCCGGCCTCGATCCCGGCCGTGTGCTTCACCGATCCCGAGGTCGTCACGTCCGGCTGGTCGCCCGACGACGCCAAGGCGGCCGGTGTCGACTGCATCGGCGCGTCGTTCCCGTTCGCGGCGAACGGCCGCGCGATGACGCTGCAGGCGACCGACGGTTTCGTGCGCGTCGTCGCGCGGCGCGACACGCACCTGATCGTCGGCTGGCAGGCGGTGGGGCGTGGCGTGTCGGAACTGGCCGCCGCGTTTTCGCAGTCGCTCGAGATGGGCGCGCGGCTCGAGGACATCGGCGGCACGATCCACGCGCATCCGACACTCGGCGAAGCGATGCAGGAAGCGGCGTTGCGCGCGCTGGGACATGCGCTGCACGTATGAGCATGTGCCGGCCCGTGCGGCTGATCGAAGCCCCGCCACGGTGAGGCTTCTTGTTTGTGTCGATCGCGGGCGTCGGCTTCGTGTCTCCCGCGCCGGATTCGACATGACGGTTCGCGCTTCGACTATCCGGATTGCCGACGATCGGTCAAGGCCGACGCCGCGCTCGACGCGCGCCCCGGCGCGCATGTGATCGGTTCGGAACGCTTGGCCTGAACCGGAACCGGCGACGCCAAGCTGCCGGCGGCACGGCTGAACGAACGGCCAGCGTCGGCGGTTCGCGCACGACGCCGTCAAGCGGGCCGACCCGTTGCAAGACTGTTTCGTCATACCAGGCAATAGCGGACATGCGGCGTGCATGCTGACCTACGATGAAGACATCGCGTCCATCGTCTGCCCAACCATGTGCACCCACTACCGCGCCCCCGATGAAGACCCGGGCATCAGCGAGCTGAGGATCGGCATCGGCGACCTGTTCCGCCGCGATCCGTGGGAACCCGACGTATATCCCGATTACGCAGCGCCCATCGCGCGTGCCGACGGCGACGGTCTCGCGGTCGTCAGCGCGGTGTTCGGCTTCTGGCCGAAGTTCATGCAGCCCGAGCGTCTCGACGAGCACGGCCGCAAACGAAAGAAACTCGATACGGTGAATGCGCGCGCGGAGACGGTCGGTGAGTCGCGACTCTACGGCAACGCCTGGCGCAATGGCCAGCGCTGCCTGATTCCGGCGCGCTGGATCTTCGAGCCGTGCTACGAGACGGGCCGCAACGTGTGGCACCGGATCGGCGTCGACGGCTGGCAACCGTGCTGCGTCGCCGGCCTCTGGCGGCGCTACGAAGCGGCCGACGGCCGCGAGCGGATCGGCATGACGATGCTCACGATCAACGCCGACGATCATCCGGTGTTCGCGCGCATGCACCGGCCCGGCGACGAGAAGCGGGGCGTCGTGATCCTGCGTCGCGACGACTACGACGAATGGCTGCATGCGCGCGACGTCGAGGCCGTGCGGCGCATGCTGACACTCCTTCCTGCGACCGACATGGTCGCCGCACCCGATCAGGTGTCGCCCGCCGGCGCCTGAGCTTTCATTTTTCATACACTTTTCATACGCAACCGATTGCTGCGCAGGTCGGACGTATCCCGTTCTCTCAGACGATTTCTAAAATTCCCGGATTCCGGGTAATCACCGATATCAGCCAAGTTGTATATACAAGATCATCCGCTGGCAATGTCGGCACACGTCGTGCCCGTTGCGCGCCAGCGTGCTGACCGTGCGTGCGTGGCGCATGCCGGCGATCCACGGCGCCCCGCACCCGGCGAGCCGAAAGGGCGGCTCGGCACGTTTTCCGTCTCGTCCCAACCATTTGTGATCCTCAGTATCTTGGAGATTTACCCGTGTCAACGAATCCCAGTGGAAAAGCCGGCGGTCTGATCGAGGTACGCTCGATCGATTTCATTCCCGACGCCGAACGCCACGGCGGACTGCTGAGCCAGTTCACGCTGTGGCTGTCCGCGAACATGCAGATCACGGCCATCGTCACGGGCGCGCTGGCGGTCGTGCTCGGCGGCGACGTGTTCTGGTCGCTGATCGCGCTGCTGCTCGGCCAGCTCGTCGGCGGCGCGGTGATGGCGCTGCACGGCGCGCAGGGGCCGCAGCTCGGGTTGCCGCAGATGATCTCGAGCCGCGTGCAGTTCGGCGTCTACGGCGCGATGATCCCGATCGTGCTCGTGTGCCTGATGTACATCGGTTTTTCCGCCAGCGGCTCGGTGCTCGCCGGGCAGGCCGTCGCGCAATTGCTGCACGTCGACGACGCGGCCGGCATCCTGTTGTTCGCGGCCGTGATCGTCGTGCTGACGGTGTTCGGCTATCGCGCGATCCACTTCGTCGGCCGGATCGCGAGCGTGATCGGCATCGTCGCGTTCGTCTACATGTTCACGCAGCTGTTCGCGAACCACGACGTCGGCGCACTGCTCGCGAACCGGCACTTCTCGCTCGCGAGCTTCCTGCTGTCGATGTCGCTGTCCGCGTCGTGGCAGATCGCGTTCGGCCCGTACGTCGCCGACTACTCGCGCTACCTGCCGCGCTCGACGTCGTCGGTCGCCACGTTCCTCGCGGTCGGCCTCGGCTCGGTGATCGGCGCGCAGGCGGCGATGGTGTTCGGCGTGTTCGCGGCGGCGCTGGCCGGCAGCCAGTTCGCGCACCACGAGGTGTCGTACATCGTCGGCCTCGGCTCGACGGGCGCCGTGGCCGCGCTGCTGTACTTCAGCATCGCGTTCGGCAAGGTGACGGTGACCGCGCTCAACGCGTACGGCAGCTTCATGTCGATGGCGACGATCGTCAGCGGCTTCCGCGGCAAGGGCGCGGTGTCGTCGAAGAGCCGTCTCGTGTACATCTTCGGGATGATCTGCGTGTCGACGCTGATCGCGCTCGCCGGCCGCCATTCGTTCCTGAAGGAATTCACCGCGTTCATCCTGTTCCTGCTCGCGTTCTTCACGCCGTGGAGCGCGATCAACCTGGTCGACTACTACTGCTTCACGCGCTCGCGCTACGACGTGCCCGCGCTGTCCGATCCGGACGGCCGCTATGGCCGCTGGAACGCGATGGCGATCACGATCTACGTGGTCGGCATCCTGGTGCAGCTGCCGTTCATGTCGACGCACATCTATACCGGTGCGCTCGTCGACGCGCTCGGCGGCACCGACATCTCGTGGATCCTCGGCCTCATCGTGCCGGCCGTGCTGTACTACGTCGGCGCGCGTGCGTCGCGGCGCAGCATCCCCGAGCGCCTGATCCTGCCGCTCGAACGCGGCGAGGTTCATCACTGACGCATCGCGTCGTCCGCCGGGCCGGCCTGCAGCCGGCCTGAGCGGCCCGCCGCGCCGAACCGGGCGCGACCGGCTGCCGCGCTGTACCTCACCTTCGTTATCCGCGATGCCGGCATGGCAGACCACCGTGCCCGGCATCGTTCCATTCTCCTTTCATTGAATAGTATGACTAAGCAGATGAACGCACGAGACAATCGTTCCCGGGCGCGATCGGCGCATGCCGGTCTTCGCATGGCCGTTACGGCCGCATGCCTGGGTGGGCCGGGCGCCGCGCTCGCGCAGGATGGCGTCACGCTGTACGGCGTGATCGACGAATTCGCGCAGTACGTGAATACCGGCAACGGCTACACGGCGGCGATCGGCTCGGGCGGCCAGTGGGGCAGCCGCTTCGGGCTGAAGGGCGGCGAGGACATCGGCGGCGGCCAGAAGATCGAGTTCGCGCTCGAGAACGGCTTCAACGCGAACGACGGTTCGCTGGCAAGCTCGGGCAGCATGTTCAACCGGCAGGCGTGGGTCGGCATCGCGGGGCAGTGGGGCAAGGTGCGCGCGGGCCGCCAGAATTCGCCGCTGTTCAACGACCAGGGCGGGCAGGACGCGTTCGGCGGCGTCACGCAGGCGTCCGGCATGGACAACCTGACCGTGTTCGCGTTCCGCACCAGCAATACGCTGTCGTACCAGAGCCCCGAGATCGCCGGTTTCCAGGCCGGCCTGTATTTCGGATTCGGCGACGCGGGCGGCGTGCGCTCGGCAGGCTCGAGCCAGCAGTTCGACCTGACCTACGAGCACGGGCCGTTCGCGGCATTCGTCGCAGGCCAGTGGCTGAAGAACAAGACCGCGACCACGACCGATCGCACGATCATGGCCGGCGCGTCGTACGCAATCGGCAAGGCGACCGTGTACGGCGGCTTCTCCGCGGTGAAGTGGGCCGACCTCGGGATCGATTCGCGCGTGTACGGGCTGTCGGTCAAGTACCAGCTCAATCCGGCGAACTACGTCGCGCTCGGCTATGCGTACCTGCATGACCAGACTTCGCAGGGCGACAACGCGGACCAGTTCGGGCTGATGTACGAATACGACCTGTCGAAGCGCACGAGCTTCTACGGCGCGCTGTCGTACCTGCGCAACCGCAACCAGGCCGGCTACACGCTCGCCGGCGCGGCGAACCCGGGCCTGCCGCTCGCGTATCCGGGCGCGAATGCGCGCGGCGTGCAGCTCGGCATCGTGCATCGCTTCTGACGAGGCATCGGGCGCCGGGCCGCGGGTCGGCGCCTGTTTCCCGTCACGGGTGCGCGCAATCGCGCGCCGGCATGCGTGCGCCCGCATTCGCGCGCCAACATCCGCGCGCTCACATCCCCAGCCGTTCCGCGAGCGAATGACGCTGCATGCAGCGCTCCATCGCGTCGAGGAACGCCTGCTCGGCCGCGTTCATCTTGCGGTCGCGATGCCACAGCAGGAACACGTCGACGTCGACGAGCCCATCGTCCGGCGGCAGCCGCCACAGGCGTTGCTGCGCGATGTCGTCGCGCACGATGTGCTCGGGCAGGCAACCGATGCCGTAACCGGCGAAGATCAGCCGCCGCACTTCCTCGAGGCTCGGCGACGACGCGACGATGCGCCCGGTGAAACCCTTTTGGTCGCGGAACACGGTGAGCGGCGACAGGCTGTCGCCGATCTGGTCGCTCGTAAACGACACGAAGTTTTCCGCGAGCAGGTCGTCCATCCGCAATTGGGTCTGCCCGAACAGCCGGTGATGGCGGCCGCAGTAGATCGCATAGCGCTGCCGCAGGAAGCAGCGCATCTCCAGCTTGTCGTGCGGCGTGCGGCACAGGCCGAGCCCGGCGGTGGCCGTCTTCTGCAGCAGCGACGACAGGATGTCCGACGAGCGCATCACCTCGATCTGCAGGTCGATGCGCGGATACGCGCGATGGAAGTCGGCGAGGAATTCGTCGTAGACGGGCGACTCGATGCGGCTCACCGTCAGCAGCCGGATCGAGCCGGTGAGGTCGGCCGTGCTGTCGTCGAGCTCCGTTTCGAGCCGCGACACGCCGCCGTAGATGTCGCTCGCGATCCGGTACACGGCTTCGCCGGCCGGCGTCGGCGCGAAGTGCGCGCCGCGCCGCTCGATCAGCTTGCGCTCGAGGGCCTCCTCGAGCCGCCGCAGCGCCTGGCTCACGGCCGGCTGCGTCACGTGCAGGCGCGCGGCCGCGCGGCTCACGCTGCGCTCCTGCATGATCACCAGATACGTGCGCAGCAGGTTCCAGTCGAGGCGGTCGTTGAGGAAGGGGGCGAGGTCGGCGCGCATCGGGTCAGTCATTAGCTGAATTTATACGCGAAATAATAACTTGAAATTTGACTAATGATGTGCGGTCGCCGATAAAGGAGGGGCGCCGCACCGTGCGGCGCGAGGCCGCGACAGACGGCCGGCCATCACGATATCGCGCGTGCCGCGGCGCGCGCCAGGAGCCCGCATGACCCAGTCCCTTCCTTCCGCCCGCCAGCCGGCGCGTGCCGCGACGGCCGCGTTCATCGGCACGATGATCGAGTGGTACGACTTCTACATCTACGCGACCGCCGCCGCGCTCGTGTTCGGGGAACTCTATTTCCCGTCGCATGACCGCTTCGTCAGCACGATGGCGTCGTTCGCGACGTTCGCGGTCGGCTTCTTCGCGCGCCCGCTCGGCGGCATCGTCTTCGGCCACCTCGGCGATCGCATCGGCCGCAAGAAGGCGCTGATGGCGACGCTGATGATGATGGGCGTCGCGACCGTCTGCGTCGGGCTGCTGCCCGACTATTCGAAGGTCGGCATGCTCGCGCCGGTGCTGCTGGTCGCGCTGCGCGTCGTGCAGGGGATCGCGGTCGGCGGCGAGTGGGGCGGCGCGGTGCTGATGGCGGGCGAACACGCGCCGCAGGGCCGCCGCACCTTCTTCGCGTCGTTCGCGCAGCTCGGCAGCCCGGCCGGGCTGATCCTGTCGCTGGTCGCGTTCCGCGCGGTCACGTCGATGGACAAGGCCGACTTTCTCGCCTGGGGCTGGCGCCTGCCGTTCCTCGCGAGCTCGGTGCTGCTCGTCGTCGGCATCCTGATCCGGCTCGGCGTGAACGAGTCGCCGGAGTTCGCGCGCGTGAAGGAGACGAACCGTACCGTGAAGCTGCCGGTCGCCGAAGTGTTCCGCTCCGCATCGGGGCTCGTGCTGCTCTGCATCGGCGCGAACACCATCGGGATCGCGGGCGTCTATTTCACCAACACGTTCATGATCGCGTACACGACGCAGTACGTCGGCGTGTCGCGCTCGCTGATCCTCGACAGCCTGTTCGCGGTCGCGATCATCCAGTTCATCGCGCAGCCGATCGCCGCGTGGATCGCCGAGCGCATCGGCGGCGCGCGTTTCCTGAAGATCGCCGCGCTGCTCGCGATGCTGTCGCCGTACCCGATGTTCATGCTCGTGCAGGGCGGCACGTCCGCGTCGCTCGTCGCGGGCATCGCGCTCGCGGTCGTCTGCATGGCCGGTTTCTATTCGGTGATCGCCGGCTTCGTGAGCGGCGTGTTTCCCGCGCACGTGCGCTATTCGGCGATCTCGCTCGCTTATCAGATCTGCGGCGCGATCGCGGGCGGCCTGACGCCGCTCGTCGGCACCTGGCTCGCGCATCGCTTCGCGGGCCAGTGGTGGCCGCTCGCGGTGTTCTACACGGGGCTCGCCGGCGTCTCGCTTCTTTGCATCGTCGCGCTCGACGCGCGCCGCGCGGCCCGGCCGGCCGCCGCCGAAGCGCTCGGCTCGCGCTGAAACTCAACGAACGAATTCATCGGAGTGCAAATGAAAGACCTGCTGGAAATCGACGGTGCCCGCCTGTGGCGGAGCCTGGCCGAGATGGCGCGCATCGGCGCGACGCCGCGCGGCGGCGTGCGGCGCCTTGCGCTGACCGACGACGATCGGCGCGGGCGCGACCTGTTCGCGCAGTGGTGCCGCGAAGCGGGAATGACGGTGAGCGTCGATGCGGTCGGCAACCTGTTCGCGCGGCGTGCCGGCACCGATGCGCAGGCCGAGCCGGTGCTGATCGGCAGTCATCTCGACACGCAGCCCGAAGGCGGGCGCTTCGACGGCGTGTACGGCGTGCTCGCCGCGCTGGAGCTCGTGCGCACGCTGAACGATGCGGGCATCGCGACCGACAAGCCGCTCGAGATCGTGTCGTGGACCAACGAGGAAGGCGCGCGTTTCGCACCGGCGATGCTCGGCTCGGCGGTGTTCACGGGCGCGCTGCCGCTCGACGACGCGCTCGCGAAGCAGGATGCCGACGGTGTCACGCTCGGCGCCGCGCTGGACGCATGCGGCTACCGCGGCACGCGCGCGCCGGGCGGCGCGCTCGACGCGTATTTCGAAGCGCATATCGAACAGGGCCCGGTGCTCGAGGCGAACGGCACGACGATCGGCGTCGTCACGGGCGGGCAGGCGATCCGCTGGCTCGACGTGAGCGTGACCGGCGTGGCCGCGCATGCGGGCACGACGCCGATGCCGTATCGCAAGGACGCGTATTTCGCGAGCGCGCAGATCGCGCTCGAACTGGAACGGATCGTCGCGGGCTACGCGCCGCGCGGGCTCGCGACGATCGGCCAGGTCGGCATCCGCAACGCGTCGCGCAACACGATCGCAGGCGACGTGACGTTCACGGTCGACCTGCGCCATCACGACGACGCGCAGGTCGATGCGATGGAGCGCGAGCTGCGCGATGCCAGCGCGCGCGTGGCCGCCGCGCGCGGCGTTCAGGTGTCGATCGAGAGCTGCTGGCGCAGCCCGGCGACGCCGTTCGACCGCGCCTGCGTCGAACTGGTCGCGCAGGCGGCGGACGCATTCGGCTACACGAACGAGCGGATCGTCAGCGGCGCCGGTCACGACGCGATCCTGCTCGCGCGCCGCGTGCCGACCGCGATGGTGTTCATCCCGTGCGTCGACGGGCTGTCGCACAACGAGGCCGAAGACGCGTTGCCCGACGACGTGACGCGCGGCACGAACGTGCTGCTCAACGCGGTGCTCGCGCGCGCGGGCGTCGCGACGCGCGTGGCCGCGGCCGCGCACGACGCATGACACGGCGAATCGACGAGGACCCACGATGAAAACCTATTTCCACCCCGAACAGTTGCTGCACCATCCGCGCACCTACCTGTCGCGCGGCAGGATGCGCGAGCCGCAGGAGGTGCCCGAGCGCGCGGCGCGGCTGGTCGCGGCGGTGCATGCGCTCGACTTCGACGTGCGCGAGCCGGCCGACCGAGGCACCGCGCCGATCGCGGCCGTGCACGACATGAACTACCTGCGTTTTCTCGAGGAGGCGCATCGCGACTGGAAGCGGATGCCCGACGACTGGGGCGACGAAGTGATGTCGAACGTGTTCGTGCGCGACCCGAACCCGCTGCGCGGCGTGCTCGCGAAGGCCGCGCGCTATCTCGCCGACGGCAGCTGCCCGGTCGGCGCGAACACGTGGCGCGCCGCGTACTGGTCCGCGCAGAGCGCGCTCGCGGCCGCGGCGGACGTGAACGACGGCGCGCGCGATGCGTACGCACTGTGCCGGCCGCCCGGCCATCACGCGCGCCGCGATGCGGCTGGCGGCTTCTGCTACCTGAACAATGCGGCGATCGCCGCGCAGGCGCTGCTCGGCCGCCATCGCCGGGTCGCGATCCTCGACACCGACATGCATCACGGGCAGGGCGTGCAGGAGATCTTCTACGGCCGCGACGACGTGCTGTACGTATCGATCCACGGCGACCCGACCAATTTCTATCCGGTCGTCGCCGGTTACGAGGACGAGACGGGCGCGGGCGCCGGCGACGGCTACAACCTGAACCTGCCGATGCCGCATGGCGCGCCCGAGTCGGCGTTCTTCGAGCGGCTCGACGACGCGCTGCGCGCGCTCGCGCGGTTCCAGCCCGACGCGCTCGTGCTCGCGCTCGGCTTCGACATCTACAAGGACGACCCGCAATCGCAGGTGGCCGTCACGACCGACGGGTTCGGCCGGCTCGGCGGCGCGATCGGTGCGCTCGGCTTGCCGACGGTGATCGTGCAGGAGGGCGGCTATCACCTCGAGAGCCTCGACACGAATGCGCGCGCGTTCTTCGGCGGGTTCGCCGGCGCGCGCTGAGGAGCTGAGGCGCTGAGACGTCGATACGTCGATACGTCGATACGTCGAAGCGGCGGCCCGCGATGCGCGATGTGCGGGCCGTCAACGAAAATGCCCGCACCGGAATCCCGGCGCGGGCATTTCTCAATCGCGGTGCCGCGTATCGGCACCACGCGGATCACCGGGCGCTCACGAATTCGCGGCGACCGGCGCGCGGCGGCGCTGGATCATCTGCAGCGCGACGAGCGCGAGCCCCGCCGCCGCGATCAGCCCGCCGACGAGCGGCACCGCCGCGTAGCCGAAGCCGGCCGAGATCGCCGCGCCGCCCGCTGCCGCACCGACTGCGTTGCCGAGGTTGAACGCGCCGATGTTGACGGCCGACGCGAGGCCCGGGGCTTCGTGTGCGGCACGCATCACGCGCATCTGCAGCGGCGGGACCACCGCGAACGTCGCGACACCCCAGACCAGCAGCGTGACCGCGGCGCCGGCATGGGTGCGCGCGAGCAGCGGGAACGCGGCCATCGTCACGATCAGCAGCACCAGGAAGCCGATCAGCGTGCCGTCGAGCGAGCGGTCGGCGAGGCGGCCGCCGGCGATGTTGCCGATCGAGAAGCCGACGCCGATCAGCACGAGCATCGCGGTGACGAAGCCGGGCGTCGCGCCGGTCAGGTGTTCGAGCGTCGGGGCAACATACGTGTACAGCGTGAACATCGCGCCGGCGCCGAGCACCGTGGTCCCGAGCGCGCCGAGCACGACCGGGCGCGTCAGCACCGACAGTTCGGCACGCAGGTTCGGCATCCTGCCGGCTGCGCCCTTCGGCAGCGCGGCGAACAGGCCGGCGATCGCGATCAGGCCGAGCACGGCGGTCGCCGCGAACGACATGCGCCAGCCGATCATCTGGCCGAGCCAGGTCGCGGCCGGCACGCCGCCGACGTTCGCGATCGTGAGGCCCATGAACATCGTCGCGACCGCGCTGGCCTGCCTTTCGCGCGGCACGAGGCTGGCCGCGACCACCGAGCCGAGCCCGAAGAACGCGCCGTGGTTCAGGCTCGTGACGAGTCGTGCGAGCAGCAGCGTCGTGTAGTCGGGCGCGACGGCCGACAGCAGGTTGCCGATCGTGAAGATCGACATCAGCGCAATCAGCGCCGAGCGGCGCGACCAGCGCGCGAGCAGCAGCGTCATCAGCGGCGCGCCGACCATCACGCCGATCGCATACGCGCTGATCAGCATGCCGGCCTGCGGAATCGACACGTGGACGCCGTCGGCGATCACGGGCAAGAGGCCCATCGGCGAGAACTCGGTCGTGCCGATGCCGAACGCACCGGCGGCGAGCGCCAGCAGCGGCAGCGTGGCGCTGCCGCCCGGGCGGGAAGGGGAAGAAGTCGTGGTGTTCACGCGATGCGCTCCGGTAAGCATGGGGCAACGGCACCGGGCCGTTGTGGACAGGGTGAAGTGTGCCTGCGTTACTTTTGCGGAAAAAGCCGTGCTCGGGAGAAATTATCTTGATTTCATGTCAACAATGCGCGATTGGGGCGGCACGCGCGTACGGCCGCCGGGCGGGGCTTCCCGCGACGCGACGGCCGGCCGCCGGCCGTGCGGACGATCGAACCGTATCCGGAGCAAGGTTTTCGTCGTCGGACGGAACGCGGTGTCCGGGTGGGTGCGCGATCCGCTTGCGCGTCGCGCTCGATATGCGGCGGGTGTTCGACGTGATGCGGGCGGCAGGCGGGGCTGGCGGGGGCGGGCCGGCGCGCGGCGTCGTCAGGCCGGTCGGGCGACGGGCCGCACAGCCGGCGGGCCCGGCGCGAGCGCGTCATCCTTCCCGCCAACCCACCCTTTGCCGGCGCGGCTTGCCGCCCAAAAAAATCCCCGGTCACAGGGGGACCGTGACCGGGGCGGAAAGGCATCCTCTCTTTGGCACGAGGGTGGATGCGGGCGCAGTATATTTCGGTGCATAACGTTTCGAAGTGACGTTAAACGGCCCTTTTTGGCGTCAATTTGAAAATTCCGGCGTGATGGCGTCGATCGTCACCGATTCGATAGATTTGTCGTGCGCTCGGACGGACGTTCCGGGGGCACGATGACGGCAATGCCGGCCGTCGTCCGAAACGACTGCGCGCAGACGGCCGAATCCGCTTCCGCGCGACGAGGCGGAATCCGCCGGCGTCGCGCGGGTCGCGCATGCCAGGCCGGTCGGTCAGTCCGCCTGTCCGGCCGCGTCGCGCACCGCCTCGAGAAACCGCGCGACGACGGGCGAGGCCGGCGCCGCCGCATCGTCGAACACGAACTCGATGTCGAAGCGGCTCGCGAGTTCGTCGAGTGCGACGAGCCGGACCGTGCGCGGGCACGTCGGCGACGCGCTTTCCGGCACGAACGCGCAGCCCATGCCGGCCGCGACGAGACCGATCAGCGTCGGGATGTCGCTGCCGACCTGCGCGATGCGCGGCGTGAAACCGGCCCGGTCGCACTGGGTCATCAGGAAGCGGTGGTGCGCGGCGGAGCGCTGCGCGTCGAACCAGACGAACGGTTCGTGCGCGACATCGGCGAGCGTGCGCGGCGCGTGGAAGCGGCCGCCCGGCGGCGCGGGCATCGCGAGCACGAAGCGGTCGCTCAGCAGCCGCACGCCCGACAGATGCGGCGCCTCGTCGCGGCGCCACGCCATGATGCCGCCGTCGAGCTGGCCGCGCATCAGCGCCGCCGCCTGTTCGGCCGACAGCATCGGCGCGATCGACAGCTTCACGTCCGGACACGCGTCGCGAAACGCCTTCAGCACGTTCGCGACGACCGGCAGCGGCAGGCAGTTCGGCAGCGCGCCGAGGCGCAGTTCGCCGAGCTGGCCGGCCGCGCTGCGCAATGCGCGTTCGCGGCTGTCCTGCAATGTCGCGAGCAGGCCCGTCGCATCCTGCAGGAAACTCGCGCCGGCCGCCGTGAGCGTGACGCCCGTCGCGCGGCGGATCAGCAGCGGCGTGCCGATCGCATCCTCGAGCTCGCGGATCTGCCGCGACAGCGCGGGCTGGACGATGCCGGCCGCGCGGGCACCGGCCATCACGCTGCCGGCTTGCGCGACGGCCACGAAGTAACGCAGGTGACGCAGTTCGATCTGGCGCATGCGGTGTCGGCTCCGGTGTTCGGCCTCGATTCTATGGGTATGCCTGTCAAGCATGGCAAGTGCCATCCAATGGTATTGGAAAGCATGGCGGGCGTGCCGTACGATGGTCGTCGTTGGCGGGCCGGTTCACCGGCCCGTGCGTTCTCCTTGCCCCGATTCCCGACCGTGTCCGGCACCATGCCGCTTCATATCCAGACCCCCTATATCCGCTCGCAAATCGCGTCGCGCCGTCTCGGCAAGAACATCCGGCTGAAGCTCGACGCGCTGCAGCCGTCCGGCTCGTTCAAATTGCGCGGCATCGGCGCGGCGTGCGAAGCACGGCATGCGGCCGGCGCGCGCCGGTTCGTGTCGTCGTCGGGCGGCAATGCGGGCATCGCGGTCGCGTATTGCGGCCGCGAGCTCGGCGTGCCGGTGCTCGTCGTCGTGCCGGAAACCGCGTCGGCCCGCGCGCGCGAGCTGATCCGCGTCGAGGGGGCGGAGGTGGTCGTGCACGGTGCGAGCTGGGCCGAGGCGAATGCGTTCGCGCTGTCGACCGTCGGTACGCAGGACGCGTTCGTGCATCCGTTCGACGATCCCGTGCTGTGGCAAGGGCACGCGACGATGATCGACGAGATGGCGGCGGCCGGCCCGAAGCCGGACGCGGTCGTGCTGGCGGTCGGCGGCGGCGGGCTGCTGTGCGGCGTGCTCGAGGGGCTCGCGCGCAACGGCTGGCACGACGTGCCGGTCGTCGCGGTCGGGACGGAAGGCGCCGACAGCTACGCGCGCTCGGTCGCGCACGGGCATCCGGTCGAATTGCCGGCGATCACGAGCATCGCGACGTCGCTCGGCGCGAAGCGGCCGTGCGACGCGGCGGTCGCATGGGCGAAGCGGCACGCGATCCATCCGGTCGTCGTGTCGGACGCGCAGGCGGTGGCTGCGTCGCTGCGGTTCCTGGACGAGCACCGGATCGTCGTCGAGCCGGCGTGCGGTGCTGCGCTGGCCGCGCTCGAAGAACCGGTGCCGGTGCTTGCTTCGGCGTCGGAGATCGCGGTGATCGTGTGCGGCGGCGTGACGGCAACGGCCGAGCAGATGCGGACGCTGAACGCGACGCTGCGGTAACGCGCTCGGGCATGTGACGCAGCGCAGCTGGATCGTGATGCGGACGAAGATGTCACGGTGAAGTGACGGCGAAGTGACGGCGGGGCGGGACCGGTCGCGGGCATCCGCGGAATCGGGGGCGTGTCGTCTGTCGCGACGGGCTGTTTCCGCTCGCGGGTTAAGTCACGCCGGGCGCGCGCAGCCAGTGGCCGGGGGCAAGATCTTCTCGTCTGAGGGTGACGGGGCGGGGATCGGCCGGCGCGCCGCGCACACGGTGCACGGCGCGGCGAGGGCGCGCGGTCAGTTCGCGGACGGCGCGCTGGCGCCGGTCGGCGCGGACGACGCGACGGGGTCGGCAGCAGCGGGTGCGGACGTCTTGCCTGCCGGCGCCGGAGCGGCGTTCGAGGGCGTCGGCGCGGACGCCGCCGGCGCAGGCACGGACGATGCCGCCGTGGTAGCGGCAGACGTCGACGTGGCCGGCGCCGAAGCGGAAGTGGGCGTCGAAGCTGAAGCGGGTGCGGAGGCTGACGCGGGCGTCGAAGCCGAGGTGGGCGCCGAGGTCTTAGCAGGTACCGCAGCCGAAGCAGGCGCCGAAGCCCGCGCCGAGGCCGAAGCTTGTGCCGAACCCGAACCCGAACCCGAACCCGGCGGGGCACTCGCCGCAGCCCCCGAACCCACTCCGGCTCCCAACCCCGACCCGACGGCCCGCATCGTCCCCGGCGCGACCACGGCCGATGCCGCAGCAGGCACGGCCGGCACGACCGACGTGCCCGACGTCGGCGCGACGCTCGGCACGGACAGCGGCACCGGCGCCGCCGGCGGCGTCGGCACGACCGGCGTCGTCATCTTCATCGGCTCGCCCTGCGGCGTCGGCGCGGGCTCGGGCAGCGGCGTCACGGGCTCCTTCTCGGCCGCCTTCACGGTCGCGCGATCGCGGCGGGCCGGATCGATCTTCAGGAAATGCTCGACGAGATTGAAGAAGCGCTCGTAGAACACGCCGGCGGGAATCGTCTCGCTCGCGGTCTTCACGAGCGCGTCGTCGCTCGACCCGATCGGCAGCGACAGCGAACCGAACACGCTGAGCCCGACGCTCGCCGACGTATTCGACTTCTTCAGCGTGTAGCGGTCCTGCACCGCGTTCACGTACGCGATGCTCGACGAGCCGTCGGCAGTCGCGTCCGCGCACACGACGTGAAACTCGATCACGACGTGCATGTCGTTGCTCGGCTGGAAATTCTTGCTGCCGTCGACCGCGTCGTTGCGCGACGACGACACGACATAACCCTGGCTCAGCAGCGCGCGCCGCGCGGCCTCGCAGGAAGCGTCGGATTTCGAGTGGAACGTGTGCGCATACGGGCTGCTCGTCGCGTCGAACTGCTCCTGCTGGTAGATCGGCTTGGGTGGCGACGAGCACGCCGCCAGCACGGTCGCGGCCGCGAGCGCGCACGAAACGGAAAACAGGCGAAATCGGTTGTGCATGGCGTCTTTCAATAGGCTCGGCGAGATGCCGCGCGGGGCTGCGGGCGCAACGCACGCGGCGGCGGGGCCGGTGCGATGCGCGTGGCAATCTCGTATGGCCGGGGCGTCATTATAGTTTCGTTTGATGTCGCGCTCGCTTCAGCCGGCCGGCGCCGGCCGCGCGGCGGCGAGCAAGCGCGACGCCAGCGGGTGGTGTTCGCCGCGCCGCGAGCGGATCGCATGGATTTCCTCGGTCACGTCGCCCGCGCGGCCGAGCCGGCGCAGCCCGCGCAGCAGCGATGCGTCGTTCGCGCCGAGTTCGCTGAGCGGAAACACGCCGAGGCCGCGCGCCGCGAACACGGCCATCAGCGCGCTGTCCTCGAATTCGCCAGCGATGCGGGGCACGATCCGTTCCCGCTCCAGCCACAGGTCGAGGCGCGCGCGCAGCGCCGAGTGGGCGGTCGGCAGCAGCACCGGCAGCTCGGCGAGGCACGCCGGAAAGCGCTGTCGCGCGGCCGGCGTGACGAGCGCCGCGGGCCCGTACCAGTCGACCGGCGACGCGACGAGCCGCTCGCTCGTCACGCGCAGGTTCGACCCCGACGGCGCACCCTGGCCCGCCAGCACGAGGTCGAGGTGATGCAGCGCCAGTTCCGCCAGCAGCGCGTCGTGCTCGCCCTCGTGGCACAGCAGCCGCAGCGTGGGCGTATCGAGCACCGGCGCGAGGAGCGCATGCGCGGCGAGCTTCGAGATCCCGTCCGCGAGGCCGACCGCGAGCCGCACGGTCGGCTGGCTGGCCGCCGCGCGCACTTCGTCGGGAATCAGCCGGCCCATCTCGAAGATGACCTCCGCACGCGCAAACGCGGCCTGGCCGGCGTCGGTCATCGCGACACCGCGCCCGGCCGGGCGCAGCAACTGGTGGCCGAGCGACTTTTCCAGCTCGCGGACCTGCGCGCTGATCGTCTGCACGGCCATGTCGAGCCGCTCGGCGGCGCGTGCGAAGCCGCCTTCCTTCACGACAACCCAGAAATAGTACAGATGGCGGAAATTCAGCATCGGATCGTTATTTCGTAAAAACCGAACCAAAGGTCAGATTCTCTCTGATTTTTGCGAAGTCGTGCGCCACCTATCATCGGGCTTTCCACCTTCGAATCGGCCCTTTTCATGGACTACCTGCTGACGCTTGCCGCCGACCCCGCCGTCTGGGCCGCGCTCCTGACGCTCGTCGTGATGGAAGTCGTGCTCGGCATCGACAACCTGATCTTCATCTCGATCCTCAGCAACAAGCTGCCCGAAGCGCAGCGCGCCCGCACGCAGCGCCTCGGCATCGCGCTCGCGCTCGTGATGCGCCTCGCGTTGCTCGGCAGCGTCGCGTGGATCGCGAGCCTGACCGAACCCGTGTTCACGCTGTTCGATCACGCGTTCTCTTGGCGCGACATGATCTTGCTGTCGGGCGGCCTGTTTCTCGTATGGAAGGCGACCACCGAG
>NZ_QTQM01000033.1:0-87143 GCF_003854225.1 Burkholderia sp. Bp8986 | reverse complement strand
AGCCGGCCAACCCGATGATCCTGATCGAGCCGACGCTCGTCACGCGCGACAACGTGAAGGCTTACAAAGGCTGGAGCAGCCCGCGCTGATCGCGCGACGCGACCCGCGATTCCTGGCGGTGCCGGTCGGTGTCGGGCGCGTCGCCGCGCGCGGACACCGGCCCTGCCCGTCCGTTCACCCCAACCGCCGCGCGACACGCCGCGGCACATGGTCTCGACACAACGACGACGTTCCCCCGCCGGGCCGTATTCGGCGAAGCGCTGACCGACTTCATCCGTGATGACCCGCGGCATTGGCGCAGCGTCGCCGGCGGTTCATGCTGGAACGTGGCGCGCGGCTCGGCGTGCCGACCGCCTTCGCCGGCATGGTCAGCCGCGCTGATTCGGCGGCACGGGAAACACCAGGCAGAGCATGCTCGCCACCCGGTCACGCACCACGCTTCCCGCCGTTACCGCGCGCCTGCAGCAGTTGCAGGCTCTCGTCGACACTCAGTTCGGACATCGCATCGTCGCGCAGCGTATCGTCGGTCGCGCGGCGCAGCGCATGCAACGCGTGCTCCTTGAGCCGCACGATCGCGAACTGCAGCCCGCGTGCCGCGCATTCGGCGGCGAACGTGCGCAACGACTCGATCGTCGTGCCGTCGACGTCCGGCG
Organism: Burkholderia sp. Bp8986; assembly: GCF_003854225.1. Lineage (NCBI taxonomy): Bacteria > Pseudomonadati > Pseudomonadota > Betaproteobacteria > Burkholderiales > Burkholderiaceae > Burkholderia > Burkholderia sp. Bp8986. The sequence continues at coordinate 86,490 of NZ_QTQM01000033.1, read as the reverse complement.
TTTCCTCGAGACTCAGCATCACGGTATGCGTATCGGGCGCGGCCTTCATCAGCACGCGCACGCGATTGAGCATCCGATCGGCGTTCGCGAAAAACAGCTGCGCCTCGGGCCGCACGATCAGCACACCGGGGATCGGCTTCGCATCGGCGTGATTCGCGACGTCGACGAAATCGTGGCCGTCGCGCAGCCGGCCGAGTACGCTCACGTTCGGCTCCGACAACTTGCGCAGCGTCAGCAGCAGGTTCACGCCGATGGCCGCGAGCAGCCCGTGCAGCACGCCGAGCACGAGCACCGCGAGCAGCGCGGCGATCACGACGAGCCGGTCGCGATGCCAGACCCAATACGGCCGGAACACCGACGGATGCAGCGAGTGGCTGACCGCGAAGATCACGATCGCCGCGAGCACGGGCTCCGGCGTGCGCGCGAGTTGCGGCAGCAGCAGCCACACGATCAGCGCGACCACGCCGGCCGCCCACAAGCCCGCGAAACGCGACTGCGCGCCGGCCGCCTCGTTCGCGGACGTCGCCGAATAGCCCGCGCCGACCGGCATTCCGTGCAGCAGCCCCGACACGAGGTTCGCGCAGCCGATCGCGACCAGGTCGCGGTTCGCCGACACGCTGTCGCCGTGCTTCAGCGCGAAGTTGCGAATCGATCCGTACGACTCCGCATACAGGATCAGCATCAGCGCGAACGCGAGCTCGACCGTCTGCATCCATGCGTTCCGGTCGAGATGCGGCAGCCCGAATTCGAGATGCCGGAAATCGATGTGTCCGACGATCGCGATCCCGTAATGCTGCCAGTCGAACACATAGCCGGCCGCGATCGACAGCACGATCACGACGAGCGTCGCGGGCACGCGCGAGCGCCGCCCGAGCACGAACAGCAGCGCGAGCGCGGCCGCGCCGAGCGCGACGCTCGCGAGGTTTGCATGCGGTGCGCCGGTGACGAGGTCGAGTGCGACGCGCGGCGCATCGCTGTGCTGCACGGAGATCGCGAGAATCTTCGGCAGCTGCTTGATGACGATCGTCAGCGCCAGGCCGAACGTGAAACCGCGCAGGACCGGTCGCGCGACGAAATCCGACATGCCCCCGAGCCGCGCGACGCCCGCCAGGATGAACAGCACGCCGGTCATCGCGACGAGCGCGGCCGCGAGCGCGAGCTGCGCGGCAAGCGCCATCCCCGACTCGGCCAGCACGGTCGCGGCGAGCACGGCCGCCGACGACGACGTCGACGACACGATCGCAAAGCGACTGCTGCCGGTCAGCGCATAGACGACGAGCCCCGACAGCAGCGCGATCAGACCGGCCTGCGGCGGCAGGTTGGCGAGACCCGCGTATGCGACCGCCTCGGGAATCAGCAACCCGGCGATCGACAGGCCAGCCAGCGCATCGAGGCCGATGCGCTGCGCGGGCGGCGGCGGCGCCGCATCGAGTGCAGCAAAATGCTCGGGATGCTGCAAGCCGGCATCCGGACGGGTCGGGGCAGTCGTCATGAGACGGTAGGCGCCGGGGTGCGGGTCAGGGTTTGACGGCGATGACACCCGACCAGCCGGGCAGATAGCGCGCGTCCTGCTCGTGTGCGCGGCGCAGCGAGATGTCGAGCGCCTTCGCGAAGTTCTTGCGGATCTGGTCGAGCGTCACGTGCTGGCGCAGGTAGTCGGCCCACAGGAATTCGCTGAACGGCGTCGCATCCTTCGCGTAGCCGCCGGCCGTGCGCAGCTCGCCCGCGAGGCTTCGATACGGATCGTCCTCGAGCCCCGTCAGCGCCTTCGGCAGTTGTGCGTAGTCGCGACGCGAGCCGTCCACGCCGAACGGATGCACCCACTGGTTGTGTTCCATCATCCGCCAGAAGATCGTGTCGTCGAGCCACGACAGATCCTTCAGCAGCATCGCGTTCACGCGCGCCTCCCCTTCCTCGATCAGCGCCAGGCCGAGATGGTGGTGGTCGGTGATGTAGTGCAGCCCGCCCGGGCCGAGGACGGCCGGAAACCAGTGCGAGTCGATCGCGGCCTTGCGGGCACGCTTGTCGAGCGCCTTCCAGTGCTTGCGCTTCGCTTTCACTTCGCGATAGCCGACCGTCATTTGCGTCGGACGCAGTGCGTCGAGCCGGACGGGAATGAGATGAACGTCGTTGCCGAGTGCCATGGTCGTACCCCATGTTGCGAATTTCCGGCAACGATACTCCTGATCGTGCGAGCCGTTAATACGTCGCGACCTCGATGCGCGTGCGCTTGACCATCCCTGACATCCGGTCGCGCCCGCACGCGACGCTATGTACGCAGGTCGTCGCGCTCGAGACGATGGCGAACGTAAGGAATGCCATCGTGAACGACGCTCACGCGCCGCATCCCGAGCTTGCGCGCGACGTTCAGCGAACCCGAATTCGCCTCCGCGATATCGGCGATTACGCGCGGCAGCCGCACGGTGTCGAACGCGTGACGCACGACGGCCGCGGCGGCCTCGCACGCGATGCCGCGCCCCCACGCCGCGCGCACGAGTCGCCAGCCGATCTCGACGTCGCGCGCGCCGCCCGCATAATCGGGAATCAGCAAGATCCAGCCGATGAACGCGTCGGGCGCGGCCTTCTCGAAGATCGACCAGTAACCGAGGCCCGGCGGATAGGCGCGCGTGATCCGATGCGTGACGAAGCGGCGATGTTCGTCGGGGTCGTGCCACGGCCCCGCGATGTAGCGCGTGACCTCCGGATCGCGATCCATCGCGATGCTCGCGTCGAGGTCGGCCAGCACGCGCGGGCGCAGCCACAGTCGCGTGGTCTCCAGGGCGGGCAGCGCGGCAACGGACGGTTCGGTCATCGGGGCTCCTGATTCGGTGGCGATGCGCATCGCGTGCATTACGTATCTGATACAAAAAACCTTCCGGAATGATACAGACGACTGTCGCTCGTCACGCACACGCTCATTTCCGTTTTCTCAACAGTTCATTTCGTAGGGATTATTCCCGATACGCGGTTATCGCGCCCCGCATCGCACGGCGCCGCGGCCTACACTCGATCCATGCCCCCGCGCCGCGCGCCAGCCGGGCCGGCATCCGCCGGCAGAGTGTGCGCACAAGCCAACGAGGAGACCTCGGACATGAGCTGGACCCGCGAACAACGCAACGTCACGATCGCCGCCTACCTGGGCTGGACACTCGACGCGTTCGATTTTTTCCTGATGGTCTTCGTGCTGAAGGACATCGCCGCCGAATTCGCGTCGACGATCCCCGCCGTCGCGTTTGCGCTTACGCTCACGCTCGCGATGCGCCCGATCGGCGCGCTGATCTTCGGGCGGCTCGCCGATCGTTTCGGCCGCCGCCCGACGCTGATGGTCAACATCGCATGCTATTCGCTGCTCGAGCTCGCGTCGGGCTTCGCGCCGAGCCTCACCGCGCTGCTCGTGCTGCGCGCGCTGTTCGGCATCGCGATGGGCGGCGAATGGGGCGTCGGCTCCGCGCTGACGATGGAAACCGTGCCGACCCATGCGCGCGGCTTCGTGTCGGGCCTGCTGCAGGCCGGCTATCCGAGCGGCTACCTGCTCGCGTCCGTCGTGTTCGGCCTGCTCTACCAGACCATCGGTTGGCGCGGGATGTTCATGGTCGGCGTGCTGCCTGCGCTGCTCGTGCTGTACGTGCGCACGCACGTGCCCGAATCGCCGGCCTGGAAGCAGATGGAAAAGCGCCCGCGCCCGAGCCTCGGCGCCACGCTGCAGCAGAACTGGAAGCTCACGATCTACGCGATCGTGCTGATGACCGCGTTCAACTTCTTCTCGCACGGCACGCAGGATCTCTACCCGACCTTCCTGCGCGAACAGCATCACTTCGATCCGCACACCGTGTCGTGGATCACGATCGTGCTGAACATCGGTGCGATCGTCGGCGGCCTGTCGTTCGGCGCGATCTCGGAGCGGATCGGCCGCCGCCGCGCGATCTTCATCGCCGCGCTGATCGCGCTGCCGGTGCTGCCGCTGTGGGCGTTCTCGAGCGGCCAGCTCGCGCTCGCCGCCGGCGCGTTCCTGATGCAGATCTCGGTACAGGGTGCGTGGGGCGTGATCCCCGTCCACCTGAACGAGATCTCGCCCGACGAGATCCGCGCGACCTTCCCCGGCGTCGTCTACCAGCTCGGCAACCTGCTCGCGTCGGGCAACGCGACGATGCAGGCATCGCTCGCGGTCTCCCAGGGCAACAACTACAGTTTCGCGCTGGCGCTCGTGGCCGGCATCGTCGCCGTCGTGATCGCCGTGCTGATCCTGTTCAGCCGCGAACGGCGCGGCATCGACATGACGCAATCGGTCAATACGCGTACCACCGCCGGATGAAGCCGCGCATTGCCGCGACGCACCATCGCGCGTGCCCCGTCCCGCCGGGGCCGCGCGACAGACTTTCCGCATCCGCACATCGAACTAGAGGAATTTGTCCAGATTCCGCGCTTGCCCGCGCCGTACGCGTTTTTTTATCTTAATAAAAACGGCTGTTTGAATCAGATAATCAAATCACCTGTTCGCGGCCGGGCAACCGGCATTGGGAGGCGGGACATGGCAGTCAGTCAGGAGGGGCGAGCGTCCGCGGGACGACCGTCCGGGACGCGGTCATCCGGCAATCGGCAGACCGGCGGGACGAAGGCGCGCATTCTCGACGCGGCCGAGGACCTGTTCATCGAACATGGCTTCGAAGCGATGTCGATGCGGCAGATCACGTCGCGCGCGACGGTGAACCTCGCCGCGGTCAACTACCACTTCGGCAGCAAGGAAGCGCTGATCCACGCGATGCTGTCGCGCCGGCTCGACCAGCTCAACCTGGAACGCCTCGGCATCCTCGACCGCTTCGATGCGCAGCTCGGTGCGCACATCACCTGCGAGCACGTACTCGGCGCGATGTTCATTCCCGCGCTGAAGGCATCGCGCGACCCCGAGCGCGGCGGCCCCGCGTTCCTGCGGCTGATCGGCCGCGCGTACACCGATCCGTCGCCGTTCGTACGCAACTTCCTGACCGCGCACTACGCGAGCGTCGCCGGCCGCTTCTTCGATGCGTTCCAGCGCGCGCTGCCGCATCTGCCGCGCACCGAGCTCGGCTGGCGGCTGCACTTCGCGATCGGCGCGCTGTCCGGCGCGCTGGCCGGTGCCGAAACCGAAAGCCTGATCGACGAATTCTCGCAGGGCCGCACGATGAACGACGTGCAGATGATCGCGCGGCTGTCCTCGCTGATCGTCGCCGCGCTGAAGGCGCCGATGCCCGACAGCGCGCAGTTGTCGATCTTCGCGGCCGTGCTCGACGATGCGGGCGCGAGCGAAGCGTTCGGGCTGTCGTCGAGCACGGCTGCTGCCGATACGGCGACGGCGCCTTCGGCGAGCTGATCGCACCAGGCCGCGCAGGCGGCGTTTCACGATTTGGGCGGCCCGGGCCGGCGTTGATGCGCCGGCCCGGGCCGAACGAATGTCATGCGGCGGGAGCCAAGGCAGGCTTGCTTTCGTCGACGAAAAGCATGGGGTACGAGTAAGCGCTGGAGTGCTGACTCTCACTGACTGCGAAGCATGGGGCGGGAGTAAGCGCTGAAGTGCCAACTCTCACCGACCGCAAAGCACGGGTGAGCGTAAGCGCTGAAGCGCCAACTCTCACCGACCGCGAAGCATGGGGTACGAGTAAGCGCTAAAGCGCTAACTCGTACCGACACCGGAGACACATCATGGCCTCATCCGCAGCAACCGCAGCGGCCCAGCTCCCGCCGAACAGCGACGGCATCTGGTACGCGTCGTATCCGCCCGGCGTGCCGCACGAGATCGACGTCACGCAATACGCATCGCTCGTGCAGTTCTTCGACGAATGCACGACGCGCTTCGCCGAGCGGGTCGCCTACGTAAGCGCCGGCGCATCGATGACCTACCGCAAGCTCGCGCAGAAAGTCGACGCGTTCGCGTCGTATCTGCAAAGCACCGGCGTAAAACCGGGCGACCGCGTCGCGATCATGCTGCCGAACACGTTCCAGTACCCGGTCGCACTGTTCGGCACGCTGAAGGCCGGCGCGATCGTCGTCAACGTCAATCCGCTCTACACCGCGCGCGAACTCGCGCACCAGTTGAAGGACAGCGGCGCGCAGACGATCGTCGTGTTCGAGAACTTCGCGCGCACGCTGCAGGACGCGCTGCCGGAAACGCAGGTGAAGAACATCATCGTCACCGCGCTCGGCGACCTGCTCGCCGACGGTTTCAATGCGAAGGGACGCCTGATCAATTTCGTGCTGAAGCACGTGAAGAAGCTCGTGCCGGCCTACAACCTCCCGCAGGCGATCCGGCTGCGCTCCGCCCTCGCACTCGGCGCACGCGGCAAACCGCAGCCGGTGCAGACGACCCGCGACGATCTCGCGTTCCTGCAGTACACCGGCGGCACGACCGGCGTCGCGAAAGGCGCGATGCTCACGCACGGCAACCTGATCGCGAACCTGCTGCAAGCGAAGGCGTGGATCGCCGACCAGGTGTCGGGCGACGTCGAGACCGTGCTCACGCCGCTGCCGCTCTATCACATCTATTCGCTGACGGTGAACGCGTTCATCTTCATGGGGCTCGGCGGACGCAACATCCTGATCGCGAACCCGCGCGACATGAACATGGTGATGAAGATCATCCGCAACGAAACGTTCACCGGGATCACCGGGATCAACACGCTGTACAACGCGTTCCTCGACAACGACGAATTCCGTAAGCGCGACTTCTCGAAGCTCAAGCTCGCGATGGCGGGCGGCATGGCGATGCAGCGCGCGGTCGCGGAGCGCTTTCAGCAAGTCACGGGCCGGCCGATCGTCGAAGGCTACGGGCTCACCGAATGCTCGCCGATCGTCACGATGAATCCGGTGAACCTGAGCGACATGGCCGGGTTCAGCGGCTCGATCGGCCTGCCGGCCCCGTCGACACTCGTGCGCTTTCGCCGCGAAGACGGCACCTGGGCCGCCGTCGGCGAGCCGGGCGAGCTGTGCGTGCACGGTCCGCAGGTGATGCGCGGCTACTGGCAGCGGCCCGACGAGACCGCGAAGGTGATCGACGCCGACGGCTGGCTCGGCACCGGCGACATCGGCGTGATGGACGAGCGCGGCTTCATCCGCCTCATCGACCGCAAGAAGGACATGATCCTCGTGTCGGGTTTCAACGTGTATCCGAACGAGATCGAGGAAGTGCTGGTCATGCATCCGGGCATCAGCGAAGCCGCTGCGATCGGCATCCCGGACGAAGTACAGGGCGAACGGATCAAGGTCTTCGTCGTGCGCCGCGACCCGACGCTGACGGTCGACGACGTGCTCGCGCACTGCCGCAAGAACCTGACCGGCTACAAGATGCCGAAATTCGTCGAGTTCCGCGATGCGCTGCCGCAGACCAACGTCGGCAAGATCCTGCGCCGCGCGCTGCGTGACGAGGAACTCGCCAGGATCAAGGCCGCAAAGCAAGGCTGAACGATCCAATGCGCCCGGAGACGCTGTCGATGAACGAAGGAACGAAGCGCCGCGCGCGGTACGCCGCCGCGGCACTCGCGTGCGTGCTGTCGCTCGCGCAAGCCGGCCTGCACGCCGAGGAAACCGCCGATGCCGCGAGCGCGGTACAGGAGGTCGCACTGCCGGCGGAGCTGGCGAAGGTCACGCGCGAGCCGGTCGCGCAGCAGGCGCGCTGGCTGCGCACGGCCGCCCAGCGCGGCACGCTCGCGCAACTCGACGACGCGACGCTCACGGCGCTGTTCAAGGCACTCGATCCGCTCGCCGTGCCGCTCTATATCCGCAATGGTCCCAACGGCTATCCGTCGTACCAGTTCACGATGGTGCGCCAGGAACGCATCAGCGGGAAATGGTCCGACACGCCCGACCGCATGCTCGTGAAGACGACCCGCGAACCGTTGCGCGTTTATGCGAAATGGCTGCCGGGCGGCGCGCATGCGGGACAGGAGACGATCTACGACACGACGCGGCGCAAGGACGAGATGTACGGCCATCTCGGCGGCCTGCTCGGCAAGATTCCGTTGTGGACGGCGCTCGACGGCGCACTCGCGCGTGCGCAGTCGAATCACCAGGTGAAGGATCTCGGCACCGAGTTCATCACGAACCTGTACCTGACCGAAGGAAGGAAATACCAGGAAGCCGGCGTGCAGCGGCCGACCCAGGTGGAGGCGAAGACGATCGGCGGTGTGCGCGTCGTCGCGCTCACCTACGAGACGCCGACCGGCCGGCCGCAGTTCTACGCGAAAAAGGAAATCCTCGGGCTCGACCTGCACGCGCCCTACTTCAGGACCATCGAATCCTATGACAACGACGGCAGGATCTTCGAACGGATCGTCATCGAGAAAATCGCGCCGGCGGTGCTCGACGAATCCGCGTTCGACCCGAAGAACCCGGACTATGCGTTCTGATCGTCACCGGCGCCGGCGCCACGCAGGTCGCGCTCAATCATCATCGTCGTCGTGGTGATGCTTGTGCCAATGCTTGTAATAATGCTTGCGCCATTTCCGGTAGCCGTCGTCGTCCTCGTCGCCGTAGTAGCCGTATCCGTAACCCGGATAAGCGACTACCGCAGGCTGGGGCGCCACATAGACCGGTGCCGGCTCGACATAGACCGGTGCGACCGGCACGCCGATGCCCACCGACAGGTCGACGCGCCCCGCCATTGCACTGCCGGAAGCGAGCAACGCCACACTCCCGATCCACACCGCCAATCCCCTCTTGTTCATGTTCCCCTTCCCGGATCCGCCGGCCTGCCCGGCATGCGCGTGGAATGTAATCCCGCCGCGCGCCGCCAGGTGCTACGCCATTGCGAGATTCGTAACGCGACGTAACGAAACGGCACTAGCCATTCGACCGAATCGCGAAAATGCACGGGAACGTCTATAGTGGGTTACGGTTCGACACAATCACGACTGCGCGCTGGTGGAACGAACAGGGTAAAATCCCGCCAAACGCTTGGTGGGCAACCACGCCACACACACGCACAACATATTCTCTGACGCAGGCTCCTGCCGCACCTCAATGGCCAATCCCGCAGAATCCCATCCGCAAAACGACTTCATCAATTCGGCGCGCAAGGAACGTAAGCGCGTTGAAATCTATCTCGTCAACGGCATTCGTCTGACGGGATGTATCGAGTCGTTCGACCAGTATCTGGTGATGCTGCGCACCCCCGTGGGTCTGCAAGGCATCTACAAGCGTGCGATTTCCACGATCCAGCTCGACACGGGCGGCTCGCGCCCGGGCGGCGGCGGTCCCCGTGGCCCGCGGCCCGGCGGTCGGCCGGGCGGCCGCGAAGGCGGCGGCCACAGCCCGTACGGCTCGCATGGTGGCTCCCGCGAATCGCGTGGCGACGGCGGCGGCTACGGCTCGCGCGAGCCGCGTGAAGGTTACGGTTCCCGTGAACCGCGCGAGGGTTATGGCGCGCCGCGCGAGCCCCGCGAAGGCTATGGCGCCCCGCGCGAAAGCTACGGCGCACCGCGCGATGCCGGCGACGCATCGGGCAACACGTCGCCGTCCGACGCACGCGGCGGCAACGGGCCGGTGATCGTCACGCGCCGCCGGCGAATCGTGCCGGACGGCCAGTAAAACAAAAGGGCAAGCCAGGCGGCTTGCCCTTTTTTCTGGTGGGTCGGCGCGGCATGTCGCCGCACCGGCCGTGCCGTGATCGCTCAGTGTGCCGTCGTCGGCAAACCTGCGTCGGCCTCCCGCTGCAGCGAACGCACCTGCTGCTGCAACGCGCGCAGTTGCGACTGAAGCGCCGCCTGTTGCGCCTGCAGCGCCGCCGTTTCGTTGCGGACGCTCTTCTGGCGATCCGCGACCGCCGCCTGCTGCTCGCGGGCGATCGAGATATCGGCCTGCAGACGCCGCGCCCGCTCCTGCGCGACTTCGATCTGCCGGTCCGTCTGCACCTTCTGCGACTCCAGCTTCGCCGCACGCAGCTCGTTGACGGACAGCCGTTCCGCCTGACGCGAGAAATCGCGATAGATCGCTTCCGCGCGCGCTTCGTCGTAAGTCTTGATCACGCGCCAGAACGCCTTCTGCTGGAACAGCGCGACGAAATAGGAACCGTCCTTCACGCTGAACAACTGGCTCGCGCCGTAGCTGCCGTTATAGCTGGTGCGCATTTCCGTCAGCGAATGCGCCTGGATCTGGCGCTGCAGTTCGTCAACCGTGCTCTGCCCCGTCGTCTCGCCTGCCTGCGGCTGTATCGAGGTTTGAACCTGTTGATCGATCACCGGAATCGCCGCCACCGGTGCCGACGCCTGCTGTACCGCCGGCGATGCATTGCCCGCCAACCCCTGCGCGAACGCGCCCTGCATGCCTCCCATCATCGCGAGCAACACCCACGCCCGCCCCAACCCCGTCATATGGCTCATGAATTTTGATTCCTGCCCGTGTCGTTGTAATTCAGCGCGATTTTATCGCATTAATTATTCGCTTTCGCGGGTCTCGGGCTCTTCGTCGAAGATCTGATATTTGCGCATCTTTTCCCACAGCACCTTCCGGCTGATGCCGAGCTGCTGCGCCGTATCCTGGCGTCGCCAGCCGTTTGCGTCGAGGGCCGCGATCACGCGGCTGCGCTCGTTCATGTCCCACTTGCTGCGGTCGACGAAGACCTCCGCCACGCTCTCCGCCGGCACCGGCTGCGCCGCATTGCGCGCATGCGCGACCAGCCGCTGGAGTCGCGCGGCGTCCCAGCCGCCCGTTTGCCGCACCGTCACGCCGACGCGCTCCGCAAGGTTGCGCAGTTCGCGCACATTGCCGGGGAAATAGCTGTCCGCCACCGCATCCGCGAGCCAGTAAGGCAGGTCGGACAGTTGCGCGAGCCGTTCGTCGCCCACCACCTCCGCGACGAACGACTTGAACAGCGCAATCTTGTCGACCGCGCCCCGCTCTTCCAGCGACGGAATGCTCAGTTCGATCACCGCGAGCCGGTAATAAAGATCCGCGCGGAACAGGCCTTCCTTCACGAGCTGCGGCAGCTTCTTGTTGCTGGCCGCGACGAGACGGAAATCGACCTTGATCGGCGTCGTCGCGCCGACCCGCAGCACGGCGCCGTCCTCGAGCACGCGCAACAGCTTGACCTGCTGATACAACGGCAGATCGCCGACTTCGTCGAGGAACAGCGTGCCGCCCGCCGCCTGCTCGAAATAGCCCTTATGCGCAACAACCGCGCCGGTAAACGAGCCTTTTGCGTGCCCGAAGAACAGCGATTCGAACAGGCCGTCCGGAATCGCACCGCAGTTGACCGGCACGAATTCGCCGTCGCGGTAGCGCGAATGCTTTTCGTGGAGTAATTGCGCGATGCGTTCCTTGCCGACGCCGGTTTCGCCGTGCAGCAGCACGTTGGTGTCGCAGTCGGCGAACATATCGACCTCGTGCAGCAGCGCCTGCATCGACTCCGAGTGCGCGACGAGTTCGGACGGCCGCAGCGTATCGGCCGCATGCGCGCGCAGCTGCGTGACGAGCTTGCCGATCATCCCGCGCAGCTCGGCGCACGTGAAGTCGAGCGGCAGGATGTGTGAATAGTCGGGCGGATACTGCGACGCGTCGTGGTCGCGCGCCGCGCCGACCCAGACGACCGGCATGCCGATGTTGGCCTGCCAGTCGCGCAGGAACGCCGCACCGGTCTCGATCATCGTCACGCTGATGATCGCGAGCGATGGCCGCAAGGCGGCGCGCTCCGGCGAGATTTCCGCATTGTCGGCGCGGATCACCTCGACGTCGAAGCTCGCCATGCAGCGGGCAACGCGGTCGACAATGTCCGCCTTGCCTTCCCAGACGTACAGGTCGAGTTCTGCGATTGCGGAGGGGGTTCTCATCGTTGATGCTTTCAATGAACGATTTGCGGGGCGTTGCAAGTCAGACTGTGTTGTATCACGGTCAGCTGGCCGATCTGCAATCCTAATGCCGTCAGCAATGGTGTCACCAGCGTATTGAGCAACGGATTGACTAGGCCGAGCAGCAACGGAATGAGCTGCCCCGTCAGCGGCTGAAGAATCACGGTCAGGATCGATAGATCCAGCCCCAAGACATTCAGTTGAAGCGACGGTAGATTCAACAGATTGGTCAGTTGTACGTTGAGTGTGTTGGTCGCCGTCGACGACGTGGTCCAGTTGGGCCCGGGAGACCACGCGGACGACGTACAAGCGCCGTTGCTCGGCTTGGTATTGCAGAACGAGTATTGCGAACTGTTCTGATAGACGATCCCCGTCCCGCTCAATGACAGGCTGGCGTTCAGCGCGCCAGGGGTCGAGGGCAATGGCGGCCCGCTGTAGATGGGCGTGCTGGCGCTACTCCCAACGTACGCGACGGGATTCGATACCGACAGGACGACTTGCAGAAGCGAAAAATTGCCGAGTAGTCCCCCGCCCGACAACTTGGCAACGGGAATCGTGCCGGAGGTGGACGCACAGCTCGGTGAATTGAGGTTCAGCTTGCCGCCAGTTGTTTGTCCGGCGCAAATCATCGCTACACCCGGCAACGCACCGAACGTCGCGGTGCTCGATGCAGGGGTCGATTGGCAACTCGTATTGGCCAGCCAAGCGCGCCCTGGGCCGCCCAGGATGATATAGAGCGGCAAGTGCGGTCCCGTCAGCTGAAGCGTCAATACGCCGGGAATTCCCAGTGGAGGCGGATCCGACAGCGCCTGCACATCGACGTAGAGTCCGATCTCCGCTTGCGACGCCTGCGTGCGCCAGATGCCGTTCACTTGTCCGGCCTCGCCGATCCCGATCGACGGCGGTGCCAGCACCTGCAATTGCAGGCTGTTGACTCGAACCAGCGACGACACCGCTGAAATGAGCGGGCAAAACGGACTGCCGGGGCAGTTGCCTTGGCCGACCGACACCGTCAGCGCGCTGTTGTATGCCCCGACCTCCGCCGTCGTCAGCAACAGTTGAAGCACATTGATGCTTGCGTTCGCGGCCGCTTCCGCATTGCTGCCCGAGTATTGAAGGAGACTTCCCAAAGATATCTTGTTGGCATTGACGTTGGCGCCAACACTGTTCTTCAGCGCGGTGAGTACCGTGCCCACCGTGGTATTGCTGCCGACCGCGGTGGCGGTGAGGTTCAGGATATCCGCTACGGTCAGATTGAGACCGAGCAACTTCCCGACGCTGGCTGGACTCGACATCCCCGCGGTGCCGAGCTGCGTCGCGACGTTCGCCAGCTGACCCAGCGTAACGTTTGCCCCGGCCAACGCCTGGTAACTCGCCAGACCGACATTGACGTTGGCCGACGCGCCCAGCAATCCGGTGAGCAGCGGGTCAAGAATCGCGGACGACGAGGAATTCAGGCTCGCGAGCGTCGACCCCACGCTGAACGTGTCGATTGCCGCCGCGCGTGCGGTAGCCGTTGCGGAAACAACGACCTGCCGCCCGCTCAACTTGTTCAGCAGCCCAAGGAAGACGTAGCTCACCTGCCGGTACGCCGTCACCTGCGCCGCATTCGCCGCGGCCGACGCCGGCGTCACATAGGCGGTCGACGGATCCCACCTCCCGCAACTGACGGCAATCTGGTCCCTTCCCGCCGTAGGATTTGCTGTTGCCGTGGCGCTTATCAGCGTAACCGTATAACCCTTGTCGTTGATGTTCGCGCTCGTGGTTACATTGTTCTTCGCATCGCTCAGGCAACCAGTCGGATCGCTCGACATCGGCTGCACCGCCGCCAACGCGGCCAGGTCCGCGACCCGCTGCAGATCCCGCTTCTGCAGATACAGATTCGCGATGTCGATGACCCCGAGCACGACGATCGCGACCGTGACCCAGAGCGCTGCCATGACCACGATGGAACCGCGTTGACGTCGCTTCCCCGGCCAGCGAGCACCCCGCCGCCGAGATCCATATGGTTGATCTACGCGCATCGTCATCTCGCTTACTGCGTGCCCTGCCCGCTACCCGACATGCCACCGGACGAGCTACCAAGTTGCGTGCTCATCGACTCGGGAATCTTGTTCTTGAACGAATCGAGATAGCGCTGATAAACGACCGATGCGACGTCGCCGAGCATCGGCTGCGTCGGTGCCGCTGCTCGATTGTCTCGTTGCATCGACAGCCACTCCTTCGTCGAACGGTCGACGTCGGATGCAGCCGGTGCCGTTCCCTGTTGCGCCTGTGCGGCTGCAGTGCCCATCGCCACGCCCATGATCGCGCTCAATACCGCGACGCGGCCCGCAAGCGTGTTTCGATAATGTTTATTGTTCATGTCGTTCCCCGCCTGTCTGTTCATTGTGCAAACCGTTGCAGCAGCGGCACGGTCTGGTCATAGCCGAAATTGTTTGCCATCGGCGTGATCGGTGCGGCCGCGGAGCGCCGCGACACCACCGGCGGAGTCGCGACCGCACGCTGCTGCGCACGTGCCGCGGCAGCGATTTTTGCGGCATCGCCGACGATGTCCTTGCGGATATCCGTCGGAAGATGCTGCTGGTTCATCAGCCGCTGCGCGTCCTGGGTGCGCCCGGCAGCAAGCAGATACAGCGCGAGGTTGCTGACGATTTTCGGGTTGCGTTGATCCAGTTCCGCCGCCTTCATCAGCGGCACCCGCGCGCCGACCACGTCGCCATTACGCAATTTCGCATAGGCGAGATCGGACAGCAGCGACGCATCGGTCGGCGCGAGTTCAGACGCCTGCGTCAATGCCTGAACTGCGTGACCGAAATCGCCGGCCGCACCGGCGATCAGCCCGAGCCCGCGGTAACCACGTGCGGCGAGCGGCGTCTTCAGCAACTGTGTGTATGCAGCCGCGCTCGCAGCCGGCTGGTCGGTCATGCGCAGTGCATCCGCGCGCAGCAAGATCGAGTCCGGCGACACGCCGTACGCCTTGTCGTATGCGTCGATGTGCGCAAGCGACGCGTAATAGAGACCCTGTGCCTGCATCCGCTGGATCAGACCGAGATACATCGCGGGCGTATCCGGCACCGCCTGTTTCTGGTCAGCCGCCTGGATCAGCGCCGCACGTTCGGTCTGTGCACCGACGCCGTACCCGCTTTCCTTGGTCGCACATGCGGCAAGGAGCAGCACCGCCATCGCCATACCTGCGTGCCTCGCCATCCTGCTTATCCGCTTCATCGTCGTTCCTTCCAACCATCAATGACGCGCCGACAGCGCATGCATCACCGCCAGAAACCCGGGCCCCGCCGTCACGATCAGCAGTGCGGGCAACAGCGTGAGGACCATGACACCTGTCATCTTCACGGTCAGTCGACCGATCCGCTCGCGCAGCATCGCGCGGCGCGTTTCGCGCAGCCGGTCGCCGAACTGCTTGAGCGGCTCCTGCACCGCGCCGCCGTGCTTGTCGACCTGCACCATCAACCGGGCAATCGCGCGCAAGTCCTCGTTGTCGAACCCGCCGGACAACCGCTGCATCGATTGGTCGCGCGTGCGGCCCGCCGCAAACTGACGCTGCGCGATTCCAACCTCGGACGACAGCACCGGCATCATCCCGCGGAAATCGTTCGTCACGACCTGCAGGCTTTGATCCAGCGACAATCCCACGCCCTGCAACAGGCGCAGCATGTCGACGAGTAAAGGCAGTTCATCGACGACGCTCTGGCGCCGTGCCGCTGCACGACGGCGCACATAGAGTTTCGGCAGCATGAAGCCAAACCCGAATGCGGCGAACATGCCGATCGTCCAGTGTCCGCCTTTCATTCGTCCACTCGCGACTACCGCGAAAAGCACCGGCACCGCGATCCCGCAAGCGATCCGTGCGATCAGAAACAGTCCGCGCGTGCGCGTGTCGACGTAACCGCATTGCTCGAGAAGACGACGATCCTCTTCCGCGACGATGTGCTTGCCGAAACCGGTATCGAGCCAGCGCATCCCCGCCGCAGACAATCGTGCGAGCATCCGCTCGATGCGCTGCTGGCCACGCATGTCCGGTCTCGCTTCCGTACGTTCTTCCGTCGAGGTCCGTAGCTTGGCCGCTTCGAGTGCTGCCATACGCTGGTCGAGCGCATCGGCCAGCGCGCGTTGGGCACGCGACGCGGCCCTCGCACGCAGCAACGCGATCATTCCAAGCAAGAGCACGCCCAGCGCGCCGAGCGCCAGAGCAATCGAGCCGATCTGAGTTGCCGTCATCGCATCACCTGAGTCGAGCCATTCGATACAACCACACGCTCCCGGCAACCTGCATCAGGAACGCGAAGACAAGGAACGTGCGTCCGTTCGGATCAATCCACATGCCTTCCAG
Organism: Burkholderia sp. Bp8986; assembly: GCF_003854225.1. Lineage (NCBI taxonomy): Bacteria > Pseudomonadati > Pseudomonadota > Betaproteobacteria > Burkholderiales > Burkholderiaceae > Burkholderia > Burkholderia sp. Bp8986. Next base: position 70,329 of record NZ_QTQM01000033.1, on the reverse strand, counting down.
ATACTTCGGATTGGTCATCACGACAAAACTGCCGATCGCGATCGGCAGCATCATGAGCACGAACGCCGACAACCGCGTCTCCGCCGACATCGCCGCCAGTTCGCGCTCCGCCTGCTCGAGGTCGCGCATGAACACGGCCATGCGCTCGAGCATCACGTCCGCACGGCCGCCATATTTGACCGACAATCGCAGCACGGATCCGAGAAGTTCGAATTCCTTCGTCCGGTAGATCTTCGCGATATGAAGCATCGCGCGATCGATCTCGACACCTGTGCGCAACATCCGGGACACGTGGTCGAGACACCCCCGCAGCGGCTCCTCCGTCGTCAGCAGCGCTGCCTGGAATGCGGCCGGCACGCTGTTGCCGAGCGTCACCAGTCGCACGATCCCGTCGAGAAACGATGGAATCTGCCGGACGATCTTCAGTCGACGCCGCTGGATGCGCGATGTGAGCCAGATGCCGAAAATCGCGCTCCCGCAGACAAGCGCAGCGAAACACGCGAGCACGCCGCCGCGGCTGCCCGCGATTGCCGCAACCGTCACGAGAGCCGCCAGCGCGACGATCGCCTTGCCGCGTGCCCCTTCGATCCCGGCACGGTTCACGAGGTCGGTCAGATACTCCGTCGCCATCGCAAGCCAGTGCACCCAGAAAGCACCGGATGCCGCATTGCGCGCGCCACTGGATGACGACACGGCACGCGGCGCCGCGGATGCTGCCGGTCTTGCAGCCGGTGCCGCCGCGCGTGCGCCGGGCTCCAGCCGACTGTCGATGAAGCGCTTCGCATCGGTGCGCACGCGCCGGGTTTCCGCATGTCGCCACAGCATCAGTGCCGATGCCACGCACAGCATCGCGACCGCGAGCATCCAGATCGTTGCGCTATACATTGAAGCCCCCGCCGCGACCGAAACCGCCGCCGCCAAAGCCGCCGCCGAAACTGCCCAGGCCGCTGTTCGTCAGCGTCTGGCGGAAACGCGCGAGCTTCGGCGAATGCGGATGAATGCCCAGCGACTCCCAGTGATCGACTTCCTCGCCCTCCGGCGTGACGCGCGCTTCGTAGCGATACAGCTCCTGCGTCGCGATGATGTTGTCGGACAGCCCAGTCACTTCGGTGATCGACAGAATCCGGCGGCGCCCATTCGACAGGCGTCCGATCTGCACGATGAAGTCGATCGCGTTCGCGATCTGGCGACGCAGGCTCGATTCGGTCCCCTGGAAGCCCGCGAAGCCGGCGAGCATCTCGAGACGGTACAGGCACTCGCGCGGCGAACTCGCGTGCACGGTGCCCATCGAGCCGTCGTGGCCCGTGTTCATGGCCTGAAGCATTTCGAGCACTTCACCGCCGCGCACTTCGCCGACGATGATCCGGTCCGGACGCATCCGCAGCGTATTGCGCAACAGATCGCGAATCGTCACGACGCCACTACCGTCGAACCCGCCCGGCCGGCTTTCGAGGCGCACGACGTGCGGGTGGTTCAGCGACAGTTCCGCCGTATCCTCGATCGTCACGACACGCTCGGCCTCCGGAATGTGGAACGCGAGCGCATTGAGCAGCGACGTCTTGCCCGAGCTCGTGCCGCCCGACACGAGCACGTTGCAGCGGGCCTCGACCGCCGCCTCGAGCAATGCACCGATCTCTTCGTTGTACGTGCCGTTACCGAGCAGGTCCGAGGGCTTGAGCGGGTCCTTGCGGAATTTCCGGATCGACACGATCGGGCCGTCGATCGACAGCGGCTCGATCACGACGTTCACGCGGCCGCCGTCGGGCAGTCGCGCGTCGACCATCGGGTTCGATTCATCGAGACGGCGCCCGATCGGCGCAAGGATCCGGCGCACGATTCGCAACAAATGCGCGTTGTCGGTGAAGCGCACCGGCAGCTTCGCTAGGATCCCGTGACGCGACACGTACACGTCGTTGTAGCCGTTGATCAGGATGTCCTCGACCGCCGGATCCGCGAGCAGATCCTCGATCGGCCCGAAGCCCGCGAGTTCCTTCGTCAGCGCTTCCGCAATCGCCCGCACCTCGTTCTCGTTGAGCGGAATGCGGCGCAGGCGCACGAAGCTGTCGATCTCGAGATCGACGAACTGATTGATCGCCTGGCGCGACCATCGGCCGAACTCGGCGCCCAGCTCCTCGATACGCGTCAGCAGGTGCTCGTGCGCGGCATTCTTGATGTCGTGGAATTGCTGCGTCTGGGAGAACGGCGCTGCGCCGTCGGCGAATTGAATGTCGTGTGCCATCGGTTACGACCGCTTGGACGAAGGTTGAATGAAACGTTTGAGCGCGGACAGGCCAGGCGCCGCGCGCGACGCGCCCGCCATGCCCGATACGCCGGGCAACCGCGCGGCGAGGGATTCGAGTGCGCGCACGTAAGGATCACGCTCTGCCGCATCGACGATGAGCCGCCCCTGGTTCGCCGCATGGCCGATCGCGACGCGGCGCGCGGGCAAGCTGCCGACCAGCGATAACCCGAGACGCTCGGCGATCTGTCCGGGCATCAGACCCAGCGCGGGATCGTACTGGTTGACCACGAGCTTGACGCGATCGGTATCGACGCCCCCGTCGCGCAACCCAGTGATCAGGTCGGCGGCCGAAACGATCGATGCGACGCCTTGATCGCAGACCAGCCACGCCTCGTCGGCCGACGCGGCGATCTGCGTGACGAACTCGCGATTCGAGAACCCGCCGAGATCGACGACCTGCTGGTCGAAGAACGCGCGAAGGCGGTTCAGCAAACCGATGCATGACGCATAGGACACATCGCGCAACGCGCCGAGGTCCGGCGGCAGCGTCGTCAGCGCGACACCGCTCTGATGCCTCGTGAGTGCGGTGTTCACGAACGTGCGGTCGATGCGGCGCAGGTTCTGCACCGCATCGATGAAATGAAATTCGCAACGCGTGTTCAGAAACAGCGCGCCGTCGCCGGCCGGCAACCCCAGGTCGATCAGCGCGGTCTGGCGGCCGGCCGGCGCACCGCCGTCCGTGCCCGCCGCACCCGGCCCGAGTGCCCGCTTCTGAAGCCAGACCGCGAGATTCGCTGCGAGCGTGCTGACCCCCATGCCCGCGCGCGCGCCGAGCAACGTGACGACCTTGCCGTGACGGCTCGTCGGCTCGCCGACGTGGGATAGCAATCCACGCGTCGTCCGCAGTGCGTCCTCGGCCGATGCCGACACGTCGATGAAATCGCGCACGCCCGCGCGCAGTGCGGCAAGCGTGCTCTCCGGCTGGGTGAGCGAGCCAAGTGCGACGATCGGCAACCCCGGATGTGCCGCGCGTACCGTGGCCGCAGCGACGCTCGCCGCTTCGCTGCGTTCGGAGAAATCGATGAACACGAGCGCCGGATTGAGCCCCGTGATGCGCTGCGCAAGCACGCCCGGCTCCAGCGACGCGGCCTCGACCGCACCGGCCGACACCAGCGTATCGGCCAGCCAGCGCACATGCGCTTCCTTTGTCGATGCGCAAACGAAGTAGTCGGTCACGGCGGGTTCACACAACGATTGGGTTCGTGCATTCATGTCGAACACCCCCGATTACGCAAGGCGTAGCAATGTGCCACGACGCGCAATGCCTCAGATTCATTTCGAAAACCCCGGTGCCGCATCCGGCGATGCCGCACCGCCCAGGTAGGATCGCCATACCGGCCCGTCGCGCTGCTCGGACAATTCGCCGGGCGTCGCAGGCAGCACCGCCCCCTTCGCAATCGGTGCGACGAGATGCGGTGTCACGATGATCAGCAATTCCTTGTCGTTCTGCTGGTAGTTCAGGTTCTTGAAGAACGTGCCGATGATCGGCAGGTCGCCGAGCAGCGGCACCTTGCTCACGTTCGACATCGTCTGGCGATCGATCAGGCCGCCGATCACGAAACTCTCGCCATCGCCGAGTTCGACCGTCGTATCGGCACGACGCGTCGTGATGCCCGGCACGGCGACACCGCTGATCGTCACGCTGTTCACGAAATCGAGCTGGCTCGATTCCGGCGCGACCTTCAGCGCGATCCGGCTTGGGCTCAGCACCGTCGGAGTCAGCGACAGTCCCACACCGTATTGTTTCCACTGGATCGCGGTCGAGCCAAGCCCCTGCGGCGACGGAACCGGGATCTCGCCGCCGGCGAGGAAGCTGGCGCTCTGGCCGGACAGCGCGACGAGCGTCGGCTCGGCGAGCACGCGCGCTAGATTGTTCGCTTCGAGCAGCGACAGGTCGGCGAAGATGCCGCGGCCCGCTGCATTCACGACCAGGTTGAATGCAGACGCAACCGGTGCGCCGAGCGTCGGAATATACCCGGCCGTACCCGGGCCCGACGCGCCGTTATACGACTGCACGCCGCCCGGCGAAAACGAGCCGAACGAAAAGCCGTTGCTCTGCTTGAAGAAGTTGAAGCCGACCTGCTTGAGCACCGAGCGGCTGAATTCCACCACTCGCACGTCGACCTGCACGACATTCTTGCCGGCCAGCGTCGAACGATCGATCACCGTGCCTTTCGGGCTCATATTCTTGGCAACCGCCACGGCACGTTCGTGCGCATCGAGCGATGCCGACGTTCCCCGCAGCACCGACGTCCCGCCGTATGCCTTCACCTGCGGCGTCGAACCGTCGAGCACCGCTTGCGCGGCCGCGTCGACGACTTCGACGCTCCACACCGTCGGCTCGTCGTGACCGCGCTCCCACAACATCACGTTCGTTGTACCCGGCGCTTTCGCGGTCAGCAGCACGGAACCGTTACGACTGCCCTTCATGATCAACACGTCGGCGATCGCGGGATCGCCGACTGCGACACGCTGCAGCGCACGACCTGCAGAAATCTGCCGCTGCGCGCCGACCGCGAGTTCAATCGTGCCGCTCGCGCTTGCAGTGGATGCGAATGTCAAGGTCCAGAGAGCAATCGCGAATGCAGTCAGTATGTTTTTCATTGTTTGTTGGGCCGTCGCACGGCCTTTACTTGTCGTCGCAGATATCGATGGCCACCGATGTTGTTCAATATGCAACCGTTTCCGAGCGGCCGCCGCGGATCAGCTCGATGCTGCCGCCGCCACTACCGCCTCCGACGGATCGCCCTGCCGGCGGCAAGCGCGATGGCAGCGGCGGCACATTTACGTTGGCCACCGCAGTCCTCGACGTACCGGACAGCTGTTGCAGCGATACGCCGGCCGCGGCAAGCGCCGACGGCGACAACTTGTTGTCCGTACGCACCGCCACCGTCTGCATCGCAAGCTCGTCGTCGCGCGGATTGCGCAGTGCGAGCGTCAGCCGACCGCTCGCCTCGCCGAGCGTGAGTGCATCGACCTGCGCCGTCGGCACCGCGAGCACCGCGATGCGCGTATTGCTCGGCTGGCCGTTATTGCCGTTCGTGTTGCTGCCGCTGTCGCGCTCCGGCGTCGCGTCGCCGAACGACAGCACGCGCACCTTCGACATCAGGAGCCGCGCTTGTGTCTGCGAGACTTCGCCGTCGAGCATCCCGCCGCCCGCCTCACGCTTCAGGTTCACGAAGACGTCGACGAAGTTGCCGGGCCGCAGGCGATTGCCGACCGCATTGGTCTCGTCGACACGAACCGCAATCGCGCGCTCGCCCGGCTGCACGTCCTCGGCAAGCCCCGACACCAGTGCGTCCGACACAACCGGTGCCGACGCCGGGATGTCTCTCACCGGAACGCGACCGACCAGGGCGGCCGGATCGGAAAACGCACCTGCCGGCGCAGGAGCAACTGGTTGAACCTTCAACGCATCGGCGGCAATCGGCTGCCCCATCGGCAGCGCGCGCGTCGCGATAACCACTGACACCGGGCTCGCAGCGACAGCCTGTTGCACGGGGATGGGACTAGGCGTACTGCGTCCAAGCATCCAAGCGTAGATTCCAAGCAGAACAGCGATCGCAATCAGCAACCCCGCGATGATTTTTGTCAGATTGTTGGCCATGTTGATATGGGAATGCCGGAATCAGGTTCAGGAGCGTGATGACGATCGGGCGACTCGATTAAATAGGATTGCGATTCAGAGCATGCTTGGCTGAACTTGCACGGTCGCACTACTCTGCAGCTGCGGCGCAGTGAACAGGAATATCCACGGGATCAGCGGATTCGCCGCGTATGAATAGGTCGTTGTCACCATCACGTTGAATGCGGCGGTGGACGTCGATGTGAATGTCCCGCCGCAGGTCACGCCGGGCGTCGACGTGGGCGACGGTACCGAAGTGGACACCTGCGCGGCGAAACTGACGTTCTTCGACCACGGTGCGCCGCCCAACGCTTGCGTCACGGCATTTCGCGCATTGACCTGCAGGCGGTCGCACGGCGCCGACGTGTAGTTCAACGCAGCGCGCGCGCCTTCGGATGCCGCGAATGTCAGGCTTTGCTGGATGATGAACACCATCCCGAACGTGACGATCGCGTAGAAAATCAGGAAGAACAAAGGAAAGACGACAGCGAACTCAACCGCCGCCACTCCTCGTTGCCACCGCCATGCGGACGGCTGGCGCGCTTGCGTCCCCCGAGCCATCACATTCCCCTCACATACATAAGATGCAGAAGCCAAACAGCCGCGGGTATAACGAGAAAGGCCGCATAGGGCGTCGCGCGACGGCCGCCGAGCGTCATTGTGGGCATCGTGCGCTTGTACAGCAGGGAAAGAGACGTCCGCGACAGCAGCATTAACCAAAGCGCGTGCAGCCCCCCGGCGAGACTCGCGACAACCCAAAGCCACAACAATGCTTGCGCACCACACCATGCACCCAGTACGGCGAATACCTTAACGTCGGCCGCGCCCATGACGCGCAATGCGAACAAGGGCGAAAAGCAAATCAGCCCTACGACCGCGCCTGCCAATGATTGAGAGAGGGAAATTCCAAACGGATTTCCGGAGATCGTCGCGCCCACCAGTGCGGCCACCAAACCGAAAATGACGAGTGAATTTCGAATGCGCCGAAGACGGATATCACTGGCCGCGACAAATACCGCCCAGCCCAGGAATGTCCCGCAGAAAATAAGACGTACCATCACGCCGCGATCGATCCCGGCCAGATCGGCGGGCGAACAACTAATGCAGTCCGCCCGCTGCCCGGCCGCAAGATGATTTCCGGAACCCGCGCCCTCTCACCCGCCGCGATTAACTCGAAGCAGCCGCAGTCCAGCACGTGCTGCTCGGCGCCGAGACACAGGTACCAATTTTTGAGAAGGTACTGCTGAGATTGGACCCCACCGAGGAGGCGCCAGCGATGATGGCAACAGCAATCAGACCCGCAATCAGCCCATACTCGATCGCGGTAACCCCGTCTTCTTCCTTGAGGAAGCGCTTGATGAGTGCTTTCATTTTTTAATTCCTCGTGCCTGTATGTACGTTTTTTGGCCTTTTATACGTTGTACATCCTCGCATATCGGGCCCTTGCCCCGCGTCGTTCGCTACAACTAAGTAACGACAACCGGATGCGCTTTCTTTATATGTCACCCCGAGGGGTATGTATCACAATTTGATGCAAGTTAACATTCGCGATAGTGACCCTCCTCGAACGTCGTGTACCGAGCTGTACATTTCCTTACACCTGCTCCGGATTCTATATCCGATCACATTTAACTTCCAACCTCTTTTAAGACCGGATCGAAAAAACTTTCCGGGAGCACAGCCGTATTTGTACGGCGTTTCGGTACGACTTACACATAGGACTTACGATAGGTTAGATGTGCACACCTAATCCACCAGTAAAACAGCCGGAGCGCCCGCCAGGCCTGCACGCCCGCCCACGTTACGCCGCACGCGTAACGCCAATGTTGTGACGTTACGTTACGAAACGGCCGAAACCGTTCTCATTCGACCGTTCTTAAACAGATTCAACAATCTTTCAGTTTGCCTAAATCCCTTTTCCGACAAGGAATTGCCCCGTTTAAAACCAATCGTCGAACCGTCGGCCATCGAAATGGCACGACAGTTGCAGAGTAATCCCCGCATCACTCAACACAACATCAGCTTCAATGCGAGGACGAAATGGACATTCAGGTTATCCCTCATGGCACGCTCCGGACGACTATGATCGCGGCCACCGTGGCAGCCATGCTTTCCCTCTCCGCGTGCGGCGGCTCCGGTTCCATCAGCAAGGGGCTCAGCGGCGGCTCCAGCTCGGGCGGTGGCGACTCCGTCTCGACGTCGGGCGGCGGCACCTCGGGCGGCACGTCCGGTTCGACGAGCGGCAGCACGTCGGGCGGCACCAGTGGCTCGACCAGTGGCAGCACGAGCGGCTCGACGAGCGGCAGCACCAGCGGCACGACGAGCGGAACGTCCAGCGGAACGAGCGGCACCTCCGGTGTGTCGTCGAACGCAGTGGGTCAGGTCCTCGCAAGCGGCAGCAATCTCGTCACCAATCTCGGTGGCACCGTGTCAAACCTCGGCGGCGTCGTCGCAAGCCAGTCGTTGCCCGGCGTCAACCCGGCCACGACGCAGGCGGCGGGCGGCATCATCCAGAACGTCGGCGGCGCGGTCACTGCACTCGGCAATGGCCTCGGCAACGGCCTCGGCCAGCTCGGCGCAACGAAAGACCCGGTCGGCGTCACGGTCGCCAGCACCGGCGGCGTGGTGAACCAGCTCGGCGGCGCAGTCACGCAGACCGGCAACCTGGTCACGAGCCTCGGCAGCGGCCCGTTGTCGCCACTCGCTCCCGTCACCGGCGCCGTCGGCGGCCTCGTGACGCAGGTCGGCAACGCGGTTTCGAACGGCGGCACCACGCTGTCCAACGTGCTGTCGACCGGCCCGATCCAGCAGGTCACGCAGACGGTCAGCTCGGCGATCACGCCGATCACGACGATGGTCGGTCAGACGACGCAGACGATCGGGACGGCCACCGGCCTCGGCGCCCCGGTCAACACGCTGCTCGGCACGATCGGCAACGGCCTGAACCAGGCCGGCGCGGTGATTGCGTCGACGGGCGGCAATCCCGTCACGACCGGCCTCGGCAGCACTGTTTCGTCGACCGGCAATACCGTGAAGGCCGTCGGCGGCCTGCTCACGGGCGCCACCGGCGGCGCGACCAACCCGCTCGCGCCGCTCACGGGCCTGCTCACGACCGTCACCGGCACGCTCGGCGGCGCAACGGGCGGTACGAGCGGCGGCCCGCTCGCTCCGGTCACCGGCCTCGTCTCCACCGTCACCGGCGCACTCGGCGGCGCAACGGGTGGCACGAGCGGCGGTCCGCTCGCTCCGGTCACCGGCCTCGTCTCCACGGTTACCGGCGCGCTCGGTGGCGCAGCCGGCGGCACGAGCGGTGGCCCGCTCGCTCCGGTCACCGGCCTCGTCTCCACCGTCACCGGCGCACTCGGCGGCGCAGCGGGCGGCACGAGCGGCGGTCCGCTCGCTCCGGTCACCGGCCTCGTCTCCACGGTTACCGGCGCGCTCGGCGGCGCAACGGGCGGCGCGGGCGGCAGCAACCCGCTCGCTCCCGTGACGGGCGCCGTGTCCGCGGTCACCAGCACGGTCGGCGCCCCGGCGCTGAGCGGCACCACGGGCGCCGTCACGAATTCGGGCTCGGGCCCGAACCCGCTCGCGCCTGTCACGTCGCTGATCGGCGGCCTGCTCGGCGGCACGCACGGCAAGTAATCGAACATCCATTCATCGACAAGACAGCGAGGAGTCCATCATGTCCCAGCAACGTTCCATCACGACGGCCGCCCTGCGCCAATGGCGCGCGCCCCTCACCGCTTTCGCCGCAGCGTGCCTGCTGGCCGCCTGCGGCGGCAACAGCGTCAGCACGCCGCCGACGAGCAGCAATGCCGGCAGCAGCAGCGGCACGAGCGGCACCAGTGGTACGAGCGGCACCAGCGGCTCGTCCACCGGCACCAAGGGCGCTGTCAGCACGATCGGCCAGACGGCAACCGACCTCGGCAGCACGGTCGGCAACATCAGCGTGCCCGGCCTCGGCGACGGCGTGACGAAGGGTGTCGGCAGCACCGTCTCGAGCACCGGCACGATCATCAACGCGGCTGCCGATGCGTTGAGCAACGGGCTGGGACAGACCGGCTCGATCAAGGATCCCGTCGGCACGACGGTCGCCGGCCTCGGGAACGTCGTGGGCGCGACGAGCAACACCGTGTCCGGACTGAGTTCGACGGTCAAGGCGCTCGGCACGGGTCCGCTCGCGCCGCTCGCCCCTGTCACGACGCCGGTCGGAACCGTGCTCGACACGGTTGCCAACGGCCTGTCGGCAGCCGGCACGACGATCGGTTCGACGCTGTCGTCGGGTGCCGTGCAGCAGGTTACGCAACCGCTCAGCTCGGCGATCACGCCGCTGGTGATCACCGCAGGCCAGGTCACGCAACAGGTCGGCACGACCACCGGCCTCGGGCAGCCCGTGTCGGGCCTGCTCGGTCAGGTCGGCGGTGCAATCAGCTCGGCGGGCACGAAGGTCGCAAGCACGTCTAACCAGCCGCTCGTCGGCGACGTCGGCCAGCTCGTCACCGCGGTCGGCAACACCGTGACCAACGCGGGCGGCCTCGTGAACCCGAACGGTCCGAACGGCGCGGCACCGATCCCCGGCCTGCTCACCAGCCTCGTCGGCGGCTCGACGGCTACGGTCCAGAACGGCACGTCGTCGGGTTCCGGCTCGACGAACCCGCTCGGCGGCCTGCTGTCCGGCCTCGGCTCGACGCCGCTCGGTTCGCTCACGGGTGCGGTCGGCGGCGCAACGGGCAGCTCGGGCAGCAATCCGCTCGCGCCCGTCACGGGCCTCGTGTCGACGGTCACGGGCACGCTGGGCGGCGCAACGGGTGGTGCAGGCGGGGCAAACCCTCTCGCGCCAGTCACCGGTTTGCTGAATACTGTCACCGGAACAGTCGGCGGTGCAGCGGGAACCGGGGGTTCGTCGAGCCCGCTCGCACCAGTCACGTCGCTGGTCGGCAGCGTGACGGGTGCGGCATCGTCGGGCAGTTCGACGGGTCTGCTGGCACCGGTCACGGGGCTGCTGGGCACGCTGGGTAGCGTCGGCAAGTAAGGAGGACGATCGCGCCTTTGCAGCCGGAGCAGGAGGCGCGGCCGTACCAATACAACCGGCAATGCGGCACGCGGCGCGCGACACCCTGGTGTCGCGCGCCCGCATTAGAAAGAAGATGAAAAGCAAGGCCTACGAGGAAGAACAATGAAATCCAGACTCGACAGATGGATGATGCTGCTCGCTATCGCGGCAGCAGGCACGGCGCATGCACAAACGCGCGCGGCAGGTAACCCGCTCGATTCCCTCCCCCAGATCAACGCACCACAGAAAAGCCCGAGCGTCACCGTGCAGGTCGCGCCGCAGGCACCGCAACTGCAGGAACTGCTGTCGCGGCACCTGACGCCGACGACGTTCCAGGTCGAAGGCGTGAAGTCGGTACCGTTCGACGAGATCTCGCGTCGCTTCACGCCCCTCGTCGGCAAGGACATCACGATCGGCGAGCTGATCGAAACCGCCAACGGCGTGACCAAGCTGTACCAGGATCGCGGCTATGCGCTGTCGTTCGCGTTCATTCCCGCGCAGACGTTCGAGAACGGCGTCGTGCGCGTCACGGTCGTCGAAGGCTATGTGTCGGACGTCAAGGTGACCGGCAAGCCCGGCGCGATGGAATCGAAGATCCGCGCGATCGCCGCGCACATCACGGCCGATCGCCCGCTGCGCCGCGCGACGTTCGAACGCTACGTGAACACGTTCGGTCTCCTGCCCGGCGTGTCGGTGAAGGCCAATGTGCCGCCGCCGCAGACGACCGACGGCGCAACGACGCTCGAACTGGCCGTCGACCGCAAGGCATTCAACATCAGCACCGGCATCGATTTCAATCACCCGGGCGTGCAGGGGCTCATCACCGCAACGGAGAACGGCCTCACGTCGTTCGGCGAGCAATTGAGCATTTCCGCGCTGGTGCCGCCCGGACGCGACAAGCAGACCTACGTCGCATTCAGCGGTGCCGTGCCGGTCGGCAGCAGCGGCCTGGTCACGCGCCTCGACGCCAGCACGTATCGCGGCAAGCCGACCGACAACCCGGGCCTGCCGTCGACCGTCGAGCGCACCGTCAAGAACGAGAAGCTCGGTCTTTCGGCATCCTATCCGTTGCTGCTGAACAACCAGCGCAGCCTGCTCGGCACCGTGTCGGGCTATGCGTCGCACAACGAAGACCGCTACCAGAACAAGATCAGCGGCAACAGCATCGATACACGCTCGCAGGTCCGCGTGCTGCAGATGCAGCTCGACTATACGAGCGTATCGGCCAAGCAGGTACAGAAGCTGAGCGTGAACGTCGCGAAGGGCTTCAACATTCTCGGCGCGTCGAAATCGCAGGACATCACGATCGGCTCGAACACGACGTCGGTGGACAGCCCGATCTCGCTGACGTTCGTGCGCACCGGCGCGACCTTCACGCAGACCAACGAATGGCCGTTCAAGATCGGCACGTCGGTCTCGCTGACCGGCCAGTACAGCCCCGACTCGCTGCCGACGTCGGAGCAGATCTCGTTCGGTTCGACACGCTATGCCCTCGGCTACCAGCCCGGCGAAACGTCGGGCGATTCGGGCTGGGGAATGTCGCTGGAGGTCAACCGCGGGTTCACGCCGGGCTGGACGTACATGAAATCGATCACGCCGTACATCGCGTACGACATGGCGCGCGTGTATCTGCATACCGGCACGCCGTCGCCTAGCCGCCTGTCGTCGGTCGGTATCGGCGTGCGGTTTACCGACAGCCGCTATTACAGTCTCGACCTGAACATCGCGAAGCCGGTCGGCGATGCACCGGTTGAAAGCGCATCGCGCAGCCCGCGCGTGAATGCCGCGTTCTCGTATCAGCTCAACTGATCGGTCACCAAACAGCCTGCGTCTCGCGGGCCGTTTGGATTAGAACCCCCTCTATCAAACGCAGCGTGCGGTTTCACGTATTCTGGCAAAGCTCGCAACATGCCACCGCCCCATGCAGACGGTCGTGCGGGCACATCGAACACGACATGAAACAAGGAGGAAGACGATGATTCAACTGACCCGCCCGTTGCGCGCGCTGGCCGTCGCAAGCGCCCTGCTCGCTTGCGCCGCCCCAACCTTCGCCCAGGCCGACAGCCCCGTCGGCATGTGGCAGACGATCGACGACAACACGCATCAGCCGAAGGCGCTCGTACAGATCGCCGACGACGGCGAAGGCTCGCTGTCGGGCAAAGTCGTCAAGGGCCTCGGCGCCAATGACACGCCCGATCGCCGCTGCACCGCATGCACGGACGAGCGCAAAGATCAGCTCATCAAGGGCATGACGATCATCAAGGCGATGAAGAAGGACGGCGATCACTGGGACGGCGGCAACATTCTCGACCCGGAGAACGGCAAGGTCTACAAGTGCAAGATGTCGCTCGAAGACGGCGGCCAGAAGCTCGTCGTGCGCGGCTATATCGGCGTATCGCTGCTCGGCCGGTCGCAGACCTGGGTTCGCGCACAATGACGCAACGCGCGTCGACACGCTCGACGCGATAAAAAAATCGGCCTGCGACGACGTCGTCAGGCCGATTTTGTTTTGACGCCGACGTGCATGAAACCGATCGACATCACGCTGCGCGCTTCAGCGCATCCGCCGTGTAGCTGCGCGGTGCGCGATAGACCGGCGCCACGGCACTGCGCACAGCTGCCGCCTTCGATTGCGTGTGCTTGCGCATCCGCGTGGCCAGCTGGTCGCACAGATTCGCGCCTGCGTCGCCATACAACGCGTGCATCACCTGCCGCAGCGTGCCGGTCTCGTGCCAGACCTTGAAACGGCGGTGGCAGGTTTGGTACGAAGGGTAACGACGCGGCATCGCGGACCAGGTCGCGCCGCTATAAATGACCCACAGCACGCCGTTCAGGACGGCGCGTGTGTTGGCCAATGGTCGGCCGCGCAACTCGGTGCGCGGCTGCATTTCGGGAAAAAACGGCGCGACGCAGCGCCACTCATGGTCGGTCAGATCGCGGTACGGTGTCATGGATATCTCCAGCCTTGGGAACCATGACACAACGATATCGGCTGACCTCGACCGTGAACATAAGACAAGTCCGAAAATACCCGGAGATTGCGGGAATTTGACCGGAATTGACCTTTGAAGCCCGCCGCTCGTCGGCAACCGCGATCAGGTCAGCGAAGTATCGACGATACGACGCGGCGTTTCGAGGTATTCCTTCGACTGCATCTCGACGATCCGCGACACCGTGCGCGTGAACTCGTTCGCCATCGGCCCTTCGACGTACAACTGCTCCGCCGGCACCGCCGCGGACATCAGCAGCTTGACCTTGTGGTCGTACAGCACGTCGATGAGCCAGGTGAAGCGTCGCGCCTCGGACGCCATCCGCGGCGACATCTGCGGCACTTCCGACAGCACGATCGCATGGAAGCGGCTGGCAAGCTCGAGATAGTCGTTCTGTGAACGCGGGCCGCCGCACAGCGTCGCGAAGTCGAACCAGACGACCCCGTCGGCCTTGCGCAGCGCCTTCAACTCGCGCTTCTCGATATGCAGGAGCGGGCTTTCGTCCGGCACCGCGGCGAGCTTCGCGAACGCATGACGCAATTCGCGATCGGCGTCCGCGCCGAGCGGCGTGTGGTACATCTGCACCTGCGCCAGCGTGCGCTGACGATAGTCGACGCCCGCGTCGACGTTCAGCACGTCGAGCTTTTGCTTGATCAGCGCGATCGCCGGCAGCATGCGGTCGCGATGCAGGCCATCGGGATACAGATCGTCGGGATCGTAGTTGGACGTCATCACGAACTGCACGCCGTTGTTGAAGAGGCGATCGAGCAGCCGGTACAGGATCATCGCGTCCGCGATGTCCGACACGTGGAATTCGTCGAAACAGATCAGCCGGTAGCGCTTCGCGATGCGCCGCGCGAGCTCGTCGAGCGGATCGGCCTGCCCTTTCAGCTCCTCGAGTTCGCGGTGGACTTCACGCATGAATTCGTGGAAATGCAGGCGCGTCTTGCGCTGCACGGGCACCACCGCATAGAAGCTGTCCATCAGGAAGCTCTTGCCGCGGCCGACGCCGCCCCACATGTAGACGCCGCGCGGGAGGTCCGGATGATTGATGAGCTTCTTGAACGCGTTCGAGCGACGCGCCTTGTACTCGACCCACTCGTCGAAACAGCGCTGCAGGCGATCGACGGCCGCGCGCTGGGCGGGATCGGACTGATAGCCGCGCGTGGTCAGTTCGCGCGTGTAGTATTCGGTGACGTTCATCGGGCAAACCGGAAAGAACGAAGGCGAGCGGGAAACCCCGCCCGCCTTCGTCATGAGACGGCTGCACCGGCCAATGGCCGGCCGGCGCTATACCGCGCTCAGCTGTTCAGCGAGCGCTTGTCGACGGCGAGCGCCGCTTCGCGCATCACTTCCGACATCGACGGGTGCGGATGGCAGATGCGGGCGATGTCTTCCGACGCCGCCTTGAACTCCATCGCCACCACGGCTTCCGCGATCAGGTCCGACGCGTTCGCGGCGATCACGTGCACGCCGAGCAGTTCGTCGGTCTTCGCGTCCGCGATCATCTTCACGAAACCGTCCGGCGCGTTCATGCCGAGCGCGCGGCCGTTGATCGAGAACGGGAACTTGCCCGACTTGATCTCGCGGCCTTCGGCCTTCAGCTGCTGTTCCGTCTTGCCGACCCATGCGATTTCCGGGTACGTGTAGATCACCCACGGAATGCAGTTGTAGTCGATGTGCGGCTTCTGGCCGTCGATCACTTCCGCGACCAGCACGCCTTCGTCTTCCGCCTTGTGCGCGAGCATCGGGCCGCGCACCACGTCGCCGATCGCGTAGACGTTCGGCACCGCGGTACGGCAGTGGTCGTCCACGTCGATGAAGCCACGCTCGTTCGCCTTCAGGCCGATTGCCTCGAGGCCGAGGTTGTCGGTGTTCGGCACGCGGCCGACCGACACGATCAGGCGGTCGGCGTCGAGCGTCTGCGCGTTGCCGTCCTTGTCCGTGTAAGCGATCGACACGCCGTCGGCGGTCGTCTTCACTTCGCCGATCTTCACGCCGAGATGGATGTCGAGGCCCTGCTTCTTGAACAGCTTGGCCGCTTCCTTCGCGAGCGCTTCGTCGGCTGCACCGAGGAATGCCGGCAGCGCTTCGAGCACCGTCACTTCGGCACCCAGGCGACGCCACACCGAGCCGAGCTCGAGGCCGATCACGCCTGCGCCGATCACGGCGAGCTTCTTCGGCACCGAGTCGAACGTCAGCGCACCTTCGTTGTCCGACACGATCTTGTTGTCGACCGGGATACCCGGCAGGTGACGCGCCTTCGAGCCCGTCGCGATGATCACGTTCTTCGCGGTGACGACTTCGGTTTCACCCTCGCCGCTCACTTCGATCTGCACGCCGGCATCGGTCTTGCCGGTGAACTTGCCATGGCCCTTCAGCCAGGTGATCTTGTTCTTCTTGAACAGGAACTCGATCCCGCTCGTCATTTTCTCGACGATCGCATCCTTGCGGCCGAGCATCTTCGCGACGTCGATCTTCACGCCGTCGACCGTGATGCCGTGGTCGGCCAGGTGATGCGACGTGTTCTCGAATTCTTCCGACGAGGCGAGCAGCGCCTTCGACGGGATGCAGCCGACGTTCAGGCAGGTACCGCCGAGCTTCAGCGCGCCGGCCGGGTTCTTCCACTTCTCGATACAGGCAACGGTCTTGCCGAGCTGCGCGGCGCGAATCGCGGCGATGTAGCCGCCGGGGCCGGCGCCGATCACGACGACGTCAAATTCCTTGGACATGACAATCCTTTCTACTTGTACGCCCGCACGCTCGCGCAAGTGCGCGAGCGTGCGGGGCGGGTCAATGCAGTGAGACTCGGCTTACAGGTCGAGCAGCAGGCGTGCCGGATCTTCCAGCGCATCCTTCATCGCGACGAGCGACAGGACTGCTTCGCGGCCGTCGATGATGCGGTGGTCGTACGACAGTGCCAGGTAGTTGATCGGACGGATCACGATCTGGCCGTTTTCGACAACCGGGCGTTCCTTCGTCGCGTGCACGCCGAGGATGGCCGATTGCGGCGGGTTGATGATCGGGGTCGACAGCATCGACCCGAACACGCCGCCGTTCGAGATCGAGAACGTACCGCCCGTCATTTCCTCGATCGACAGCTTGCCGTCCTTCGCCTTCTGGCCGAATTCGGCGATCTTCTTCTCGATCTCGGCGAGGCTCAGCTGATCGGCGTTGCGCAGGATCGGCACGACCAGGCCGCGCGGCGAACCGACCGCGATACCGATGTCGAAGTAGCCGTGGTAGACGATGTCGTTACCGTCGATCGACGCGTTCACCAGCGGGAACTTCTTCAGCGCGTGCACGGCCGCCTTCACGAAGAACGACATGAAGCCGAGCTTCACGCCATGTTCCTTCTCGAACTTGTCCTTGTACTTGTTGCGCAGTTCCATGACCGGAGCCATGTTCACTTCGTTGAACGTCGTCAGGATCGCGTTGGTCTGCTGCGACTCGAGCAGACGCTCGGCGATACGCGCACGCAGGCGCGACATCGGCACGCGCTGTTCCGGACGATCGTTCAGCCACGTCGCTGCCGATGCCGGCACCTTCACTTCCGGCAGCGCCGGCTTCGCAGCAGCGGCCTTCGCCGGTGCGGCGGCCGGAGCAGCTTTCGGTGCGCTGCCTGCGGCCAGCGCGTCGCCCTTCGTGACACGGCCGTCACGGCCCGAACCTGCGACGTCGCCTGCCGACAGGCCCTTCTCGGCCAGCAGCTTCGCTGCGGCCGGCGATGCGGCGGCCGAGCTCGACGCGGTCGCGACGGCCGGCTGTGCTGCCGGTGCGGCTGCAGCAGGGGCTGCCGCCGGCTTCACTTCGGCGGCGCCTGCCGCTGCTTCGGCAGCACCTGCCTTCGCTTCGGTGTCGATCGTCGCGATGATCTGGTCGGCGACCACGGTGTCACCGTCGTTCTGCAGCACTTGCGCGAGCACGCCCGCGGCCGGTGCCGGCACTTCGAGCACGACCTTGTCGGTCTCGAGTTCGATCAGGATTTCGTCCTGCGCGACTGCTTCGCCCGGCTTCTTCTTCCACTGCAGCATGGTGGCTTCCGAAACCGACTCCGAAAGCTGGGGGACTTTGACTTCTACGATAGCCATGTGATTTTCCTGGATGCTTAATCTGGGGTATGACGAGGTTCGTGCGATTCCTTCGGCCGGTGCGGCGCGCGACGCGCCCGGCAGGCCAAAAGAGACGGGAAAGCGCAGTGCGCCTTCCCGTTTCGCTTGACGTCGGTTATTTCGCGATCGATGCGCTCTTCAGGCGGCCGAATGCACCTTCGATGAGGGCCTTCTGCTGCTCGTAGTGCTTCGCGTAGTAGCCAACCGCCGGCGAGGCCGAAGCCGGACGGCCGCTGTATGCCAGCTTCTGCCCTTCCTTCATGCCTTCCTTCAGGTGGTGCTCGACGTAGAACCAGGGACCCTGGTTCTGCGGCTCGTCCTGCACCCAGACCACTTCAGTCGCGTTCTCGTACTTCTTCATTTCGGCTTCGAACTGCTTGTGCGCGAACGGATACAGCTGCTCGATACGGATGATCGCGACGTCGTTCGCCTTCGCTTCGCGGCGATGCGCGACGAGGTCGTAGTACACGCGGCCCGAGCAAGCCAGCACGCGCTTGACCTTCTTCGCGTCGATGCCGCCGTCGGTTTCGCCCAGCACCGGCTGGAACGAACCCTTCGCGAGTTCCGACAGGTCCGACACCGCTTCCTTGTGGCGCAGCAGCGACTTCGGCGTGGCGACGATCAGCGGCTTGCGGAACAGGCGGATCATCTGGCGACGCAGCAGGTGGAAAATCTGCGCCGGCGTCGTCGGCTGGACGACCTGCATGTTGTGATCGGCACACAGTTGCAGGAAACGCTCGATACGCGTCGACGAGTGTTCCGGACCCTGGCCTTCGTAGCCGTGCGGCAGCAGCATCGTGAGACCCGACACGCGGCCCCACTTCACTTCGCCCGACGAGATGAACTGGTCGATCACGACCTGCGCGCCGTTGACGAAGTCGCCGAACTGCGCTTCCCACAGCACGAGCGTGTTCGGCTCGGCGGTCGAGTAACCGTATTCGAAGCCCAGCACAGCTTCTTCGGACAGCACCGAGTCGATCACCGTGAACTTCGCCTGACCGTCGGCGATGTTCTGCAGCGGCACGTACGTGCCGTCGTTCCAGCGCTCGCGGTTCTGGTCGTGCAGCACCGCGTGACGGTGCGTGAACGTGCCGCGGCCCGAGTCCTGGCCCGTCAGGCGCACCGAGTAGCCCGATGCGACGAGCGACGCGAACGCGAGGTGTTCGCCCATGCCCCAGTCGAGCGGCTGGTCGCCGCGCGCCATGTTGCGGCGGTCGTTGATCACGCGCTCGACGAGCGGGTGAACCTTGAAGTTTTCCGGGACCGTCGTGATGCGTTCGCCCAGGCGCTTCAGTTCGGCGAGCGGCACGGCCGTATCGGCTGCGTCCGTCCACTTGCGGTTCAGGAACGGAACCCAGTCGACCGCGTACTTGCTCTTGTAGTTCGACAGGACCGGATCGACGGTGTGGTGGCCGTCGTCCATCGCCTTGCGGTACGCCTTCACGTAGTTGTCGGCGTCTTCCGCGGTGATCACGCCCTGCTGCACGAGCTTCTCGGCATACAGCGCACGGGTGCCCGGGTGCTGCGCGATCTTCTTGTACATCAGCGGCTGCGTGACCGCCGGCGTGTCCTGCTCGTTGTGACCCAGCTTGCGGAAGCAGACGATGTCGATCACGACATCCTTGTGGAACTGCATCCGGTAGTCGATCGCGATCTGGATCGCGAGCACGACGGCTTCCGGATCGTCACCGTTCACGTGCAGCACCGGCGCTTCGATCATCTTGACCACGTCGGTACAGTACAGCGTCGAGCGCGCATCGCGCGGGTCCGACGTCGTGAAGCCGATCTGGTTGTTGATGACGATGTGCAGCGTGCCGTGCGTGCCGTAACCGCGCGTCTGCGCGAGGTTCAGCGTTTCCATCACGACGCCCTGGCCGGCGAAGGCCGCGTCGCCGTGGATCTGCACCGGCAGCACTTGCAGGCCGTCTTCGTCGCCGCGACGGTCCATCCGCGCCTTCGCGGAACCTTCGACCACCGGGTTCACGATTTCGAGGTGCGACGGGTTGAACGCGAGCGACAGGTGGACCGGACCGCCTTCGGTCGACACGTCCGACGAGAAGCCCTTGTGGTACTTCACGTCACCGGCCGGCAGGTCGTCGACGTGCTTGCCTTCGAATTCGGCGAACAGGTCGGCCGGCATCTTGCCCAGCGTGTTGACCAGCACGTTCAGACGGCCGCGGTGGGCCATGCCGATGATGATTTCCTGCACGCCGCGCTTGCCCGCGTGCTGGACGACTTCGTCCATCGCCGCGATGAAGCTTTCGCCGCCTTCGAGCGAGAAGCGCTTCTGGCCGACGTACTTGGTGTGCAGATAGCGCTCGAGGCCTTCCGCTGCCGTCAGGCGATTCAGGATGTGCTTCTTCTTGTCGATCGAGAAGGACGGCGTCGCGCGGGTCGATTCCAGGCGCTCCTGCCACCAGCGCTTCTGCTCCGGATCGCTGATGTACATGTATTCGGCGCCGATCGTGCCGCAATACGTGTCACGCAGGCCCTTGACGATGTCGCGCAGCGAAGCCTGGTCGAAGCCGAAATACAGGTTGCTTGCGCTGTACGTCTGGTCGAGGTCGCCTTCGGAGAAGTCGTAGAACGCGGGTTCGAGTTCGGGAATGGCGGGACGTTCGCGACGCTTCAGCGGATCCAGATTGGCCCATTGCGAGCCGAGGAAGCGATATGCGCTGATGAGGGACTGGACGTGGACCTGCTTGCGCGCGGTCGCCAGATTGCTGGTGCTTTCGCGCGGGATGAAGGCATTGGCCTTCGCGCGCTCGGCGAACGATTCGACGATCGGAAAATGAGCGACGTCATTGGCATTCGAGCCGTCGGTTGCAGGCACGTTCTGCAGCGCGTCGAAATACTCTCGCCAGTTCTCCGGCACCGATGCCGGATTGTTGAGGTATGCATCGTACAGTTCTTCAACGTACGAAGCATTGCCGCCGAACAGATAGGAGTTCAGCTGAAACTGCTTCATTACATCTGACATTTTACGCTCACCTTTCTTCGAGCTTCTCGAGAAATAGCGGGTTACTCAACCTTCCGCGACACGGCCTGACCGTTTAGCGGATTGCGAATCAAGTCTTGCTTGGAAGGACCTAAAACTTGCGTGCGCGCAGCATATCACAGAACCGTTACCGAAGTTCACGACGAAATGTGCCCGAAAGCACCGCGTGACGGGGTTTTGCCGGATTGCCACGACCCGCGGGAACAGTGTTTTGCAGCCCGCCCGATTGCGCATCGCGCAGATGCAAAAAAGGCCGCCCGAAGGCAGCCTTTTTCATCATGCAAGGGAACGATCGAACTTAGTCGACCGCGCCTTCGCGGCTCGCGCGGCGACGCTCGTGCTCCTTCAGGAAGCGCTTGCGCAGGCGGATCGACTGCGGCGTCACTTCCACGAGTTCGTCGTCGTCGATGAATTCGACCGCGTATTCGAGCGACATCTGGACCGGCGGCACGAGGCGCACGGCTTCGTCGGTGCCCGACGCGCGCACGTTGGTCAGTTGCTTGCCCTTGATCGGGTTCACGACGAGGTCGTTGTCGCGGCTGTGGATGCCGATGATCATGCCCTCATACAGCGCATCGCCCGGCTTCACGAACATGCGGCCGCGATCCTGCAGCTTCCACAGTGCGTAGGCGACCGCGGCGCCGTCATCCTGCGAGATCAGCACGCCGTTGCGGCGCTCGAAGACCGAGCCGTCCTTGACCGGTGCGTACGAGTCGAAGATGTGGCTCATCAGGCCCGTGCCGCGCGTGAGCGTCAGGAATTCGCTCTGGAAGCCGATCAGGCCACGTGCCGAGATCTTGTATTCCAGGCGCGTGCGGCCGCGGCCGTCCGATGCCATGTCGAGCATTTCGCCCTTGCGGCGACCGAGCTCTTCCATCACGCCGCCCTGGTGCTCGTCTTCGACGTCGACCGTCAGCAGCTCGTACGGCTCGTGGCGCACACCGTCGATTTCCTGCATCACGACGCGCGGACGCGACACGGCCAGCTCATACCCTTCACGGCGCATGTTCTCGACGAGAATCGTCAGGTGCAGTTCGCCGCGGCCCGACACTTCGAACACCGTTTCGTCGCCCGTGTCCTTCACGCGCAGCGCGACGTTGTGGTTCAGTTCCTTCATCAGGCGGTCGCGGATCTGGCGGCTCGTCACGAACTTGCCTTCGCGGCCTGCCAGCGGCGACGAGTTGACGAGGAAGTTCATCGTCAGCGTCGGTTCGTCGACCGTGATCATCGGCAGCGCTTCCGGCGTGTCGACCGCGCAGATCGTCGCGCCGATGCCGACGTCTTCAATACCGTTGATCAGCACGATGTCGCCGGCTTCAGCCGACTCGACCTGCACGCGCTCGAGGCCCTTGAACGACAGCACCTGGTTGATCTTGCGGTTCAGCACGTCGCCTTCCGGACCGAAGCGCATCACGACCGGCTGGCCCGGCTTGATGCGGCCGCGCGTGATGCGGCCGACGCCGATCCGGCCGACGTACGTCGAGTAGTCGAGCGACGTGATCTGGAGCTGCAGCGGCGCTTCCGGATCGGCCGGGCGAACCGGCACGTGCGCGAGGATCGCCTCGAACAGCGGGCGCATGTCGCCTTCGCGGGTCGCCGGATCGAGCGACGCATAGCCGTTCAGGCCCGATGCGTAGACGATCGGGAAGTCGAGCTGCTCTTCGGTCGCGCCGAGCTTGTCGAACAGGTCGAAGGTCTGGTTGATGACCCAGTCGATCCGCGCGCCCGGACGGTCGATCTTGTTGACGACCACGATCGGCTTCAGGCCGAGCGCCAGCGCCTTCTTCGTGACGAAGCGCGTTTGCGGCATCGGGCCCTCGACCGCGTCGACGAGCAGCAGCACCGAGTCGACCATCGACAGCACACGCTCCACCTCGCCACCGAAGTCCGCGTGCCCCGGCGTGTCGACGATGTTGATGTGCGTGCCTTCGTATTCGACCGCGCAGTTCTTCGCGAGAATCGTGATCCCGCGCTCTTTTTCGATGTCGTTCGAGTCCATCACTCGCTCGGCAATCTGCTGGTTCTCGCGGAAGGTGCCGGACTGGCGGAGCAGTTGGTCGACGAGCGTGGTCTTGCCGTGGTCGACGTGAGCGATGATGGCGATATTGCGAAGGGCGCGGGTCATAGAAACCTGGAAATCGTTGAACGCGCAAACGCGCACGCTCGTCAGTCACCGGGACACGTGCGCGCGCGTTGCAGCTTGGAAAGCCTCAAATTATAGCACGTGAGAATGTCGAGAGCCGGACCGTGTGTTGCAACGCGAAAGATGATGCGCCCCGCCCTCGCCTCGCAGAGGGCGATTTCGCCTGCCGACACACCGCCCACGAACGAAGACCCTGACGTCCGCAAGGGAATTTCGGGCCGCGCAGCGCCCGCCCGCCCGTTCGATTAATATTTGCCGCGGCAAGCAAATAGCGCCTATACTGCTGCCTAGTCAACTATTGCAGCTTCAGGGTTTTATGTCGGATTCTCCTTCCCAACCGCCCGTTTCACCGCTGTCCTCGTATCAGATGAACGACAGCGTCGGTTATCTGATGTCGCGTGTGAAGTCGGTGATGACCAACCTCGTCACGCAGCGCACGCAGGAAGAGCTCGGCATTACGGGCACGCAGGCGAGCATGCTGTTCATGATCGCCGTCGGAAAGTGCTCGACGGCCGCCGAACTCGCTCGGGAATACGGGATCGACGCGAGCGCGGTCACGCGCCTGCTCGATCGCGTCGAGAAACGCGGCCTGCTGTCCCGCGTGCGCAGCATCGAGGATCGGCGGGTCGTACGCCTCGAGCTGACCGATGAAGGCCGCGCGCTTGCCGAGCGTTTGCCGCCGGTGTTCCGCAGCGTGCTCGACGAGCTGCTGGACGGATTTACGCCGGAAGAAGTCGGGTTCCTGAAGAGCATGCTGCGCCGCATTCTCAGCAACTACTGCGAAACCGCGGGCGGCAGCATCACGTAATAGTTGCCATAACAATTACTTTTGACAGATCAATGTAAGGAAATCCTTGCAGTGTCCATCATTCATTCCGAGTCAGGGAACAGCGCGATGAAATCCTCCCCGTTGTCCGTGCGCGCCGGGTCGTGCCGCGCCGCCGTCGCCGCCGCGGTTGCCGCGCTGGCGCTGGCGGGCTGCGCAAACTACATCGGCATCAAGAGCGACAAGCAGATCGCACCCGCATCGCAATTCGAAACCGCCCAGAGCCTGCCGGCCCAGGGCGGCCAGTGGCCGGCGCTCGACTGGGCCAACCAGTTCGGCGATCCGCAGTTGCCGAAGCTGATCGACGAGGCGCTCCAGGGCAACCCGTCGATCGCGCAGGCACAGGCGCGCATCGCGAAGGCGTCGTCGTACATCGAGTCGTCGCGCTCGAACCTGATGCCGAAAGCCGAAGCCAGCTACTCGTGGACACGCGAGCTGTATTCGTCGAACGCGCTGTTCCCGCCCCCGTACGGCGGCCAGTGGTACAGCGAGAACAACGCGCTCGCGAGCGCGTCGTGGGATCTCGACCTGTGGGGCAAGAACCGCGAGCGCCTGCACACCGCCGTGTCGCAGGAAAAGGCCGCCGAGGCCGACATGCAACAGGCGCGCATCACGCTCGCGTCGTCGGTGGCCCGCACCTACAACTCGCTCGCCCAGCTGTATGCGCTGCGCGACATCGCGCAGCGCGAGATCGCCAACCGCCAGACGGTCGGCAGGATCACCGACGGCCGCGTGTCGGCCGGTCTCGACACCAACGTGGAACGCCAGACTGCGCGCGGCAACATCGCGACGACCCAGGCATCGCTGTCCGACCTCGACGGCCAGATCACGACCGTGCGCTACCAGCTCGCCGCACTGCTCGGCAAGGGGCCGGATCGCGGGCTGCAGATCGCCGCGCCGGTGATGAACCCGACCGGCGAAGTCGCACTGCCCGGCAACCTGCCGGCCGACCTCGTGTCGCGCCGTCCCGACATCGTCGCCGCGCGCTGGCAGGTCGAGGCCGCGATGCACGACGTGAAGGAAGCAAAGGCCGAATTCTTCCCCGACGTGAACCTCGCGGCCGGCTTCGGCTTCGATGCGTTCGGCTGGGGCAAATTCCTGAATTTCGCGAGCCGCCAGGCGCAGTTCGGGCCGGCCATCCACCTGCCGATCTTCGATGCCGGTGCGTTGCGCGCGCAGCTCAAGGGCCGCTACGCGGACTTCGACCTGTCGGTCGCGAACTACAACCAGACGCTGATCAGCGCGCTGAACGACGTCGCGACGCAGGTCGCGTCGATCCGTGCGGTCGATCGCCAGATGGATGACGCGCAGCGTGCGCTCGATGCGTCGACGCGGGCGTACGACCTCGCCGTGATCCGCTACAAGGCGGGCCTGTCGCCGCAGCTCCAGGTGCTGACCGCGGACACCAACCGCCTCGCATCGGAACAGACGGTGACCAACCTGAAGATGCGCCGGCGCGACATGCAGCTCGCGTTGATCAAGGCGCTCGGCGGCGGGTTCGACGCGACCGGCACGCGGCTCGCCGCGCCCGACGCCGACAAGCAGACAAGACAGGCCGCCAACTGATCCGGCGCCACCACTACGCAGACACTCGAAATAACGGACGGAGAAAATCGCCATGAGCGACCCTCAACAAAACGCCGCCAGCGCACAGCCGCAGAACAACGGGAAGCGCAAACGGATGATGACGCTGCTGATCGCGGTCATCGTGATCGCGGCCATCGCGTACGGTCTGTACTACTTCCTCGTCGCGCGCTTCCATGAAGAGACGGACGACGCATACGTGAACGGCAACGTCGTGCAGATCACGCCGCAGGTCACGGGTACCGTGATCGCCGTGAAGGCCGACGATACGCAGACGGTCAAGGCCGGCGATCCGCTGGTCGTGCTCGACCCGGCCGACTCGCAGGTCGCGCTGCAGCAGGCCGAGGCCAACCTAGCGCAGACGGTGCGCCAGGTGCGCGGCCTGTTCGTCAACGACGACCAGTACCGCGCGCAAGTCGCGCTGCGCCAGTCCGACCTGTCGAAGGCGCAGGACGACCTGCGCCGCCGGATGGCCGTCGCACAGACGGGCGCCGTGTCGCAGGAAGAAATCTCCCATGCACGCGACGCGGTGCGCGCCGCGCAGGCGTCGGTCGACGCCGCGCAACAGCAGCTCGCATCGAACCGCGCACTGACCGCGAACACGACGATCGCGTCGCACCCGAACGTGATGGCCGCGGCAGCGAAGGTTCGCGACGCGTACCTCGCGAACGCGCGCAACGTGTTGCCCGCACCGGTCACCGGCTATGTCGCGAAGCGCTCGGTTCAGGTCGGCCAGCGCGTGTCGCCGGGCAACCCGCTGATGTCGGTCGTGCCGCTGAACGCGGTGTGGGTCGACGCGAACTTCAAGGAAGTCCAGCTCAAGCACATGCGCATCGGCCAGCCGGTCGAATTGACCGCCGACATCTACGGCTCGTCGGCCGTCTACCACGGCAAGGTCGTCGGCTTCTCGGCCGGCACGGGTTCGGCGTTCTCGCTGCTGCCGGCGCAGAACGCGACGGGCAACTGGATCAAGGTCGTGCAGCGCCTGCCGGTGCGTATCGAGATCGATCCGAAGGAACTCGAGAAGCATCCGCTGCGCATCGGCCTGTCGATGCAGGTCGACGTCGACATCAAGGACGAGCACGGCGACCAGCTCGCCAACGCGCAGAACACGGTCTACGAAACGAACGTGTTCGCGAAGTACGGCGACGAAGCCGACGCCGAGATCGCGCGCATCATCGCCGAGAACGCCGGCGGCAACGCGCCCGCACCGGCCGCGGCGAAGTCGAACGCCGCCGCCAAGATGATGTGACGGTTCCGACTCCGGAAAACTATCGACATGGCACAGGCTCCTGTCTCCCACCCGCCGCTGCAGGGCGGGCAACTCGTGCTCGGGACGATCGCGGTATCGCTCGCGGTGTTCATGAACGTGCTCGACACGTCCATCGCGAACGTCGCGATCCCGACCATCTCGGGCGACCTCGGCGTGTCGTCCGACCAGGGTACGTGGGTCATCACGTCGTTCGCCGTCGCGAACGCGATCTCCGTGCCGCTGACGGGCTGGCTGACCGACCGCTTCGGTCAGGTCCGCCTGTTCCTCGCGTCGATCATCCTGTTCGTCATCTCGTCGTGGATGTGCGGGCTGTCGCCGAACCTGCCGTTCCTGCTCGGCTCGCGCGTGCTGCAGGGCGCGGTCGCGGGCCCGATGATTCCGCTGTCGCAAGCGCTCCTGCTGTCGAGCTATCCGCGCGCGAAGGCACCGATGGCGCTCGCACTATGGGCGATGACGACGCTGATCGCGCCCGTCGCGGGCCCGATTCTCGGCGGCTGGATCTCGGACAACTATTCGTGGCCGTGGATCTTCTACGTCAACATCCCGGTCGGCATCGCCGCCGCCGCCGCGACGTGGGCGATCTATCGCAATCGGGAGTCGGCCGTGCGCCGCGCGCCGATCGACGGCGTGGGCCTCGCGCTGCTGGTCATCTGGGTCGGCTCGCTGCAGATCATGCTCGACAAGGGCAAGGATCTCGACTGGTTCGCGTCGACGACCATCATCGTGCTCGCGCTGACCGCTGTCATTGCGTTCGCGTTCTTCGTGATCTGGGAGCTGACCGCCGAGCACCCGGTCGTCGACCTGTCGCTGTTCCGCATGCGGAACTTCACCGGCGGCACAGTCGCACTGTCGATCGGGTACGGCCTGTACTTCGGCAATCTCGTGCTGTTGCCGCTGTGGCTGCAGACGCAAATCGGCTACACCGCGACCGACGCCGGCCTCGTGATGGCGCCGGTCGGGTTGTTCGCGATCCTGTTGTCGCCACTCACCGGGAAGTATCTGCCGCGTACCGATCCGCGCTTCATCTCGACGGCGTCGTTCCTGACGTTTGCGCTGTGCTTCTGGATGCGTTCGCGATACACGACGGGCGTCGACGAATGGTCGCTGACGCTGCCGACGCTCGTGCAGGGTATCGCGATGGCGGGCTTCTTCATCCCGCTCGTGTCGATCACGCTGTCCGGCCTGCCCGGCAACCGCATTCCCGCGGCGTCCGGCCTGTCGAACTTCGTGCGGATCATGTGCGGCGGCATCGGCACATCGATCTTCCAGACCGCGTGGGACCACCGCAACAACTTCCATCACGCGCAACTGGTCGAGCAGGCGAACCCGTACAACCCGACGTTCAACCAGGCCGTCACACAGATGCGCAGCCTCGGGCTGACGCAGGACCAGGCGCACGGCCTCATCAACAACATGGCCACGCAGCAGGCTGCGCAACTCGGCGTGAACGACCTGTTCTACATCTCGGCGGCGATCTTCGTGCTGCTGATCGGACTGATCTGGATCACGAAGCCGGAGCGCGCGGGCGGCGGCGATGCGGGTGCGGCGGCGTCGGCTGCACACTGAGCACCGCGCTCGAACCAGCGCGCCCAACAAAAAACCCGGTCGATTTCGACCGGGTTTTTTTCGTTCCGACGACGGCGCTTGCGCGCCGCGCATCATGCAGCCGTCACGACGAGGCGTTCGGGCGCGAGCACGCCGTTGGCCTTGCGCGCCACGCCGAGCAGTCGCTGCGCGTCGTACACGCGCACACGCTCGCCCTCGGCCGCATCGATCGAATCGAGCGCCGACAGCGGCAAGCGCTGGCCGTGCAGGAATCGCTTCGCACTCGTTTCGTCGAGGCGCACCAGCGGAAACGTCGACAGCAACGCGTCGACCGGCTGCAGCCACGCGTCGCGCGCGCCTTCGGCGGCATCGGACAGCGCGTCGAGCGTCACCGCGTGTTCGAGCGTCAGCGCGCCGACACCCGTGCGACGCAGCATCGTCAGATGCGCACCGCAGCCGAGCGCTTCGCCGATGTCTTCGGCCAGCGTGCGCACATACGTGCCCTTGCTGCAGGTCACGCGGAACGTCACGTCCGGCAATTCACAGGCCAGCAGATCGAGCGCGTGGATCGTCACGTTGCGGCCTTCCCGCTCGACGGTCTGGCCCGCACGCGCGTATTCGTACAGCGGCTTGCCATCGCGCTTGAGCGCCGAATACATCGGCGGCACCTGCACGATCTCGCCGGTAAAGCGCGCGAGCGCCGCTTCGACCGCCGCACGGTCGCATTCGACGGCGCGCGTGTCGAGCACGTCGCCTTCCGCGTCGCCGGTGGTCGTGCGCACGCCAAGACGCATCGTCGCTTCGTAGGTCTTGTCCGCTTCCAGCAAGTCCTGCGAGAACTTCGTCGCTTCGCCGAAGCACAGCGGCAACAGGCCCGAGGCCAGCGGATCGAGCGTGCCGGTATGGCCGGCTTTCTTCGCGAGAAGCAGGCGCTTCGCGCGAATCAGGGCGTCGTTGCTCGACAGGCCGACCGGCTTGTCGAGCAGAAGGACGCCGTCCAGCGCGCGCCGCGGCACGCGTGGACGCTGGGGAGCTGCAGTCGTCATGGGGCGTGCGCGCTCAATCGTCCTTCGCGGGCGCGTCGGCTTCGTCGTCGTCCTTCGCGCGCGTCGAGTTGGCTTCCTTGATCAGGCGCGACATTTCCACCGCCTTCTCGATCGTCTGGTCGTAATGGAAGTGCAGCGTCGGCACCGTATGAATGTGCAGGCGCTTGAACAGCAGGTTGTGCAGGTGGCCCGACGCGTGGTTCAGCGCTTCCTGCGTCTTGTCCGGATCGCCGGTCAGCGCCGTGAAATAGACCTTCGCGTGCGCGTAGTCCGGCGTGAGCTCGACGCTCTGGATGGTCACGATACCGATGCGCGGGTCTTTGACCTCGCGCATGATGAGTTCGGACAGATCGCGCTGAATCTGGTCGGCGATCTGAACGTTGCGATTGGGGGAAGTACGTTTCCTGGACATGATCGATCCGTGATCCGTTTATCAGGATAAAGCGACGCGCCGTTGGCACGCCACCATGAAAATGGGCGGGACAGGCCCAAGCCTGCCCCGCCCCATGAGCCGATACGCGACGATTACAGCGTCCGTGCGACTTCGGTCACTTCGAAGACTTCGAACTGGTCGCCTTCGATGATGTCGTTGAAGTTCTTCACCGACATACCGCACTCGAAGCCTTGCTTGACTTCCTTCACGTCGTCCTTGAAGCGCTTCAGCGATTCGAGTTCGCCCGTGAAGATCACGACGTTGTTGCGCAGCACGCGAACCGACGACGAGCGCTTGACGATACCGTCGGTGACCATACAGCCGGCAACCGTACCGACCTTCGGCACCTTGAACACCTGGCGCACCTCGACCATGCCGGTCACGACTTCGCGCTTCTCCGGCGCCAGCATGCCCGACATCGCGGCCTTCACCTCATCCACTGCGTCGTAGATGATGTTGTAGTAGCGGATGTCGATACCGTTCGCTTCGGCCAGCTTGCGCGCCTGTGCATCCGCACGCGTGTTGAAGCCGATGATGACCGCCTTCGATGCCGTTGCCAGGTTGACGTCGTTCTCGCTGATGCCGCCCACCGCGCTGTGCACGATCTGCACGCGCACTTCGTCGGTCGACAGCTTGAGCAGCGACTGCACGAGCGCTTCCTGCGAGCCCTGCACGTCTGCCTTGATGATGAGCGGCAGGTTCTGCACTTCGCCTTCGCCCATCTGCTCGAGCATGCTTTCCAGCTTCGCGGCCTGCTGCTTCGCCAGCTTGACGTCGCGGAACTTGCCCTGACGGAACAGCGCGATTTCGCGCGCCTTGCGCTCGTCCGGCAGCACGATCACTTCCTCGCCTGCACCCGGCACTTCCGACAGACCCTGGATTTCGACCGGGATCGACGGGCCGGCTTCCTTCGTCGGCTTGCCGTTCTCGTCGAGCATCGCACGCACGCGGCCGTAAGCCGTGCCTGCGAGCACGATGTCGCCGCGATTCAGCGTACCCGACTGCACCAGGATCGTCGCGACCGGGCCCTTGCCCTTGTCCAGCTTCGCTTCGATCACGATGCCCTTCGCCGGCGCCTCGACCGGTGCCTTCAGTTCCAGCACTTCCGCCTGCAGCAGCACGTTCTCGAGCAGGTCGTCGATACCGGCGCCCGTCTTGGCCGACACCGGCACGAACGGCGAATCGCCACCGTATTCTTCCGGCACGACGCCTTCCGCGACCAGTTCCTGCTTGACGCGGTCCGGGTTCGCTTCCGGCTTGTCGATCTTGTTGATCGCCACGACGATCGGCACGCCACCCGCCTTCGCGTGCGCGATGGCTTCCTTCGTCTGCGGCATCACGCCGTCGTCGGCAGCCACCACCAGCACCACGATGTCGGTCGCCTTCGCGCCGCGTGCACGCATTGCCGTGAACGCTTCGTGACCCGGCGTATCGAGGAACGTGATGACGCCGCGCGGCGTTTCGACGTGGTATGCGCCGATGTGCTGCGTAATGCCGCCCGCTTCGCCCGCTGCAACCTTCGCGCGGCGGATGTGGTCGAGCAGCGAGGTCTTGCCGTGGTCGACGTGACCCATCACGGTGACGACCGGCGGGCGCGGCAGCTGTTCCGCATCGGTACCGGTCTCGCCTTCGACCAGCAGTGCTTCCGGATCGTCCAGCTTCGCGGCAACCGCGCGGTGGCCCAGTTCCTCGACGACGATCATCGCCGTTTCCTGGTCCAGCACCTGGTTGATCGTGACCATCTGGCCCATCTTCATCATCACCTTGATGACTTCGGAGGCCTTGATCGACATCTTGTGCGCGAGATCGGCAACCGAGATGGTTTCCGGCACGTGCACTTCACGCACGATCGGCTCGGTCGGTGCCTGGAACGTCGATGCGCTGTCCTGGTGACGGCCGCGACCCTTCGGGCCGCCGCGCCAGCCGCGGTCGACGCCGCCGCTCGAATCGCCGCGCGTCTTGATGCCGCGGCGCTTCGCTGCGTCGTCCTGCCAGCCGCCCTTGCCGCCGCCCGGCTTCTTGTTGCGGTCGCCCGCGCCTGCCGGTGCCGTCGTGGCCGCCGGCGCTGCACCGGCCGGCTTCTTCACGGCCGGACGTGCCTGCGCGCCTGCGCCCGCCGGCTTTGCCGGCTTGTGCAGCGTGCCCTTCGCTTCGGCCGGCTTCGGCGGTTCCACCGGCTTCGGCGGCTCGACTGCCTTGACCACGGCCTTGCGCGGCGTGTTCATCATTTCGCGGATCGCGCGTGCTTCGGCTTCTGCCGCCGCGCGACGCTTGCTGATCTCTTCCTGCTCGGCGCGCGCCTTGTCCGCAGCCTCGCGGGCAGCATCCTCGGCCTTCTTCGCCGCTTCGCGCTGGGCCGCACGTTCGGCGGCCGCGCGTGCTTCATCCTGCGCGGACTGCGCACCGGCTGCTTCCTGCTGAGCCTCGGCGGCCTGCTGGGCAGCCGCCTGCTGTGCCGCTGCGGCTTCGGCCGCGGCACGCTTCGCCGCCGCTTCTTCCTCGGCACGGCGGCGCTCGGCTTCGGCCGCTTCCTCACGGGCACGGCGCTCGGCTTCCTCGCGCTCGAGGCGCTCCTGGCGCTCGCGCAGTTCCTGCGCCTGCTTCTCGAGCAGCTCGGCCTCGCGGCGCGCTTCTTCCTCGCGACGCTTCAGTTCCGCATCGTCGTCCGCTTCGGCGACCTGCGCCTGACCCTGTTCCGCACCCTCGGCCACGTCGTCGCGCTTGACGAACGTACGCTTCTTGCGGACCTCGACCTGAATGGTGCGAGCCTTGCCCGTCGCGTCAGATTGCTTGATCTCCGACGTATGCTTGCGGGTCAGCGTGATCTTGCGCTTGTCGCCGTCGGTTGCGCCGTGTGACTTGCGCAAATGATCGAGCAGACGCGCCTTGTCCGCTTCGGACAGCGCATCGTCTTCACTCGCTTTCTGGACGCCCGCTGCCTGCAGCTGTTCGAGCAGCACACCAGCAGGCATTTTCAGTTCCGCGGCAAATTGGGCTACGTTGTTACTCGCCATTCATTCCTCTTAGTGCAAGGACCGATTCCTTGCGGTTAGCATCGGGTC
Source organism: Burkholderia sp. Bp8986 (assembly GCF_003854225.1). Lineage (NCBI taxonomy): Bacteria > Pseudomonadati > Pseudomonadota > Betaproteobacteria > Burkholderiales > Burkholderiaceae > Burkholderia > Burkholderia sp. Bp8986. The sequence continues at coordinate 37,337 of NZ_QTQM01000033.1, read as the reverse complement.
AGGCCATACGGCCGCCATCAAATCAGTGCGCCATGGTCATTTCTCACTGGAACCAGTGTTCACGTGCTTTCATGATCAACGCCTTAGCGGCATCCTCTTCCATCCCGGTCATATCGACCAGTTCATCCACGGCCAGCTCGGCGACATCGTCGCGCGTCTGCATGCCGTGTTCGGCCAGCTTCGCGAGCAACTCCGGCGTGATGCCGTCGAGGCCCTTCAAATCCAGCGCTGCATTTTCAACCTTTTCTTCGTTCGCGATCGCCATCGTCAACAGTGCGTCGCGTGCGCGGTTGCGCAGTTCGTGCACGGTGTCCTCGTCGAACGCCTCGATTTCGAGCATTTCGTTGAGCGGCACGTACGCGATCTCTTCGAGGCTCGTGAAGCCTTCGTCGATCAGGATGTCGGCAACTTCTTCGTCGACGTCGAGACGCGCCATGAACAGCGAACGCAGTCGGTCGCGCTCTTCACCCTGCTTCAGGGCGGATTCGTCCGGCGTCATGATGTTGATCTGCCAGCCGGTCAGTTCGCTGGCAAGGCGAACGTTCTGACCGCTGCGGCCGATCGCGACAGCCAGCTCGTTTTCGTCGACGACGACGTCCATCGAGTGCTTTTCTTCATCGACGACGATCGACTGGACGGCTGCCGGCGCGAGCGCGCCGATCACGAACTGGGCGGGATCCTCGGACCATAGCACGATGTCGATGTTTTCGCCACCGAGCTCGTTGCGCACGGCCTGCACGCGGGAACCGCGGATGCCGACGCAGGTGCCGATCGGATCGATCCGCTTGTCGTAGGCGATCACGCCGATCTTCGCGCGCACGCCCGGATCGCGAGCGGCTGCCTTGATCTCGAGCAGGCCCTGCTCGATTTCCGGCACTTCCATCTCGAACAGCTTCATCAGGAACTCGGGCGCCGTGCGCGAGAGTTCGATCTGCGGGCCGCGCGCGGTGCGGTCGACCTTCGCGATGTAGGCACGCACGCGGTCGCCCACGCGCAGGTTTTCCTTCGGGATCAGCTGGTCGCGGCGCAGCAGCGCTTCGACACGGCCCGATTCGACGATGAAGTTGCCCTTGTCGAGGCGCTTCACCGTGCCGGTCATGATCTTTTCGCCGCGCTCGAGGTAGTCGTTCAGAATCTGCTCGCGTTCGGCATCGCGCACCTTCTGCAGGATCACCTGCTTCGCGGCCTGCGCGCCGATACGGCCGAACTCGATCGACGGCACCGGCTCCTCGATGAATTCGCCGACTTCGACGTCGGGCTTCTGCTCACGTGCTTCGAATAGCAGGATCTCGCGATCCGGCTCCTGCAAGCCTGCCTCGTCGGGCACGACGAGCCAGCGACGGAAGGTTTCGTGCTCGCCGCTTTCGCGATCGATATGGACGCGGATTTCGGCGCCTTCGTCGAACAGCTTCTTGGAAGCGGAAGCGAGCGCGGCCTCGAGGGCGCCCAGCACCACATCCTTGTCGACGTTTTTCTCGCGCGCCAGCGCATCCACCAGCATCAACACTTCGCGACTCATTATTTGCGGCTCCTAAAGTCAACTTGCGGAATCAGGCGGGCTTTGTCGATATCGGCCAGCGTGAAATCCAGCATGGCTGCCTCGCCCTTCTTCCTCTCAAATTCCAAACCGATCGTTTCGCCATTCGGCGCGTGCAGAATGCCCCGGTACGTCTTGCGCCCGTCCAGCGGCTTTTTCAAGGTCACGGAAACTTCGCTGCCGGCGAAGCGCTCGAAGTCGGCCAGCTTCTTCAACGGGCGGTCGAGCCCCGGGGACGAGACTTCGAGCCGTTCGTAATCGATGTTTTCGACCGTCAAGACGTGCTGGAGCTGACGCGTGACCTTTTCGCAATCTTCGAGCGAGATGCCGGCAGGCTGATCGATGTAGATGCAAAGCATGCCGCGCCCGGTGCGCTCGAGATCCACCAGCTCGTAGCCGAGCCCGGTGACCGTGGTTTCTATCAGTTCCGTCAGTTGCACAGTGTCCTCTCAGGTGTTCGCGCCCGCCGCTCGCGATTCACCCGCGGGCGCGCGCCTTAGCCGGCGCAGGAAGCGCTACCCGAGATGCCTAACCGTTTCAGCAAAAAAAAATGGGCGGAACGCCCATCTTCTTACTGGTGGTCGCACCTGAGCCGCACATTGAATCCGTACGCCCAGCGACTCCGCGATTATAGCGATTTTTGGCGCAAACGCCAAGCCAGCCGGTAAAAGCAGCGTCCAGCCCGCCTTTACCGACCAAAAATGCGAAACCGGACTGTCCGACCAGGCGGCATAATCCGGCAGCGCGATATATACAGTCAAAAGCAAACCACGCGGGGCGAGGTGCCGACCCAATCGGACTCATGCCGATATCGCCGGCACACCGGCGGCTTCATGCCGCCGGACGCCACAAACGCTCAGCGGCCCCGCGAGCGATTGCGCTGCGGACGCTGACCGCCGCGCGCACCGCCACCGCCGTTGCCGGCGCCTTCGGCGCGATTGCCGTTGGGATTGCGGTTGCCGCCCTTGCCGCCGCCGCGCTTGCCGCCAGCGCCTTCACGCTTGGGGCCCGCGCCATACGACGCACGATTGCCGTCGACATCGCGACCGCCACCCGAGCGGTTGCCATAACCCGACGGCGAAACCGGCAAGCTGCCGTAACCGCTCAGGCCGGGCAGGCCCGGGGCGCCGCGCCGGCCGCCACCGCGACGCGGCTGGTCGAGCTGACCATGCGTCGTCAGCACCGGCTCGCGGCCGATGAAGCCCATCGACGTCTGCATCGGATCCGGCTGGCGGCGCTCGGCCTGCCCGCCACCACCGCGCTTGCCCTTTTCCTCGGACGGCGCCTTCAGGCCGACGGTCGCCATCAGCTTGCGCACCTGCGCCTCGTCGAGCTCTTCCCAGCGACCGCGCTTCAGGCCGCGCGGCAGCGGGATCGGACCGTGGCGTGTACGGATCAGGCGGCTCACCATCAGGCCGGCCGCCTCGAACATCCGGCGCACTTCGCGGTTGCGGCCTTCGGCCAGCGCAACGTGATACCAGTGGTTCGTGCCTTCGCCGCCGCCGTCGCGGATGCGCAGGAAGTTCGCCGGGCCGTCATCGAGCTCGACGCCATGCAGCAGTTTCTGCCGCATCCCTTCGGACAGTTCGCCGACGACGCGCACCGCGTACTCGCGTTCGACGCTGTAGCGCGGATGCATGAAGCGGTTCGCGAGATCGCCCGACGTCGTCAGCATCAGCAGGCCTTCGGTGTTGAAGTCGAGACGGCCCACCGCGAGCCATTTCGCCGTCTTCATCGGCGGCAGGCGGTCGAACACCGACGGACGACCTTCCGGGTCCGCGTGGCTGACGATCTCGCCCGTCGGCTTGTGGTACAGCAGCACGCGCGGCGGCTTGTTCGGCAGCTTGCGCTTGACCGGCTTGCCGTTGATGCGAACCTGATCGGTCGGCATGATGCGCTGGCCGATATGCGCGGGCTCACCGTTCACCGACACGCGGCCGGCGACGATCAGCTCTTCCATTTCGCGGCGCGAACCCATGCCGGCTTCCGCGAGCACCTTGTGGAGCTTCGGCGCGTCGTCGTCCGGCGACAGCACGCGCTTGTTCGCCGGCTGGCTGCGGCCGCGACGCAGCATCGGCGCACGTACGCCGCTGCCGCCCGCCGAATTGTCCGCGTCGAATGCCGGCGACGTCACATAGGCGAACAGATCGTCCTGCGACGCTGCATCGCCTTCGGCCTTCGCCGCGCCGCCCTCGGCCTTCGCCGAACCGCCGCGTCGCCCCTGGCCGCCTTGCCCGCCCTGGGCACCCTTGGCTGCGCCTTCGCGCTTGCCGGCCGGCTTGCGGCCACCCTTGGCCGCACCTTCCTTGCGCGGCGCGCGTGCGGGCTGCGCTTCCGCCGCGTCGGCCGGCTGCGCTTCCGCGCCCTCGCCGCCCTGCGACTCGCCATCGCCCTTCGACTTGGCTGCCGCGCGGCGACGCGCGATCAGGCTGCGCGGGCCGCGCCGCAGGCCGCGGCGGGGACGCTCGTCACCACCCGCGGCCGGAGCGTCCTGCTCCGGCGCATCGTCGGCACGCGCGGCCTGCACGGCAGGCGCGGACGATTCAATATCGTGGATATCAGTCAAAACAACCTCAAAATGTCAGGTCTCGCGCCCGACTCGGGCGCGGCAAGAAGTCGGCCGCGATCAGGCGCGGCGCTGTTCGGGTTCTGCTTCGTCGTCCGGCAGCGCGTCGGCGCCGATGGGCGCGCTGGCACTGCGTACGGCATCGGCGAGGCTGTCGGACGTATCGTCCAGCAACTCGCCGTCCGCGGGACGGGAGCGTGAGGCGTCGGCCTGGCCAGCCTCGCCCGGCATGTCGCCGGCCGCTTCCGCTCCGTCTCCGGCAACCGCGTCGGCAGCCGGCTTGCGATCTTCCTCGTTCCACACCGCGTGCAGCGGCTCGGGCTGCTCGCCGGCCGGCGCTGCTTCGGCGCCGCCCTGTTCGCTCTGAACGCGATCCGCTTCCAGCGTATCGCGGTTCGGCATTTCCTGCGTCGGCGCGCCTTCCGTTGCGGCGTCGCCCGGCAATTCGTCCGGCCGAACGTGCGACTCGTCCGCCGCCGCCTCGCCGGCTTCCGGCACCGCGTCCGCCGCCGGCGCATCGCCGTCGAAGTCCATCGCCTGCTGCGCGAGCAGCGCGGCTTCGATGTTCGCCGCCGGCTCCTCGAGCGCCGGCAGGTCGTCGAGCGCCTTCAGGCCGAGATCGTCGAGGAACTGCTTGGTCGTCGCGTACAGCGCCGGGCGGCCCGGCACGTCGCGATGCCCGATCACCTCAATCCAGCCGCGATCCTCGAGCTGCTTGACCACCTGCGTATTGACCGTGACGCCGCGAATCTCTTCGATGTCGCCACGCGTGACGGGTTGCCGATACGCAATGATCGCGAGCGTCTCGAGCACCGCACGCGAATATTTCGGCGGCTTCTCGGGATGCAGTCGGTCCAGGTAATGGCGCATCGCCGGCTTGCTCTGGAAGCGCCATCCGGTTGCCAGCGCCACCAGTTCGACACCGCGGCCGGACCAATCCTGTTTCAGATCTTCGAGCAACGTGCGGACCGTGTCAGCCGACACGCCGTCGGCAAAGAGCTTGCGCAAATCGCCGAGCTTCAGCGGTTCCTGCGCGCAGATCAAAGCAGTCTCGAGGACGATCTTCGCCTCTTGGGTATTCATGCAGCTAGGCCAGACCCTGTGGTCAAACGAACCGGATCAACAAACAGACGAAAGGAACGGAAGACGCGCTCGCCCGATTCTGATCGGTCATATTGATGGGAGCACGAACCGGGGGCGGCGAACCAACTTCAAGCCAGGCCCAAACCGGACGGAACAGCACGGTTCAACGACGGAACCGCGTGACTGAGCGCCATCTTACGCAAAATTGCCCGGTGCGTAAAGATGAGCCGAAAGGCCCGCCGCCCGCACGCCGCACCCGCTCCGCCCCCGCTTCAACGCAGGCCTGCGCCGCGCACGAGGAACGCCCGCAAGCGCTCGACGCCTGCCTCGAGCCGCACCGGATCGCACGCGTAGCACCAGCGCACGAACCCTTCCCCCTCCGGGCCGAACGCGCGGCCGGGCGCCAGCCCGAGCCCCGCCTCGCGCACCAGCGACTTGCAGAACGCAAGACTGTCGTCCGCGCCCGGCAACCGCAGGAACAGGTACATCGCACCCGGCGGAGGCGGCACGTCGACGCCCGGCAACGTGCGCAGCGCGGCGACCAGGTGGTCACGCGCACCGCGCAGCGCCGCGACGAACGACTGCACGAACGGCTCGCCGTCACGCAGCGCGACTTCTCCCGCGGCCTGGATGAAACCCGGCGCGCACGATGTGTTGTACTCGACCAGCTTCGACAGATCGCCCATCACCGACGCCGGCGCGACCAGCCATCCGAGCCGCCAGCCCGTCATCGCCCAGGCCTTCGAGAACGAATTCACGACGATTACCCGCTCGTCGCGCGATGCGATGTCCAGGAACGACGGCGCGCCGTCCGTGCCGAACACGAGCCGCTCGTATACCTCGTCGGCGACCACCCAGATGCCGTGGCGCCGGCAATGCGCGAGCACGACCTGCTGGTCGTCGCGGGACATCACCCAGCCGGTCGGATTGTTCGGCGAGTTGACGAACAGCATCCGCGTGCCGGGCGTCAGCGCCGCGATCAGCCGGTCGACGTCGAGCCGCCAGCCCGCATCGCCATGGCGGAGCGACACACACTCGACCTGTGCACCGAGGATCTTCGGGATCTCGACGAGGTTCGGCCAGAGCGGCGTGACGGCGACGACGCGGTCGCCCGGGCCGACCAGCAATTGCGCGGCCAGCATCAGCGCGCTCACGCCCGAACTCGTCACGGCGATCGTATCGGCCGCCGTCGCACCGTGACGCGCACCGACATAGGTCGCAATCGCGTTGCGCAGCGGCACGGTGCCGAGGTTGTGCGTGTAGAAGGTCGCACCGTCGCGCAGTGCCGCGGCAGCCGCGTCGCGAATGAATTCGGGCGTCACGCGATCGGATTCGCCGAACCAGAACGGCAGCACGTCGGGTACGCCGAAGCCGGCGTTCGCCACTTCCCGGATCAGCGACGGACGCAGCGCCTGAACTGCGCTGCGCGCCGCCGGCTCGCCCGTCGCCGGGCCGACATCTGCGGAATGCGTCATCGAGAACCGCCACCGAGGAACACGATCCGCGTAGTGTACCGGCGTGCGCGCCCGATCCGCACCCTTTCAGTCGAGATCCTCCGCCCGCGCCGGCATCTGGCGCACGAGTTCCCAGATCGCCTGCGCGGCCGGCGACAGCGAGCGGTCGCGGCGGCGCACCAGCTCGACGGTGCGCTCGGTACGCGGCGTCAGCGGCCGCGCGACCAGTGTCGATCCGGCCGGCAGCGGCAGCGACAGCCACGGCTGCACGCTCACCCCGACGCCGGCCTCAACGAGCCCGAACACCGTCGCCGAATGCCCGAGCTCCTGCATGACCGTCGCATTGACCCGATGGGCGGCCAGCGCGGCGTCGATCAGCGGCCGGCTTCCGGACGCATGGTCGAGCAGCACGAGACGCTCGCCGTCGAGCGCCGTCCACGGCACCTCGGCCCGCGCCGCGAGCGGATGATCGGCGCGCGCGACCAGGCAGAACGAGTCGGTCATCAACGGTTCGCATACGAGATCGGCAACGGCGAGCGGCCCGATGACGACGCCGAAATCGACTTCGCTCGACTTCACCTTGCGCAGGACGTCGCTCTGCACGTCGTCACGCAGGCCGAGCGTGACGAACGGGAACTGGCGTTCGCACGACGCGACGACGCGCGGCATCAGCCGGCACGCAATCGTCGGGCTCGCAGCGACGATCACGCGCCCCCGCCGCTGCTCGCCGATCTCGCGAATCTCGCGCAGCGTGTCGTCGAGATCGGCGATCAGGCGGGACACGCTCGCGATCAGGTTCGTCCCGACGTCGGTCAACTGCACGTCGCGCGTCGTCCGGTCGATCAGCTTCAGTCCGAGCTCGGTCTCGAGTTCGCGCACGCAACGGCTGACCGCGGACTGCGTGAGCCCGATCTCGTCGCCCGCGCGACTGAAGCTCCGGAGCCGCGCAACCTCGATGAATACGCGAAGCTGGCGCAGCGTAACGTTCATCCCCTCTCCTCATCAATCGTCGATACCGATGCGCGATTTTAATGCGCGCCATCGTCTTCGATGTGCGAATCCGGCACCGGCAGCACATGTTTCGCTGCGGTGCAATATCGACGCAAACGCACGTAGCACGGGCGACTTGCACAAGATTGGTGATTGTCCTGATTTGCTGGCGGGTTATTTTGGCGTCTTATACGCCCCTAGCTGACTTAGCCGTCAGCCCGCTGCCAAGCGGCTCTCGCGGGAATCGCCTCAGACATGGCACACATCGTGCTTTATCTGACGTACAGGGCGCAGGTCGAGTCGGACAGAGGGCAGAAACGCCGCTGCCGGCCAACCGGAAGCCCCCACCCGGCACTCGACGCTCGAGTGCTTGAAGAGTGCGCGGCGCAGGGCAGCGCACCGGAGTTAGCTTCGCTGAGGTGAGGACATGATGCTGTTCGACGATTTGAGAGATAACGAGTGGGCGCTGGTCGAAGGTCTGTTTTGCTCGGAACCCGCACGCAGTGAACGGCGCGGCCGTCCCCGCGTGGAGGCCCGTTCGGTGGTAAACGCCGTGCTGTGGGTACTGTCGACGGGTGAAGGCTGGTCGAAGCTGCCGGGCCGCTATCCGTCGCCGCCGACCTGCCGCCGTCGCTTCGACGAATGGCAGGCAGACGGCACGCTCGCCGAAATCGTCAAGCGACTCGGCACGAGCGGCCGCCAGATCTCGCTGCGCGGGCGCATTGGGGCGAGCGCGACGAAGCCGCCAGCACCGCCGAGCCGCGACCGGCTGCGCGGCGCCTTCTGGACCAACCCGGAATCCTGGCGCGCCCCCGTGAAGATGGCGTAACGCATGCTCGATCGGGCGGCTTCGGCCGCCCGGTTTCTTTCAGTGCCACGCGCTTTTGCGCGGCGCTCGCGTCGTCGTCGATTGCGCCTGTCGTGCGGCGATACATCTATTTACGATTATTTACAGCAAGCCTGCACTCCCACGCTTACCTTAGCGAAATATCAACAGGCCGCGCCGGTGGCTTGAAGGGAGCCCCGCCATGAAACCAATGTCACTGCTCGTCGCATGCGGCATTGTCATTTCGCTGGCGCTGACCGCCCCCGCTCGCGCGGACGATCGCGCGAAGCCGCCTCACCACCAGCAGGATCATCGGAACACCCTTCGCCAGCAACCGCCCGCCGCACCGCCCAATCGGCAGACCGTGCCGCGCGGCGATTTGCGCGGCGACATCGCCAGCAACGCGCGCGCGCGCACTGGCTCGCAGCCGGCCGACCTGCCGCGTCATCCGTAGTCCGCAGGATTTCGTCAAAGAAAATTACCGGATTCGGGAACTGCCCGACATGCGACGAGTCACATTCGTTGCCATGAGCACAGCGTGGCAACAGCAAAAGTATCCGGTACGCCCGTATCCTCGCGATACGGGCTTTTTTTTGCGTCGCCGGTGGCCAGCGCGCGAGAACGGGAGTGCGCCGCTACAGGCGGCTTTCGAGAATCGCCACGGCGCTCGCTTCGCTCAATGCGTAGTCGTCCATACGGCGATCGGTCCAGGAAAGCAGTTTCTCGTCACGCTCGAGGCGCGCGCATTCGGCACGACCGTTGTCGGTCAGCACCGCGATGTCGACCGGCGCATGGAAACCCGGTGCGGGAGCAACGGTCTTCTGCCTGACCGTGTCCATCAGCCCCAGCGACCGGAGATACTCGAACACGCCCGGGCGGCGCGCCCACGGTACCTGGCGGTACTGCACTCGTCTCAATGCGTCGAGCACCGCTTCGTTGGAATACGTGGTCATCTCGATTCTTTCTTAAAGTGCAGCGACAATGCGAAGCGGCGCGCCGGGCGGGAGCTCCGCCCGCCGATACCGCCACCGATTCTGGGGCCGACGTTCGGCGTCGCGTCAGGGCCGGATCGTCAACCGTCCATAAAAAGACACCATACCCCAATCAAATTGATTCTGTTCGATTCATTTGTACTTCTCTTCATCGGTTTCATGCTCTGCCGCAAGCGGCGGCGACTCATCGCGATCGCGAGCGTCGCGCTGCTCTGGCTGCTCGCGACAGGCTGGCTCGCCGCGCCGCTCATCGCGTGGACCGAGGCGGGCGTGACGCCGGTCGAGCGCGCCGACATGCATGGCCGGACCACGCTGATCATCATCGGCGCCGGCACGCGGCGCAGCGACACCGGCCTGCGACCGCCTCCCGACGGGGAAGCACGCATCCGCGCGACCGCGGCGCTCTACCGCACGTGCCGGCAGCAGGCGACCGGCTGCACCGTGGTGATGTCGGGCGGCGACCCGCAACGTCACGGCGAAACCGAGGCGGCCGTCTACGGGCGCCTGCTGGTCGCGGCGGGTGTCGCTTCCAGCGACCTCGTCCTCGAGCCGAACAGCCGTACCACCTACGAAAATGCGAAATTCACTGCATCTATACTACGCTCACAACATGACGACACGCGCATTCTCGTCACGTCGTCCTATCAGATGCGCCGCGCATTGCTCGATTTCCGCCGCTTCGGCATCGATCCGCAACCCGTTTATGCGAACCGCCGGCGCGCGCAAACGGGCTGGCTGCCCCGCTGGCACAACCTGGAAGACGCGAATCAGGCATTGCACGAACTGATCGGCATCGCACAGTTCCACGTCTACCGATGGCTCGGCTGGTTTTGATGGCGACGCTTGCACCGGCGGCGAACGCGACGGTGCCGCCCCGGAATGGCATGCGCATGACGGAATGCACGAAGTGTTGCGCGACTTCAACGGGGCCTTGCGCTGTGCCTCGATCCGGTGCACATTGATCCGTCACTTTTGTTACACTCGACACGCACTCGATTGCAGTCGCCAGACAAAACGGCAACATTCGGGTTCATCACCACTTAGCGGAGGTAAAGCAATGAAGAAGACGTCCCTGGCTATTCTGGTCGCGATGTCGGCGCTGACTGGCGCAGCGTATGCGCAAGAGAGCACGCAAATCCAGACCATCACCGACCCGGCGAAGATCGCCGAGATCGAGCAGCGCGCACAGGCACTGCAACAGCAGCAAGCAGCCGAGGCTGCACAGCCGGCGGCGCAGGAAGAGCACCACGGCAAGAAGGCTGCTCACCACAAGGCAGCGAAGAAGGCTGGCAAGAAGGCCGCCAAGGCCGCTCCGGCAGACGCTGCCAGCCAGTAAGTTCGGCGGCACCGCACAAGCGAAAAGCCGAATCCGGGCAACCGGGTTCGGCTTTTTTGGTTGCGGCGCCTGCGCGCTGTGCTAAAGTCGCGCACCGAAATTTTCCACCCGTGCGCACCCCGGTGCGGAGGACAGCATGAGCAACATTCAACTCGACATCGAGTGGACCGAAGCAGCCACTCGCAAGATCAAGCAACTGATGCCGCGCGGCTCGGACGACGCCTTTCTCGCGCTGCCGCCGATCGAGTGCCTGCCGATGGAGGGCGACGTGCTTTTCCTCGGCCCGCAAGGCAAGCAGCAACCGTTCATCGTCGCCGAACGCCAGTATCACCACGACGGCGATGCCGACTGGACGATCATCCTGATCCTTGACGTACCCAGCGCGTCGCACTGACGCGTCGCGGCGGCCGGCAACGCGTCCGGCCGCACCGCCCTGCTCGCACGCGCTGCGACTGCACGCGAACCCCGGGCCGATCGAGCCGGTCCGCGTCCGTTTCGCGATTGAGCGGCGTGTGAGCGGAACGCTCACACACCGCCAACGCGACCTCGCCCTACCGGCGCTCGCCGGATGCGAACCGCGCCGCCCCCACTCCAATTGATTGCGAATCACCGAATCCCGCACAGGCCGGATCGGCGCCCTCGCATTGCGGCCCCACCAAAAAAAATTGCCCGCGCTTCATACGAAGCGCGGGCGAAACCGTCGCCCTACGAGGATAGGCGACGGGGCCATCGAGACCCGCGCGCGGCGCGGATCATCATCGGTTGTGCCCGCGCTCGCAGCGCCGGCATCTGGGGACGTCGAAACCGTTGGTCGGGCGTTCGCGACGCCTGCCCGGTCTCTGGCAGCACCCTCCCTGTCCTAACGATTCGAACTAATAAAGCAGTTTGCGTGCCAGGTGCATTTTCGAAAGCACATCATTGATCCATAAGGATATTTTTCGGGACCATGACGATGTAACACCCGTTCCGCCGCCGTAACGCGCGGATGTTACGTAACGTCACAAGGCGGAGCAGCCGAACGTCCCGCACACGCCGACGTCACGGCGCGCGACCATAAAAAAGCCCGCCGGGCGGCGGGCTTGTTCGACGAGCGGGATCGTCGCGATCAGCGCAGCTGATTCACGAGCAGCCCCATGATCTGCCGGGCCGGCGACGACGAATCGATCGCACCCGAATCGTCGACGACTGCCACACGCGTCTGGTCGGCCGTCAGCGCCTTCACGTTGACGCGATACTGCTTCGCCTGCTTTTCCTTCTTGCCGTGGAACAGTTGGCTCCAGAAGCCCTGCTCGGCCGCGCTCAGATCCTTCGGATCGACATAACGCACGAAATACAGACCCTTCGTGCGATCGCGATCGTCGACCGTGAAGTTCGCGCGATCGAGTGCGAGGCCGACGTGCAGCCACGACCGGTCGTACGGCTCGCCGAGCGTGACTTCGGACGGCACCGCACTCGTGTCGACGTCGTTCGCTTGCGACGACGTACGCGCGACGTTCTGCGCAGCGATCGCCGCGGCAGCCGCCTTCGATGCGTCGGTATCGGCCTTCTTGTCCTTCGGCACCGTGTTGTCGTTGATGTTCGCGACCGGCGGCTCGCCGTTCTTCGCACGCTGCTCGTTCTGCGCGAGCACCGCCATCAGCCGCTTCAGGTATTCCGTCTCGAGCGCCGGATCGTTCGGCTTCGCTTCCCACTTGCTCGAATCGTTGTTCGCGCCGGTGATCGCCTCGCGCATGCCCTTCTGGCTGACGAACACATAGGTGCCGCCGTTCGGCGCCGAATCGAGGCGCGTGCGGTACTTGTTGCGCTCGGCCGTCACGTACGAATTGCCCATCGCTTTCGAGATCACACTGCGGATCAGGCCGTCGTTGATCTGCGGATGGGTCTCGTTCCAGTCGGTTTCCATCACGCCCTTGTCGCGCTGGTCGACGACGAGCAGGAAGCCCTGCTCCTGCCAGAAGCGGCGCACTTGCGGCCAGATGTCGGCGGGCTTCTTGCCGTCGATCACGAGCCAGCTCTCGGTGCCGTCGCGCTGGATATGCATGCCGGCCACGGCGGGCGCGACGGTATCCGTCGCGGGCGCCGTGTGCTGGACCTGCTGAAGCGCGGACAGGGAAGTCGCGCCGCCCTGCGGCGGCAGCGAACGCTGATCGGCCGTCTCGTCGAGCATGTTGGGCGGCACTGCGAGCGACGCTTCCTTCGATTTCGAATCGCTCTTGTAGTCCACTTTCGTGGGCGACGACGTACCGCAACCGGCGACGAGCGCGCCAGTGGCGAGCACTGCAGCGAACCGCATGGTAAGACGAAGATCAGTCATGTTCGGGGAATCCTCTTCCGCTAAATCACGGCGCTTTCCGTGGATCAACCTTGCATTTTACCGGGGCCGCGCCGGGATGTGCAAAAAAGCGACGGGCAAGAAAAAACCCGCGTCAGCCTGAACTGACGCGGGTTCTTATCTGGTCGGGGCGAGAGGATTTGAACCTCCGACCACCTGCACCCCATGCAGGTACGCTACCAGGCTGCGCTACGCCCCGAAAGAAAAAAATTATAACAGAGAGTTGGCCGGTTTAGAACGGGTCGCATGCATTTTGTGCATGTTCCTGCCAAAATTTTTTGTGGCGCACGTGGCGTGACGGATTCGACACGAACGGCGACGCACATGACGCCCCGCCGGTCCGTCGTCCGTCCACGCGATCCGCCTGACGCTCACGCGCTGCGCGCGACACAGATCACCGTGAGCCCCGCCAACCGGTTGAACCGGAACATCGGCAACTCGGCGCGGCAGATCAGCTTGAGCAAACCATTGACTACCGGATTGTGTCGACGCAGTTGCGACGCGGGTTCGCGTGGCTGGCGACGCGCTCGCTCGCTCAGTCGCAATGCCGCCGCGAGCGGAAACGTGAAGCCGAAGTAGTAAGCGCCGCGCTCGACCTCGAGCCCCGCACGGCGCACGACGTCTTCGAGGCCGTCGAGCGTATACCTGCGCTTGTGTTCGAGAAAGTCGTCGTGCGCGCTCCAGAGGAACTGAAACGCGGGAACGGTGATCAGGAAGCGGCTGCCCTTCGGCACGCCGGCCACATATTGTGCAAGCAGCCCGACATCGTCGTCGACGTGCTCGAGCACGTCCATCAGCAACACGAGATCGGCATCGAGCCGATTGACGGCGCGGCGAAAATGGACGGGCTTGCCTGCCGCCTCGCCGTCGGTATCGTCGGCGTAGCTCGTGTCGACACACCACGCTTCCGTCGCCTGCGTGCGCTCGAGCAAATGTTTCGAAAAGAAACCCGAGCCCGCGCCGACATCGAGTATCCGGTTCGCATCCGCCGCGCCCAGGAACCGGCGAATCGCGCTCGCCTTCGACGCGTAGTACCAGTGATCGCCGACGTCCGCTCCCAATACGTCGAGTTCCTTCAGATCCATGACGCCTCCCCCGTGTCGGCCACCATGCTTCGATCATCAAGCTACTGACGCCGATCTTACCGCGCCGCAGCCGTCGCACGCATCGCAAGTTGCGCGAATTGCACCGCGCCCGCATCGCCTCCTAGTCGAAAAGGACGATGGCCGTTTCGCCGCGGATCGCTACCGTGCGCTTACCCGGCGCGAGATCGACGCGCCCGGCGCATCGTCCGACTGCAGGCCGATCGAGATCGCAGATCTGCGCGTTGCCGCGCGGCGCGCCGGGCCGGCAGCGACTTCGATCGCAACGGCGGTCGCAACTTCCCGTGACAGTCTCCGACAAAGGTCAGTGAATGCATCAGAAAAACGAAATTTCCCGACGACACTTTCTCCGGCTGGGCGCCGGCACGTTCGGCATCGCGCTGGGAAGCGCGTCGTTTCTGTCCGCGTGCGGCGGCGATTCGATCGCGATCGCCCCCGTCACGACGCCCAGGCTCGCCTCGGTAGCGAATTTTCGCGATACCGCAGGACCGGACGGAACGGGCTATGCCACCCCGAGCGGCGCAGCGATGAAAAAAGGCGTGATCTACCGGTCGTCCGCGCTCACGTTGTCCGCGGCCGACGTCGCAACGGTCGATACGCTCGGCATCACGCAAGTGTGCGACCTGCGCACGACCTCCGAGATCCAAGCGCAGCCGGATGTACCGTTGGCGGGCGCCATTTGGCAGAACCTCAACGTGCTCGGCGCCGCCAATCTCGGCCCGCTGCCGACCAGCGGCGCGACGGCCACGGCCTTCATGATGAGCATGTATCGGGCGTTCGTGACGTCGGAAACCGCACGCACGAGCTACCACGCGTTGTTTGCCGGCTTCGCCTCGTCCGGCGGCAATCTGGTCCTCCACTGCACGGCCGGCAAGGATCGCACCGGCTGGGCGACGGCCATCCTGCACACGATCCTCGGTGTCCGCCCGCAGACGATTCTCGCCGACTATCTGCTGACCAACGTCTACAGCGCGTCGGAAATCGCCGCCTATGTCGCGCAGGCGCAAAAGCGCGGCGGGCAGGATGCGGCCGACATGATGGCCGCGCTGCAAAGCGCGCAAGCCGCCTATCTGCAGGCGGCGTTCGATCAGGTCGTCGCGTCGTATGGCTCGATGACGTCATACATCGAGAACGGCCTGCAGCTCGACGCGTCGACGCAGAATGCGATCCGGCAGCGCATGCTGGTCTGACCGACCATGCAGGCGGCGCTGGCGACAGCGCGGCTGTCATCGCGCTGCCGCCGCGCCCGGACCGGACACGGCCTTCATCCGGCACGAAACCCGGCGTCAACCCACGCCGCCGGGTTTGCCGATCCGGCGCAATGCGCGCCGCCCCTCGACCGCAAAACCAAACGACCGTTTGATATTGCCGCCCCGACGCCGCGAATCCTTTGCCCCGTCGTGCGCCGACCGGTGTTGCCCGCACGCCCGCTGTTTGGTAACGCCGCTCTAGCGCGCTATGCCACACTGCACGGCATCGACGACTGCGCCGCGCATCGATCGCGCGCCCTCGCCGGTCACGACAAGACATGGAGACAGACGATGCGGAATTCGGTCCGGCGCGGCCATCGCACGCCCTTGGCAAGTTTCGACTGGATGGCCGGCCTGCGACGCGCGGTCGCCCCGGTTTCACACGGCACCGCTCGCGCATTCGGCTGCGGTGCGCTTGCGCTCGCGCTGCTCTGCACCGGCTGCGCGGAACCGGCCGCGCAGCGCGACGGCAACGCGTCGGTCGCATCGACGAAGATCGAGCGCGCCAAAGCCGAACGCCTCGCTCACGAACAGCAGATCGCCCGCACGGTGCCGTCGCTCGCGTCGATCAACCTCACGCAGCCGCGCCCGTTCACGCTGCGCGACTCGGGCCAGAACGGCGCGATGACGTTCCTGCGCGACGTCGATTTCCGCATCGTCAACAACCTCGGCTTCTTCATCCATCAACTGTCCGCGACGCTCGTGCCGACGCAGGCCGGCGCCCCCATCGTGTTCGACGACCCGACGAGCTTCGAGATCGACGTACACGAAGGCGCGGTCACGCTCGACAACGCAAAGCTGACCGCGCTCTTCGACACTTACATCTTCGGTTACCGCAACGCGCCGCTGCGCAAGCTTGCCGTATCGGCCGGCGACGGCGTGATCCATCTTCAAGGCGAGATGCAGCGCGACGGCTGGGTGCCGTTCTCGCTGACCGGCACGCTCGCGATCCGCGACGGCAGCCAGCTCGTATTCCACCCGACCGGCGTGCGCGTGTCGGGCATCAACGCGCAGCCGGTCATGCGCGCGGCCAACGTGAAGATGGCCGATCTGCTGAAGGTGGAAACACCGATCGCGCGGCTCGCCGGCGACGACCTCGTGATGTCGGTCGACAAGCTGATGCCGCCGCCACGGCTGAAGATCCGGATCACCGCGCTGCGCGTTACACCGGCCGGCCTCGACCTGACGCTCGACGACGGCTCGCACGCCGGCTTCGCGCTCCCCGCGAACGCGCCGCAACAGGCGATGTACATCCGCGGCGGCGACGTGAAATTCATGCGCTCGATGCCGATGAACGCCGACATCCTGATCGGCCCGGTCGATCCGACGAAGCGCGACCAGCACTTCGTGTTCGACCTGTACCACTATCGCGACCAGGTTTCGGCCGGCTATTTCAATTTCGACGAAAGCGGCGCGATGGCGATCCGGATGCCGTCGTACGCGGGCCCCGCGAGCGGCGCCGCGCTCGGCAATGCAGCCGCTCGCCTGAACGACAGCTTCCTCGCCGCGCAGCAGAACGCGTTGCGCGACTCGCGCCAGCACTGGGAAGCGTTTGCACTCGCGGCCAGCGCACCGCAACCCGGCATGCAGAAAGTCGCGATGCGGCGCTCGTCGACCGCTCCGTTCAACGAACGGCACGTGTCGAACCGCAACCCGACGATCCACCTGCACAACGTCGACTTCAACCTGTCCGGCGACATCGGCTTCCATGTCGAGGATCTCGACGTGCAGCTGATCGCGAAACGCCCGGGCGAACCGGTCGATCTCGACGATCCGAACCAGTACGACATCCGCATTCTCGGCGGAACGGTCGTCGAATCGTGGAAGGCGATGTCGGCGCTCTTCAACAACTACCTGCTCGACTACTCGCCGCGCTCGCTGAACGACCTGCAGTTGAGCGCAGATGGCCAGGACCTGCGCGTCCAGGGCGGCATCAAGCTCTGGAATCACGTGCCCGGCGTGTGGCTGCCGACCGACATGAAGGGCACGCTGTCAGTGCTCGACGGCCGGCACCTCGCGTTCAAGCCGGCGCAGGTATCGGTGCTCGGCATCCCGCAGGCGAAGCTGCTGCGCTCGCTCGGCATCGAGCTCGCGTCGCTGACGCCGCTGCAGCGCCGCGGCGCGGAGCTGCGCGGCGACACGCTCGTGCTCGACCAGTACACCGTGTTTCCGCCGCCGGTGCTGAACGGCAAACTCGGCCAGGCGACGGTCGAACGCGACGGGCTGCGCCTCACGTTCCGGCGTGCCGCCGACGCGCCCGCGACGAAGCGGCCGCAGATCGACGCGCCGAGCTACATGTGGATGGAAGGCGGCGACATGAAGATGTTCAACGTGCTCGAACTGAACGTGCGCGCGCTGATCCGGAACTCGGCCGAGGCCGGCCCGATGCGTTTCGACCTGTACGGCTACCGCAGCCAGGTCGCGCAGGGCTCGGTGCGGATGCTGCCGGACGGCACGCTGGTCGTCGACATGGGCAAGCCGAACCCGCTCGCATCGCGCTGACCCGCCGAGCACGAGCCCGCGTGCATGAAAAAACCCGGCGGCGCATCGCCGACCGGGTTTCCTGTTGATTCGAGCGTTGCGCTCAGTCGTGTTTGAGTCCGTCGATCACATCGAGGAGCGCCTGCCGCAACGCGATCACGTCGACCGTTGCACCCGGCTTGCCCGATACTCGCACGTCGCCGGCCGGCACATCGGGCTCGGCCGGCGCCGCGGCAGCGCGCTCGCCGCCCGGCGAATCGAGCCGGTTGCGCGCCCCGTTGATCGTGAATCCCTGTTCGTACAGCAACTCGCGAATCCGCCGGATCAGCAGCACTTCGTGGTGCTGATAGTATCGGCGATTGCCACGCCGCTTCACCGGCCGCAACTGCGTGAATTCCTGTTCCCAATAACGCAGCACGTGCGGCTTGACCCCGCACAGTTCGCTGACTTCACCGATCGTGAAATAGCGCTTCGCGGGAATCGGAGGCAAGACGACTTTCTCAACCGTAGTGGTCATCGTCGGTTAACCGTCGGTAAAGAATGCGCGGCGGCCGCGCGGAGACTTCGGCGCGCGGGCGTTACTCCGCGCCGTTTTCGACCAGCGCCTTCAGCTTCTGGCTCGCGTGGAAGGTTACCACCCGGCGGGCCGCGATCGGAATCGCCTCGCCCGTCTTCGGGTTGCGGCCCGGACGCTGCGGCTTGTCGCGCAGCTGGAAGTTGCCGAACCCCGACAGCTTGACGCTTTCGCCGTTTTCGAGCGCGTCGCGGATCACTTCGAAAAACGCCTCGACCATGTCCTTCGCTTCACGCTTGTTCAGCCCGACGCTGTCGAACAGCAGCTCCGCCAGCTCCGCTTTCGTCAGCGTCGGCGTCTCGGTGGACGCCGGCGCCGAAGCGTCGCGGTTCATGGCGCTGCGTTGCGCCGTCAGGAGGGCTTCGAATTCACTCGAGGTCATGTCGTTCATATCTGCCATACAGCGCGTTAAACCAAAACTCACGATGGGGAAGCGCCACCCGCGAACGGGCGGCTCCTCTCCTTAGCCGCGCAGGCGGGCACCCGCACGAGCCATCCGCTCGACCAGCGTCTGGATCGCCTGATCGACGACCTCGTCCTGTAGCGTGCCAGCCGCATCCTGCAGCGTCACGCGGAAGGCAAGGCTCTTCTCGTGCGCGGCAAGACCACCGGAAGTATTTGATTTTGCACGAAATTCGTCGAAGAGTACAACCTTCTGAACGAATCGGCAGGCGTCTTCGGCCAGCGCCTTCTTCATTTCATCGAAAAGTGCCTGAACCTCGACCGCCTGATCGACGACAACGGCGATATCGCGCCGTACCGGCGGGAATTTCGACACGTCGGTCGGCGCCGGCAGTGCACGCGCGATCAGCGCATCCGCGTCGATTTCGAACATCACCGGCGCGTGCGGCAGCTCGTACTTCTGCATCAGGCGCGGATGCAGCTCGCCGATCCAGCCGACCGCGCGGCCATCCACTTCGATGCGTGCGCTGCGGCCCGGATGGAGGGCCGGATGCTCGGCCTTCACGAAGCGCGCGGCGGCCGGCGCGAGCAGTGCCTCGAGGTCACCCTTCACGTCGAAGAAATCGACCGCGCGGGTCGCGACGCCCCACTGCTCGTCGACTGCCGGGCCGTACGCGAGCGCGCCGACACGCTTCGGTTGCGTGTAGCCTTCGACGGTCAACTCGCCGGCCTTCACCGACGAATCCGCGAGGAACACGCGCCCCGTCTCGAACACGCGCACGCGATCCGCGCGACGGTTCAGGTTGTGGCGCAGCACGGAGATCAGGCTGCCGAACAGCGTCGTGCGCATCACCGACAGCTGGCTCGCGATCGGGTTCAGCAGGCGGATCGGATTGTCGTTGCCGGCGAAGTCGTGCTCCCACTCCGCATCGACGAAGCTGAAGTTGACCGTTTCCGCATAGTCGCGCGCCGCGAGCGCATGACGGATGTCGTGGATCGAGCGCCGCGTCTCGTTGGTCGCGCGCATCTCGCTCGTCGCGACCGGCGGACGCGCGGGAATCTTCTCGAAGCCGTAAATGCGCGCCACTTCCTCGATCAGATCTTCCTCGATCTCGATGTCGAAGCGGTGCGACGGCGGCGTGACCAGGAACGCGTCGTCGTCACGCTCGAACGGCAGGCGCAGGCGCGTGAAGATGTTCGCGATCTCGTCGGCGTCGATCTTCACGCCGATGATGCGGTTCGCGCGCGATACGCGCATCTTCACCGGCGCACGCTGCGGCAGGTTCACTGCCTGGTCGTCGACCGGGCCGGCCTTGCCGCCGCAGATCTCGAGAATCAGCTGCGTGATGCGCTCGACGTGTTCGACGGTCGTCGCGTAGTCGACGCCGCGCTCGAACCGATGGGCCGCATCGGTCGAGAAGTTGTACTTGCGCGCGCGGCCACGGATGCTGTCCGGCCACCAGAACGCGGCTTCCAGGTAGATGTTGGTCGTATCGAGCGTGACGGCCGTGCTGTCTCCGCCCATGATGCCCGCGAGGCTTTCGACCTGACGGTCGTCCGCAATCACGCCGACCGTTTCGTCGAGCTCGACCGTGTTGCCGTTCAGCAGCTTCAGCGACTCGCCGCGCTTGCCCCAGCGCACTTCGATGCCGCCGTGGATCTTGTCCAGATCGAACACGTGCGACGGACGGCCGAGCTCGAACATCACGTAGTTCGAGATGTCGACGAGCGCCGACACGCTGCGCTGGCCCGAACGCTCGAGGCGCTCGACCATCCATTGCGGCGTCTTCGCATGCGCGTTCACGCCGCGGATCACGCGACCCGAGAAGCGGCCGCACAGATCGGGCGCAGCGATGCGCACGGGCAGCGTTTCGTCGAGCTCGACGCGCACCGGACGGATATCGACCGGCGTCAGCGGCGCGCCGGTGATCGCGGCCGTCTCGCGCGCGATGCCGAACACCGACAGGCAATCGGCCTTGTTCGGCGTCAGCTTGATTTCGAAGATCGTGTCGTCGAGATTGAGCGTATCGCGGATGTCCTGGCCGACCGGCGTGTCTTCCGGCAGGATCAGCAGGCCGCTGTGGTCCTCGGACAGCTTCAGCTCGCGCGCCGAGCACAGCATCCCCTGGCTCTCCACGCCGCGCAGCTTCGACAGCTTGATCGCGAACGGCTTGCCGCCCTCTTCTGCCGGCGGCAGTTCCGCGCCGACCAGCGCGACCGGCACCTTGATGCCGGGCGCCACGTTCGGTGCGCCGCACACGATATTCAGCGTCGCGCCGGTGCCGGCGTCGACCTGGCAGACATTGAGCTTGTCCGCATCCGGATGCTTGACGACTTCGAGCACGCGGCCGACGATGATCTTCGATGTCGGCGGCGCAGCCTTGCTCAGCGATTCGACTTCGAGCCCCGCCATCGTCAGCGCGTGCGACAGTTCGTCGGTCGTCAGCTGCGGGTCGACAAAGGTTCTCAACCAGGATTCAGGGAATTGCATGGATGTCTACGTTCGAAACAGGTTAGATCGGCGCCCGGCCCCCGTCGGAAATGTCCGGCGGGGCATGCGCGGGCACATGTCGGCGCGGCGCGTGCGTTATGCGAACTGGCGCAGGAAACGCAGGTCGTTCTCGAAGAACAGCCGGAGATCCTGCACGCCGTAGCGCAGCATCGTCAGGCGCTCGAGGCCGCTGCCGAACGCAAAGCCGATGTAGCGCTCGGGATCGAGGCCCATGTTGCGGATCACGGTCGGATGCACCTGCCCCGAGCCCGAGATCTCGAGCCATTTGCCGGCGTTCTTGCCGTGCTCGAACATCATGTCGATCTCGGCCGACGGTTCCGTAAACGGGAAATACGACGGGCGGAAGCGCACGAGGATGTCGTCGCGCTCGAAGAATTTCTTCAGGAAGTCGGTATAGACGCCCTTGAGGTCGGCGAAGCTGATGTTCTCGTCGATCCACAGCCCCTCGACCTGATTGAACATCGGCGAGTGGGTCGCATCGCTGTCGACGCGATACGTGCGGCCCGGCGCGATCACCTTGATCGGCGGGCGGTTCATGCGCGCGTAACGCACCTGCATCGGGCTCGTGTGCGTGCGCAGCAGCAGCTGGCGGCCGTCGGCATCCTTGCCTTCGACGTAGAAGGTGTCCTGCATCGAACGCGCCGGATGGTTCTCCGGGCTGTTCAGCGACGTGAAGTTGTACCAGTCGGTCTCGATCTCGGGACCGTCGGCCACGTCGAAGCCGATCGAGCGGAAAATCTGTTCGACGCGCTCCCACGTGCGCATCACGGGGTGCAGGCTGCCTGCGCCGGCGCCGCGGCCCGGCAGCGTCACGTCGATCGCCTCGGCGGCGAGGCGCTGGTTCAACAGCGCGTCGGCGAGCGCCTGGCGGCGTGCGGTCAGCGCGGCTTCAACCTGCTGCTTCGCGACGTTGATGCGTGCGCCTTCGGTCTTGCGTGCTTCGGGATCGAGCTTGCCGAGGCCCTTGAGCAACTCGGTCAGCGCACCCGACTTGCCGAGAAAGCGGGCTTTCTCGTTTTCGAGCGTGGTGATGTCGGCAGCCTGTTCGAAGGACTGCTGCGCGTCGGCGACAATCTGGTCCAGATCCATAGATCCCATCATTTCCAACGTCATTCGGTCTTGGCGAGCGAAACTGCTCCACCAAACAAAAAAGGGGCTCGGAAGAGCCCCGTTTTCGCTGCAGCGGCCGAGACTACCGGAACGTCGCTGCAACTAACCACGCAGTGCTAATTTCGCAATTAGGCTGCAACGGCGGCTTTCACCTGCTTGACGATCGCAGCAAAAGCAGCCTTGTCGAACACCGCCATGTCGGCCAGAACCTTACGGTCGAGTTCGATCGACGCCTTCTTCAGGCCGTTGATGAACACGCTGTAGGTCATGTCGTGCTGGCGAACTGCCGCGTTGATACGCGTGATCCACAGTGCGCGGAACACACGCTTCTTGTTGCGGCGATCGCGGTACGCGTACTGACCAGCGCGCATCACCGCCTGCTTGGCGATGCGGTAGACGTTATTGCGACGGCCGCGATAACCCTTGGCCAGGTTGATGATCTTCTTGTGGCGGGCCCGTGCGGTTACCCCACGTTTGACTCGAGGCATGTTTCTCTCCTTGGAGTATCAGTTGAGGGGTTACGCGAACGGCAGCATTGCGCGGACGGAGTTCAGATCGGAATCATGAACTGCCGTTGCGCCGCGCAGGTGACGCTTGTTCTTCGTGGTTTTCTTGGTCAGGATGTGACGCTTGAAGGCTTGACCGCGCTTGACGGTACCGCCCGGACGCACCACGAAGCGCTTTGCAGCACTCTTCTTGGTCTTCATCTTAGGCATGACGAACAACTCCAGTTTATTTGATGGCGATGGGTGTGCGGTTGGCTTGCGCCCTTGACCCGCCCTTCGAAACCCAGTCCACTTGTGTACGGCGAACCGCTTGCGCAGCCGCCGTCATTGTTGGTGCGCCGCCCTGACCGGGCCACGCACCGAACCACTTTCGAACCTGCGCGCGTGGCGCGCGGGCCCGTTACTTCTTTTTCTTCGGCGAGAGCACCATGATCATCTGGCGCCCTTCCATCTTCGGCATCTGCTCGACCTGGCCGACTTCCTCGAGATCCGTGCGCAGACGCTCAAGCATCCGCATGCCGATCTCCTGGTGAGCCATTTCGCGGCCGCGGAAACGCAACGTGATCTTCGTCTTGTCGCCCTCTTCGAGGAAGCGCACGAGATTGCGAAGCTTGACGTTGTAGTCACCGTCATCGGTACCCGGGCGGAATTTGACTTCCTTTACCTGGATGACCTTTTGCTTCAGCTTCGCTTCGTGCTGCTTCTTCGATTCCTGGTACTTGAACTTGCCGTAATCCATCAGACGGCAAACCGGCGGAACCGCTTGCGGCGCGATTTCCACCAGGTCAACATCCAGTTCTTCCGATTTACGGAAAGCATCAGCGAGTTTTACGATACCGAGCGGTTCGTTCTCGATCCCGACCAGACGCACTTCCGGCGCAGTGATTTCACCGTTGATGCGGTGCGACGACTTATCAGTAGCGATGTTACGTTTCCTCTAAAAATTAAAAAAACGAGCCGCGCTGCCAGGGCGGTTACTTAAACGAGCGCAGGTCTTCCTGCAGACGCTCAACGAAGGCTTCGATCGGCATAACGCCAAGATCGACGCCGCCACGGGCACGCACGGCTACCGTTTGCGCATCACGCTCCTTATCGCCCACGACGAGGAGATAAGGCACCTTTTCCAGCGTGTGCTCGCGTATTTTATAGCTAATCTTCTCGTTGCGCAAATCGGCCGCCACTCTAACCCCTTGTTTTTGCAACGATTGGGCCAGGGACTGCGCATATTCGGCCTGACTTTCGGCGATATTGAGCACAATTGCCTGGAACGGCGCGAGCCAGACGGGCATTGCACCAGCATGGTGCTCGATCAAAATGCCGAGGAAACGCTCCATCGAACCGACGATCGCGCGGTGCAACATCACCGGCCGGCGGCGGCTGTTGTCTTCCGCGACGTACTCGGCGCCGAGGCGCTCCGGCAGGACCATGTCGAGCTGCAGCGTGCCGCACTGCCACGAACGGCCGAGTGCATCCTTGATGTGGTACTCGATCTTCGGGCCGTAGAACGCGCCTTCACCCGGCAACTCTTCCCACGTGAGGCCGCAGGCCGTCAGCGCGTCGCGCAGGCCCTGCTCCGCGCGATCCCACGTCTCGTCCGTGCCCGCACGCTGCTCGGGACGCAGCGACAGCTTGATGTCGATGTGATCGAAACCGAAGTCCTTGTACACGCTCATGGCCAGCGTGTTGAACGCGATCGATTCCGAGATGAACTGGTCTTCCGTACAGAAGATGTGCGCATCGTCCTGCACGAAGCCGCGCACGCGCATCAGGCCATGCAGCGCGCCCGACGCCTCGTTGCGATGGCACGAACCGAATTCCGCGTAGCGCAGCGGCAGGTCGCGGTACGAGCGCAGGCCGTGCTTGAACACCTGGACGTGCCCCGGACAGTTCATCGGCTTGATCGCGTAGTCGCGCTTCTCCGACTCCGTCGTGAACATGTTCTCGCGGTAGTTCTGCCAGTGACCCGACGCTTCCCACAGCGAGCGGTCCATGATCATCGGCGTCTTGATCTCGAGGTAGCCGGCTTCGTTCACGCGGCGGCGCATGTACTGCTCGACCTGCTGCCACAGCGCCCAGCCCTTCGGATGCCAGAACACCATGCCCGGCGACTCTTCCTGCATGTGGAACAGGTCGAGCTGCTTGCCGAGCTTGCGGTGGTCGCGCTTTTCCGCTTCCTCGAGCATGTGCAGGTATTGATCCTGGTCTTCCTTCTTCGTCCAGGCCGTCCCGTAGATGCGCTGCAGCTGCTCGTTCTTCGAGTCGCCGCGCCAGTACGCGCCCGCGACCTTCATCAGCTTGAAGACCTTCAGCTTGCCGGTCGACGGCACGTGCGGGCCGCGGCAGAGGTCGGTGAAGCCGCCGTGCGAGTACAGCTTGATTTCGTCACTTTGCGGAATCGATTCGATGATCTCGGCCTTGTACTTCTCGCCGAGGCTGCGGAAATAGCCGGCCGCCTCGTCGCGCGATACGACGCGGCGCGTCACTGGCTCGTCCTTCTTCGCGAGTTCCTGCATGCGCTTTTCGATCTTTTCCAGATCTTCAGGCGTAAACGGGCGGTTGTACGAGAAGTCGTAATAGAAGCCGTTGTCGATCACCGGACCGATCGTCACCTGCGCATCCGGATACAGATCCTTCACCGCATAGGCGAGCAAGTGCGCGGTCGAGTGACGAATGATGTCGAGACCGTCGGCATCCTTGTCCGTGACGATCGCGAGCGATGCGTCGCGATCGATGACCGTGGACGTATCGACCAGCTCGCCATCGAGCTTGCCACCAAGCGCAGCCTTCGCAAGGCCGGGACCGATCGAGGCCGCAACCTCGGCAACTGTCACCGGATGCTCGTATTGTCGAACTGAGCCGTCAGGCAAGCGTATCGAAACCATAGCAATCTCCGTGATGCCGACAGTGGGCGGCAAACCAAGCACGCGATATCAAAGTCACGCGCGAAAATTTCGCGACAAAAAAAATGCGGCCCCGCTTTCGAGGGGCCGCATTCGATACTTCACTCAAACTGAAAGGGCGAAAACGTTCCTCGACTAGCGTCGCTCCGAAAAGGTTTCGGTCAACGTTCGCGGTGTCATAACCGTATTCGCCTTGTTCGCGTTGAGTTATTTACTGCATCGAACACCCGAAAAACCGGGCATTCTCAATTCGTTGGTAGGCTCGATTGGACTCGAACCAACGACCCCCACCATGTCAAGGTGGTGCTCTAACCAGCTGAGCTACGAGCCTAGAGAAGCTAACATTATATGGAGCCAACGCAGACTTGGCAAGCGTTTTTATGCGGCCGCAGCAAAATGATCGGGCTCCAACCCCATTACAGGGACATCAAGCCTTGCGCCCCGCCCGCACGACGCCCGGCACTTCGCCGAGCAGCGTGCACGCCCGCTGCACCTGCGCGGAATTCGACACCTCGACCGTGAACTGCATGAATGCCGCGTTGCGGCGGCTCTGCGTCTTCACGCCCACCACGTTCATCTTCTCGCGCGCGAACACTTCAGAGATATCGCGCAGCAGGCCTTGCCTGTCGCTCGCCTCGATCATCAGGTCGACCGGATAGACGGACACGCCACGGCCGCCCAGCACGTCGGCCGACCAGGTCGTCTGCAGTACGCGCTCCGGCGCCCGCTCGGCCATCCGCCGGAACGTCGGGCAGTCGCTGCGGTGGATCGACATCCCCTTGCCGCGCGTCACGAAACCACTGATCGGGTCGGGCGGCGCCGGACGGCAGCAGCGCGCAAGCTGCGTCAGCAACGCATCGACACCGACCACCAGCACGCCGGTCGACGCGCCGTGCGCGACGCTCGCCCCGCTGCTGCGCTTCTCGAAATCGGCGGGCGCCTCGGGCGCATGGTCGGGCGGCGGCGCATCGGACAGCGCGTGCTCGACGTTGCGCAGGCTGAATTCCTCCTTGCCGACGACCGAGAACAACTCATCGGGCGACTTGAAGCCGAGCTTCGCGGCCAAATTGTCGAGGTTGACCGACGTCTTGCCCTCGCGCTGCAGCGTCTTTTCGACGAGCGCGCGACCATGCGCGATGTTCTCTTCCTGCTCGATCGAGTTGAACCACGCGCGCACCTTCTGGCGCGCGCGCGGGCTCTTCAGGTAGCCGAGCTGCAGGTTCAGCCAGTCGCGCGACGGCCCGCCCTCCTTCACCGCGACGATCTCGACCGTCTGGCCGTTGGCGAGCGACGTGTTCAGCGGCACCATCACGCCGTCGACGCGCGCGCCGCGGCAGCGATGGCCAAGCTCGCTGTGCAGGTGATACGCGAAATCGACCGGCGTCGCGCCCTGCGGCAGCGCGATCACGCGCGCCTGCGGCGTCAGCACGTAGATATGGTCGTCGTCGAGCGATGTCTCGCGCAGTTGCGCCCACGCCTTGTCGCCCGAGACTTCGGTGCCGTCCTCGACGTCGTCCTTCCATGCGAGCAGCTGGCGCAGCCACGCGATCTTCTCGTCGTACTTGTCGCTCGCCGAGAACTGGCCGCCATAGCCGCGCGCGCCCGCTTCCTTGTAGCGCCAGTGCGCGGCGACGCCGTACTCCGCGAAGCGGTGCATTTCCTGCGTGCGGATCTGTACTTCGAACGCGCGACCGTCGTCGCCGATCACGACCGTATGCAGCGACTTGTAGCCGTTCGGCTTGGGACGCGAGATGTAATCGTCGAATTCCTTCGGCACCGGCTGCCACAGGTGATGCACGATGCCGAGCACCGCGTAGCAATCCTTGATGTCCGGCACGATCACGCGGAATGCGCGCACGTCGTACAGCTCGGAGAAGTCGAGCTCCTTGCCGCGCATCTTGCGCCAGATGCTGTAGATGTGCTTCGGCCGACCGCTCACGTCGGCCGGGATGTGCGCTTCCGCCAGTTCGTGCTGCAGCCGCTCGATCGCCTGCGCGACGTACGCCTCGCGTTCGATGCGCTTTTCGTCGAGCAGCTTGGCGATGCGCTTGTAGGTGACCGGATCCTCGAAGCGGAACGCGAGGTCCTCGAGCTCCCACTTCAGTTGCCAGATACCGAGACGGTTCGCGAGCGGCGCATAGATCTCGAGCGTCTCGCGCGCGACGTCGGGGGGCGGGTCGATCTTCGCCGCCGCGTAGTAGCGCAGCGACTGCAGCCGCGACGCCAGCCGGATCAGCACCACGCGGATGTCCTGCGCGAACGCGAGCAGCATCTTGCGCAGCGCCTCGATCTGCGTGCGCCGCTCTTCCGCGGCGTCGCGCCCGGCGTCGGGCATCGCGTTCTGCGCGGCGCGCAGGCTCACGGTGCCGAGCCGCAGCAGCTTGCGCACGTCGGATACGAGCCGCGCAACCTCTTCGCCGAAGCGTTCGGTCAACTCCCGCTCCGGGTCGTTCAGGTGCGGCGTCAGCACGAACAGCGCAGCCGCCTGCATCGCGTGCGGGTCGACGTTCAGCGTGCGCATGATCGACGCCGTGCCCGCCGAATGATCGGCGAGCAACTCGCCCGTCGACAGGCGCGCGTCGCCGGCCCGCTCGCGCACGAACGCGAGCACGTCGTCGAACGACGGCGCCGCGACGGAAGAAGCGGAAACGGACTCGGTCATTGCACGGCCTGGCGTATTGCGGTCATCGTGATGCTTCGCTCAGCTCCGCTGCGCGGCGACGACGACGATCTCGACGAGCAGCGCCGGATCCGCGAGCTTCGCCTCGACGGTCGCGCGCGGCGGCGTATTGCCGGGCGCGACCCACGCGTCCCACTCCGCATTCATGCCTTCGAAGTTCGCGAGATCCGAAATGTAGATCTGCACCGACAGCAGATGCGCCTTGTCGCTGTTCGCTTCGGCGAGCAGGCGGTCGATGTGGCCGAGCACTTCGCGCGTCTGGCCCTTGATGTCCTGGGTGGTGTCTTCGGCAATCTGGCCGGCCAGATACACGGTACCGTTGTGGATCGCGGTTTCGGAGAGACGGGCCCCGACGTGGTGACGAATGACTGCCATGGAATGTTCCGGTCGTGTGAGTAGGTGAAGTATCGGCGACGACACGGCCCGCGTGCCGCCGAACCGCATATTATGACGCGTTTATGCGCCGCCTTCGACGAAAAACCGGCGGGCGAGCGCAATCTGGTCGGCACTGATGAACGCCGGCGCATGGCCCGCGTCCTGGATCTCGGCTTGCGTCACGTGCCGGCCGCGCCGCACCATCTCGGCCGCCGTGTCGCGCGACAGCAGGTCGGAACGCTCGCCGCGCACGACCAGCAGCGACGCATCGGTGGTCTCGATCGCGCGCCACAGCGCCGCCTCGCCGAGCGCGGCCAGTTCGGGCGTCGTCGCCTTGAACGGCTCCGCGATGCGCGGATCGTAGCGCATCGTCCAGCCGCCGTCGGGCAACTCGCGCAGCAACGGCCCGTTGATCTCGCGCCACTCGTCGCCGCTCAATGCGCCGAACGGCAGCGACAGCGACGTCAGATAGTCGATGCCCTCCTGCTCCGTCGCGAAGCGCGGCTGCACGCCGAGGTATTCGCCGATGCGCGTCAGCGAATCGGGTTCGATGCGCGGGCCGACGTCGTTGACGATCATCCGGCGCAACGGCGAACCGGGCAGCCCCGCGAGCGCCATGCCGATCAGCCCGCCCATCGACGTGCCGAACCAGTCGACCGACTCGACGTCGAGCCGCGCGATCAGCGTCACCATGTCGGCCACGTATTGCGGAATCGCATAAAGCCGCGGATCGGCGAGCCAGTCGGAGCGCCCGCGCCCGACGACGTCGG
Source organism: Burkholderia sp. Bp8986 (assembly GCF_003854225.1). NCBI lineage: Bacteria > Pseudomonadati > Pseudomonadota > Betaproteobacteria > Burkholderiales > Burkholderiaceae > Burkholderia > Burkholderia sp. Bp8986. Next base: position 7,558 of record NZ_QTQM01000033.1, on the reverse strand, counting down.
GGCAGACGACGCGATACGTATCGGACAGCGCGGCGGCGAGCCGGTCGAAGTCGCGCCCCGAACGGGTCAGGCCGTGCACGCAGAGCAGCACGCGCGGATTGGCGGGGTCGCCCCATTCGGTATAGGCGACGTGGTGAAGGCCTGCGGCGCTCGCACACTGCACCCGTCGCTGACGGGGAACCGGAGGATTCGCTGAGGTTGTTGGCATCGTTGGCATCCTGTCGAACGTGGACGGTGCGGCGGGCAATGCTTGCACCACCCGATGCAAACGATTGTAAACCGCTTCTTAACGGCGGGTCGTCACGCGCCTGCGGTCATCCGGCGCATCGTTCGCACCGGCTCACGCGCCGCGGCGCCACGAGGCGCGCAACTGCTCGCGCAGGAAGTCGATGAACGCCCGCACGCGCAACGGCACGTGACGCCCGCCGGGATAGACCGCATGAAGCGGCGCCGCGGGTGCGGCGAATGCCGGCAGCACGCGGACGAGCCGGCCCGCGTCGAGGTCGGCACCGACATCCCAGATCGACTTCAGCGCGATGCCCGCGCCCTCCAGCGCCAACGTACGAGCCGCACCGCCGTCGTTCGTCAGCAGCGCGGCCGTCACTTCGACCGCAACCGCGCCCTGTACACCGTCGAACCGCCACTCCGCACGCGGCTGGTCGCCCATCACGATGCATCGGTGCATGCGAAGCTCGGCGGGATGGGCCGGCAGCCCGTGCACGGCGAGATAGCTCGACGACGCGCACAGCACGCGATGATTCGGCGCCAGCTCGCGCGCGATCATCGTCGAATCGGCGAGACTGCCGATCCGCACGGCAACGTCGATGTCCTGCGCGAGCAGATCCACGATCGCGTCGGTCAGCGTCAGGTGCACGGTCAACTCCGGATGTTGCCGTTGAAACGCGGCGACGAGCGGCGCGATCCGCAGCCGGCCGAGTTCGCCGGGCGCCGTCAGGCGCAGCACGCCGCTGACCGTGCCGCGACGATCGCTCATCAGCGTTTCGGCGCGATCGACCTCGGCCAGGATGCGCAGCACCTGCGCATGGAACTGCGCACCGTCGTCGGTCAGCGTCTGCTGTCGCGTCGTCCGGTGCAGCAGACGCACGCCGAGCTGCGACTCGAGATGCGCGAGCCGCTTGCTGACGACGGACAGCGACAAGTCCAGCTCGCGCGCCGCCGCGGACAGGCTACCGGCCGACACGATTCTCGCGAAGGTATCGAGCGCCGGGAGATCGTCGATCAGCATCGCGGCACCCGCTTCGCCTCGCCCTTTCTTTTTTTCGAATAATCCATTCGCTTTTAGACCGTATTTGTGTTCAGAACGGAAACCTACCATACCTGTTCCGCGTCGTCCCGCGACGCCATTCACAGGACATCCGAAACCATGTCGATCCTTCCTTCGAACGTGCGCCCGATCACCCGCGTCATCGCCGCGGCGGCCTGCGTCGCCGCGCTGTCGCCTGTCGCGGCCCGCGCCGCCGACCTTCTCGACCCACACGGCCTGACCGTCGCGACCGACGTGCCGGTTACGCAGGCGCGCGCGCAGATCCTCGCCGCGCGTCGCTACGGCACGTTCTGGAATACCGGTGATGCGACCCTCGCCCGCGCTGCACTCGCGGCCGATTTCGTCGACCGGACGTTGCCGGCCGGCCGTGAACAAGGCGTAGCGGGGCCACTCGCGGCGTCCAGGACGATGCGCACGGCCATCCCGGACCTGCATTGCGACATCGAACAGATGATCGTGGCGGGCGACCGTGTCGTCGTGCACCTGCACTTTCGCGGCCATTTCACCGGCACGTTCAACGGAACGACCGGAAGCGGACAGGCGATCGACTTCATCGCGACCGACATCTACCGCATCGTCCAAGGTCGGATAGCGGAAAACTGGCACATCGAGGACAACCTGACGCTGATGCGTCAGCTCGGGCTCGTCGGCTGACGGAGGGGACGATGACTGACAGCGACTACGATTCTTCGGCGATGCGTCCGGCGCGCCGCAAGTTTCTTGCACAAGCAGGCGCCGGGGCGGCCGCCGGCATCGCGATGGCCGCGGGCGCCTCCCGGTCGGCAACTGCCGCGCCGATATCGGATGCTGCCGGGACGAACGCCAGCGGGTTCTGGCCGGACAACACGCGGCTCGTCATCTCGATCTCGATGCAGTTCGAGGCCGGCGGACAACCGTCCAAGGGCGCGGACAGCCCGTTCCCGTCCGTCGAGTTTCCACCGTCGGTCCCGGTCGACCTCGCGTCGGCCACGTGGTTCGCATATGGCTACCGTGAAGGGATCCCGCGTCTTCTCGACCTGTGGGACCGGCATGGCGTGAAGGTCACGTCGCACATGATCGGGGAAGCCGTGCGCCGGCATCCCGAACTGGCACGCGAGATCGTGTCGCGCGGCCACGAAGCGGCCGCGCACGGCCCGACCTGGCGGTCGCAATTCGCGATGAGCCGCGACGACGAGCGCCGCTTCCTCACCGAAGCCCGCGACATGGTCGAAGCGGCGACGGGACGGCGCCCGATCGGCTACAACTGCAACTGGCTGCGGCGCGGACCGCACACGCTGCCGCTGCTGCAGGAACTCGGCTACGTGTATCACATCGACGACGTCAGCCGCGACGAGCCCTTCATCGAAACCGTCGACGGCCGCGATTTCGCGGTCGTTCCATACACGTTGCGCAACAACGACATCCTGCTGATCGAAGGCCGCAATTACTCGCCGACGATGTTTCTCGAGCAGATCAAGCTCGATTTCGACCAGTTGTACGCGGAAGCCGGCCAGCGGCGGCGATTGATGTCGATCAGCGCGCACGACCGGATCAGCGGCACGCCGCAGATGGTCCGCGCCTGGGACGCATTCCTGCACTACGCTCGATCGCATCCGGGCGTTGCCTTCATGCGCAAGGACGACATCGCCCGCTTTGCGCTGCGCAGCCCGTCGACGTTGCGCGAAGCCGAAACGATCTAACCGGATTGCGCTCACCTGCTCACCCCCTCACCTCGGAAGGACCACCATGAACGACTCACTCCACGGAAAGAAGGTACTCGTCGTCGGCGGCAGCTCCGGCATCGGTGCCGCCGCCGCGACCGCATTCGCACGACTCGGCGCTGTCGTGACGATCGCATCGCGCGACCCTGCCAGGGTCAATGCAGATGCCGCGCCGGGCGCGCAAGTACGCACCGAAGCGCTCGACATCACGGATACGGCGGCCGTCGATGCGTTCTGCGCGCGTGCCGGCCAGTTCGACCACGTCGTGATTTCGGCCGCGAAGACAGCGACGGGCCCGGTCCGCGCACTGCCGCTTGCCGACGCGCAGGCCGCGATGGACAGCAAGTTCTGGGGCGCATACCGCGTCGCACGCTCGATCGATATCGCACCCGGCGGTTCGCTGACGTTCGTGTCGGGCTACCTAAGCGTGCGACCGAACGCGTCGTCGGTACTGCAGGGGGCCATCAACGCGGCACTCGAGGCGCTCGCCCGCGGCCTTGCGCTCGAGCTGTCGCCCGTGCGGGTGAATACCGTATCACCGGGCCTGATCGCGACGCCGCTGTGGGACAAGCTCGCCCCCGATGCGCGCGACGCGATGTACGCGGGCGCCGCGCAGCGCCTCCCGGCACGCCGCGTGGGCCAGCCGGAGGACGTCGCGAATGCGATCGTGTATCTGGCGGCAACACCTTATGCAACCGGCTCGACGGTGCTGATCGACGGCGGCGGCGCGATCGCGTGATTAGCGTGATTCGGGTGACGTATGCGGTCATGACAAAACGCCCCGCGTTCCACAGGGGAACGCGGGGCGTCGAGCGTCGAGACGAAAGGCCGGCGCTTACGCGACCGCGCTCACGTCGAGCGGCGCGCCCGTCTTTGCCTGGATCTCTTCCGCGCTTACGCCGTCGGCGAGTTCGAGCACCTTCAGGCCGGCCGGCGTCACTTCGATCACGCCGAGATCGGTGATGATCAGGTCGACCACGCCGACACCCGTCAGCGGCAGGTTGCATTCGTCGAGGATCTTGTGCTGGTCGCCCTTCGCGACATGCTCCATCAGCACGACGACGCGCTTCACGCCCGCGACGAGGTCCATCGCGCCGCCCATCCCCTTGATCATCTTGCCCGGGATCATCCAGTTCGCGAGGTCGCCCTTCTTGCTGACCTGCATCGCGCCGAGGATCGCGAGGTTGATGTGGCCGCCGCGAATCATCGCGAACGAATCGGCCGACGAGAAGATCGACGAGCCCGGCAACGTCGTGACGGTCTGCTTGCCGGCGTTGATCAGGTCGGCGTCGACCTCGTCCTCGGTCGGCGACGGGCCGATGCCGAGCAGCCCGTTCTCCGACTGCAGCCACACTTCGACGCCTTCCGGCACGTGGTTCGCGACGAGCGTCGGCAGGCCGATGCCGAGGTTCACATAGAAGCCGTCCTGCAGTTCCTTCGCCGCGCGCGCGGCCATCTGGTCACGATTCCAGGCCATGTCAGTCTCCTTTCGCGCGTACGACGCGTTGTTCGATGCGTTTTTCGGGCGTCGCGTTCAGCACGATGCGCTGCACGAAGATCCCCGGCGTGTGGACATGGTCCGGATCGAGTTCGCCGTTCTCGACGATCTCCTCGACTTCCGCCACGGTGATCTTGCCCGCCATCGCGCACATCGGGTTGAAGTTGCGCGCGGTGCGGCGATAGATCAGGTTGCCGGACTTGTCGGCCTTCCATGCCTTCACCAGCGCGACGTCGGCCGTCAGCGACGGCTCGAGCACGTAGTGGCGATCGCCGAACTGGCGCGTTTCCTTGCCTTCCGCGATCACGGTGCCGTAGCCGGTGTTCGTGAAAAAGGCGGGGATGCCGGCGCCGCCCGCGCGCAGCTTCTCGGCGAGCGTGCCCTGCGGCGTGAATTCGAGCTCGAGTTCGCCGGCCAGGTACTGGCGCTCGAACTCCTTGTTCTCGCCGACGTACGACGAGATCATCTTCCGGATCTGGCGCGTTTCCAGCAACAGGCCGAGACCGAAGCCGTCGACGCCTGCGTTGTTGCTGATGCAGGTGATGCCCTTGACGCCGGAATCGCGCAGCGCCGCGATCAGCGCCTCGGGAATCCCGCACAGGCCGAAGCCGCCCACCGCGAAGGTCTGTCCGTCGCGGACGATCCCTTCCAGCGCGGCGGCCGCGCTTGGATAGACTTTGTTCATCTGTATGTCCCTTCCTCTATGGAAACCAGCAAAACCGGTTCACGCGCCCACTGGGCCGCAAGCCCGCCGCATCATTCTATGCATGCACGGCGATACCTGCGTCGAGGCGCGCTGTTTTTATATCGCGGCACACCGCCGCGAGATGCCTGAAAGGGTACGATGTGACGCCGATACGGCACAATACGCAAAAATACATAAGCATTTGCCTCCGCTTGCCCGCGCCATGCCCGCTCTCGATTACCAGACTGCCTTTCACCTCGCGCCGCTCGGCCTCGTGATGTCGCGCGACCGCGTGATCGAGGACTGCAACGACGCGCTCGCGGCGATCTTCCGCTGCGCACGGGCCGATCTGATCGGCAAGTCGTACGAGGTGCTGTATCCGTCGCCGGACGAATTCCAGCGCATCGGCGAGCGCATCTCGCGCGTGATGATCGCGAACGGCACCTACGCCGATGACAGAATCATGAAACGGGCCGACGGCGAGCTGTTCTGGTGCCACGTGACGGGCCGCGCGCTCGACCGCACCGCGCCGCTCGCGGCGGGCGTCTGGACCTTCGAGGACCTGAGCGCGACGCGCCGGGTCGCCGTCGAGCTGACGCCGCGCGAACGCGAGATCGCCGCGCAGCTCGCGACCGGCAAGACCAGCAAGCAGATCGGGCGCGTGCTCGACATCAGTTCGCGCACGGTCGACATCTATCGGGCGCGGCTGATGCGCAAGTACGGCACGAACAATACGCCGGAGCTGCTGCAGCGCCTGCTCGGCCAGTAAGACGCGCCCCGGAATGGCAATCGGCCGCGTGAAGCGGCCGATTCGGGAGATCATCGGGAAATGGCGACACACCGGGCGCCGGCTTCGGCGCCGCCGCGCTCAGCCGACCTGCGCCGCGAGCGCGCGCTCGATCGTATCGCGCAGCAGTTGCGGCAGCGGCACCGACTTGCCGAGCGCGTAGTCGACCCACACGCAGCGCGCGTTGCCGCGCGCATACACGTGCTGCGGATCGTCCGCGCGCGTCAGCTCGAAACCGGTGTCGAAGCTGCTGCGGCCCGGCTTCGCGGCCGACATCTTCGCGATCACGTCGCCCGGATAGTGCAGTTGCTTCAGGAACTCCATCGACGCCGTGACGATCACGGGCCCCTGCCCCTCGCCGTTGCCGCCCGCGATGCCGAGTTCCTCGAACCACGAGATCCGCGCCTGTTCCATGTAGCGGAAATAGACCGTGTTGTTTACGTGGCCGAACGCATCCATGTCGCCCCAGCGGATCGGCATCGACATTTCAAATACGGGGGAATATTCGCTCATTGCAGTCTTCTTTGTTGCTGAATGTCATCCACTCAGGCGAGGCCGAAGCCATCGTCGGCGGAGATAATCGAGCCATTGATGAACTGCGACTCGTCGGCCGCGAGCAACAACAACAGCCCGTCGAGATCCTGCGGCTTGCCGACGCGCCGGCGCGGCAGCATCGACTGCAGCTTCTGGCCCTGCTCGGTTTCCCACAGGTAATGATTGATTTCGGTATCGATATAGCCCGGACAGATCGCGTTGACGTTGATCCCGTGGCGGCCCCATTCGAGCGCCATCGCGCGCGTCATCTGCACGACCGCCGACTTGCTCATCGCATACAGCCCGATCTGCGGAAACACGCGCAGCCCCGCCACCGACGCGATGTTGATGATCCGGTACGGCGGTTTGCCGTTGCCGTTCGCGCGCATGATCATCCGCTTCGCGACTTCCTGCGCGACGAAAAACGCGCCGCGCGTATTGGTGTCGAACACGAACTCGAAATCGGACGGCGTGACGTCGACGAGCTTCTGCATCGTCGAGACGCCCGAATTGTTCACGAGGATGTCGATCGTGCCGGCTTCCGTCTCCGCGTGCGCGATGGCCGCCTTGATGCTCTGCACGTCGGTGACGTCGAGCGACACCACGTGCGCGGCACCGCCCGCCGCCTCGATCTCCGCGCGCAGTTCCTTCAGGCGCTCGACGCGGCGGCTCGCGAGCACGACCTTCGCGCCGGCCTGCGACAGCACCTGCGCAAAGCGTTGCCCGAGGCCGCTCGATGCGCCCGTGACCAACGCGACCTTGCCTTCCAGATTGATCGATCGACCCATTGCACATCCCCTTTCGATGTCGTTTCGCCGCCGCGGGCGCCCTGTCCCACGCAGCATAACCCTAGCACATAAAATAGAACGATCGTGCTAATGTATTCGCATGCTGTTGCGGCAAGCGTTTCGTTTCGCAGACAATACGCTCCCGAATAAAAGCATTCTAACGGTTAGAGGAACGCCAATGACCCCCGCAAGCCTCATCGAGCAATACGGCCCGCGCGAATCGATGGAATACGACGTCGTGATCGTCGGCGGCGGCCCGGCCGGGCTGTCGGCCGCGATCC